>NZ_JAUORW010000002.1:0-316319 GCF_030548245.1 Psychrosphaera sp. 1_MG-2023
CAAAAATCCAAAAATCCAAAAATCCAAAAATCCAAAAATCCAAAAATCCAAAAATCCAAAAATCCAAAAATCCAAAATTCTATAGCGTACGAAATCAACCCTAGTTAATTATTAGGATTAGTATTATTTAATGTCTTATTAAGTTATCGATTTCGGTCGACTATCCCCACCTATTAGCGGCTGATCAACAACTTAGCGCCTCTACTTGTAATATCCATTTCCGCTGTTTCGCATATTTTTGATCCATCGTTAGAGCTGGTCTACCTAACCATTTATTTCCAGAGGAAGGTCTGTTTTCGCGATAAATTTGCGGAGCATATTATCCAATTGTTTGCCGCAGGTTTATAAAACGTTAATCACACTTTATTAACGTAAAAATGCCTCAGTTCTTTGCAATAAATGTGTTGGTCAATTGCGCTATATAGGTGGTTAATTTAGCCACTATATGCAGTTGTTAAAATTGTGATAATAGGAGGATTCTTTAAATAATAAATAAAAACAATAACTTATGTGTTGGCACGATGATTGGAATAAGAACAGAGTAGTTAAACAAATAAATTGTTAAAAACACAAAACAAAAACTGCTTAGCAGAATATTTGAGTATCAATAGGAGGCCGTCATGGGCGTTATCACTCGATTTGTAGACATAGTAAATTCAAACTTAAATTCAGCATTAGATAGTGCAGAAAAACCTGAAAAGATGTTACGTATGATCATCCAGGAAATGGAAGAAGCATTGGTTGATATACGTTGTCAGGCAGCGCAGTTTATTGCAGAGAAAAAAGTGATGGAACGTAAAATCACTAAGTTAACTTCTCAAAGCACAGACTGGCATCACAAAGCCGAACTTGCGGTAAATAAAGAGCGTGAAGATCTTGCACGCCAGGCACTCATTGCTAAATCTGAATGTGAAAATGAAATTTCAGAAATTCAAGCGCAGCTAAATGTTGTTGAAACAAGCCTTGCCGCCATTACTAACGACGCTTCTTCGTTACAGACTAAATTGTCAGAAGCAAAACAGAAACAAAACACACTAATGAAACGTGAACAAGCAGCAGTCGTTCAATTGCATACACGTCGTCAAATAGACAGCAGTAAGCTAGAAAGTGTCAGCCAACGTTACGAGCAGTTACATCAGAAAATTGAAAACCTAGAAAGCCAAGTGGAAGCTTACGATGTTACTTCTAATCCGTCACTTGAAGAGCAATTTAGAAAACTTGAAGCGGACTCAAAAGTAGAAACTGAATTACAAGAACTTAAAGCAAAAGTTGCAAACGGCTAATCTTAAAATTAACTATTTATTGGTGAGCGACCAACTAAAAGTCGCTCCAATTATCGGAGAAATATCATGAAATCAGAATATCTAGGTAAACCTTTGGCGAAAGATTATTTAAATCGTAAATTGTCGGGTGTATGTGCGGGAATCGCTGCACATTATGGTCAACCGACGTGGTTAGTTCGGGCGGCAACAATTGGGTTTGGTTTGTTTTTCCCCGCAGCTGCAATCTTTGGTTATTTGTTGGCGGTTATTTTGATGCCAACAAAACGTTATTAGGAGGCCATAGTCATGAAATCATTAATGAAAGTAATTTTGGTATTTTTAGCATTGAGTATATTTTGGCATATGAGCCCATTTAGCAATGGCCATATTACTTACAGTGGTGATATTGAAGGATTTGACTGGCTAATCTCAAATGCGTTGATAGTTGGCGTGGTCTTTTTTGCCGCCGCTTTAGTGTTAGTTTTATTTATAAGTGTATTCAGTGCTGTGATTTTCTTTGCGGGCTTGGTTTGTGCAACTATGCTATTTGTTGGAGTGTCATTTTTCTGGCCAATAATTTTGGTCGCAATGGTGTTGTATTGGATTTTTTCTGACTCAAATGAACCTGCATATAATAAATGAGGTCCAAATTAAATTTGGATCGGGTAAGATAGACAAATCTCATTATTGGAGGTTTGTATGTCGTTAAAAATATGGAAAATTGTGGCACTTAGTGCGGCAATTCTTTGGAGTAATATTAGCTTTGGTCATCACTTAGTTATGGTTGAACCTGTAATTAGAGCCGCGATTCCTGGGATGCCAAGCACAGCAGGATTCTTTTCATTAACCAATAGCTCTGATACAGATGAATATTTGATTAATGCAAGCTCCACAATATCCGAAAGAGTCGAGTTTCATAACCACATTATGAATGGCGACAACATGCGAATGGTAAAAGTGGATCAAATCCTGCTTCCTGCTAATGACTCAATTAAATTTGAAAGCGGTGGAATGCACTTAATGTTTATAAACTTAACTAATTATCCAAAAGCCGGTTCGAAAGTAGACGTTGAATTTACCACCAGTTCAGGTCGAAAGTTTCAAATTACGTTTTCGGTAAAGTCGATACTTGACGAACATAAACACTAAAAAGGCGAATTTTATGTATAAATGGATAGCGACCGCTGTCGGGACTGTCTCGTTGCTAATGTTAGTGTTAGCACAGTATTGGAGTTTTATGCCCGACGTATTTAACGTGCAACATCGCGCAGTTGAAGAGGCCAAAAAACTTAATGTTGAGGTTGTAACCGGTTTTACAACAACGCATACATTAATCGAAGTGACGAACACGCTTTTACATAAACCAGGTGGGTACTTGTCTAATGACATCATGCCGCCAAGTGTCATGCTGGATAATATGCCAGCGTTCGAATTTGGTGCATTGGAAATGGTTCGTGATCTGGCCTTGTCATTGCGTAAAGATTTTAGTCGCTCTCAGTCACAGTCTCTAGAAAACCCATATCTTAAAATTGCACAACCGCAGTTTAATATAGACCATAGATCTTGGGCGTGGCCAAGTGCTGAGTCGGAATATGGAAAAGCAGTTGAAGCCCTTATTAGTTACCGAAACTCACTTGCTGATAAAAGTCAGAATACCGCGCAGTTTTATGCCCGGGCAGATAATCTAAGAGAGTGGCTTAATGAAGTTGAAAAACGCTTAGGTAGTTTGAGTCAACGACTCAGTGCAAGTGTAGGCCAGGAGCGTTCAAATACCGACTTAGCCGGTGAACAGTCTGCAAAACAGTCAACATCTGCGCCTTCGACTATGCAAGTGAAAACCAGTTGGTGGAAAATAGATGATGTGTTTTATGAAACGCGAGGCGCAAGTTGGGCTTTATTACATTTTTTGAAAGCCATAGAAGTTGATTTTGCCGAAACACTACGAAAAAAAGGTGCAACGACAAGCCTTAAACAAATCATTCGGGAATTAGAGTCGAGTCAAGAAGCCATATGGAGTCCGATGGTTTTGAACGGCAGCGGTTTTGGTTTATTAGCCAATCATTCATTAGTAATGGCCAATTATATTTCCCGGGCAAATGCCGCGATCATTGATTTGAACAAGTTGTTGATACAGGGGTAACCAATGAACAGCAAATGGCTAGCAATTTTATTGATGATGGCAAGTTGTGGTGCATTTGCTGATACCTTGGGTGTTAAATTTGGGCTACAACATTGGCAGGCGGATAATACGGGTTACGTTGGCGAAGCTGATGATGCCGTTTTGAGTTGGAGTAGCGATTCACAAAACCAAATCCGAATTTACGGTAGCATAGAACATCCGATATTTTTAATTCCAAATGTGAAGATGGGTTACTCAAAATTTGATTTTGAAGACATCGCGTTACTCGATCAAACGTATCGTTTGGGCGGCCAACTATATAGTATTGCAAGTGAATTGAACTATGGCGGCGAATATGAAATTGTCGATTTTATTTCTTATTATGAAATTGTCGACAGAGACATATTGAGCTTTGATTTGGGCGTCAATTTTCGATTTCAAGATACGGAATATCAGGTTGCAGACGTAAATTCCGGTGCTAACTCCCAAACGAGCGTGTCCTCAATTGAACCTTTATTTTATGCTAAATTGACAAGTAGTTTGCCGTTAATGGGTTTGTTCTCCTATTTTGAATATCAAACAGGAGATAAAAACCATGATTACGAAACAGCGATTGGCTATCAATTTTCAGAAAATATGTTGGCAGCCATTACCGTCTATATCGGTTATAAAGACCAACAGATATCTTATCAATATGAAGACGGAATCGTAGCAAAAGCAGAATGGAATTCTGTATTTGTCTCACTCGAATCTAGCTTTTAACATTAACCTCAGATTGAAAATCAACTAGCCCTCTGAAATCTGAAATCAAGGTTTTTAGATAGTTGTTATCTTTGTCTGAGGCGACTAATTTACTTAATTCATAGCCCGTTTGGGTAAATTTGTAATAGGTAAATATCACTTCTTTTTGCTGTATTGTCATACCAATAGATTGGCCATGGTAATTTAACTGGATTTTGTCGTTAAATGAATATGGTGCAGACTCAATCTCTTGAGTATAAAGCAAGCCCAACTCACCGAGCGTCATTAATTGGGGATACGAAAGTCCAAATTTGTTGAGGTTTATCACCATTCGATTAGAACCGCTAAATATCGACATCAACGTTGGTTTTTTATAAATTCCAGTTAAAATTTTAGCGCCTTTTTCCTCCCCAATACGACACGCTAAAGACACCGAACGATAAAATGTCATTGCCTCATTACTGCTGATCTCAGAAAGTGTTTTAAGACTACGGAATGAAAAAGTACCGACCTGACTTAACTCTACAGCCAAAATTTTCGCCCACAGCTCTTGTTTGGTTGAAGAAAAACTCGACTTTGCAAATTCAGTAAATTTCATTAACCAATCTAAGTCTAAGCGTTCAAATTGGGCATCTTGATTGACATACTCAAGTGCCAAACTAAAAATTTGCTCTAGATTATTTTGTTGACGAGAGAGCAGAATTTGCTCACGTTTGTGCCCGCGTTGCAACAAATTGGACTCTGGATTTTTAATATAAATTTGGTCGCCCGCATTGGTTGTACGGATTGCTTTATGCTCTAGCTGCGGTTCAGCTTCAGGCACAAGTGCAAATTCGATCCCGGTTGTTTGTTTTAACAACGCAAGGTATTTAGTGCGACTTGGATGCAACGCTTGGTTAGCCATGATATTCCTTTAACAAAGTTTCACTTATAGTTAAGAAAATTTAATACAATGTCAAAAAGATAAAATTTAATTTAGGATGGTTTTAATTAAAAATACTATCTACACTTGTTATAACAAGTAATTTTTTACTTACGGGTTTGGGAAATGGAATAGGACATTCGTGAATAGACATGCAACCAATATGGTAGAAGACGATACATTTATTTTCGCTGACAACGAAAATGAACCAGACTTTGCGGATGAAGCTAAAGTTACAGGCTCATGGAAAATATTAATTGTTGATGACGAACCTGAGATCCATAAAATAACTGAATTGGCTTTAGCCAATACCTTAGTTGGCAATTGCCGATTGGAATTTTTACATGCGTATTCAGGAAAAGAGGCATTAGACATTCTCACAACTGTAAAAGATATCGCTGTTATTTTACTTGATGTGGTTATGGAATCTGACGATGCTGGATTAATGGCTGTCAGAAAAATTCGAGAAAATTTAAAACTGACGGATGTCAGAATTATTCTACGAACAGGACAACCGGGTTATGCTCCAGAAGAGAGCGTGATCATGGAATACGATATTAACGATTACAAAACCAAGACTGAGCTTACGCGAAATAAGCTTTTAACGTCTGTTTTCTCTGCTATACGGTCTTTTCAGCAATTATCAGTCATAAGCCAATCCAGAAACTTTTTAGAACAAATTAACACGCTAAATCAAGAGTTAATATCCACAGAGCAGTTTCAAGAATTTACCGACTTACTTGTTGGTAATTCAAATAAGTTGTTTGCCGGCGGAACCGACGCAGCACTGTTATTAAACTATTCAAAAGACAAAAAGTTTGTGCCGGAGGATGGTTTTTGGGTCAATCGTGGAATTGGTGCTTACCAACAATATACAGATATGCGCTTTGAATGTGTCATGAGTGAAAATGTGGTTCATTTAATTAGCAAAGCAATTAAAACCAGCGGTCACGTTTTTGAAGATGATATTGAAATTATTTATATCGAAGCGAAGTCCTGCACGGCTATTTTGGTTTTAAATAACTCGATTGTTGAAACAATATCAGCGGCTTTACTGCAAACCTATTGTGCAAACGTTGGTTCGTCGTTAGACAACTCTATTCTCATTAAACAAGTTAGTCAGGTCGCTTACCAAGATCGATTAACGGGCTTAGCAAACCGCTCGCGTTTTATCCAATTGCTCGATCTGTACACAAAAAACAGGTTGTCAGGGGATAGGGTGATGTTGCTAGATATTGACCACTTTTCTGATATCAATGATGGACTTGGTCAAGAGGCGGGCAACGCCTTGTTATTATGTGTGACAGAGCGATTAAAAAATTCATTGGACCCAAGTGTGACTATTGCACGGATCGGGGCCGATATATTTGGATTTATTGGAACTACAAAAACATTAGATACCAATGTTGTTTTGCCCCTGTTTAATCAATCTTTTCAAGCCGAAGAGCATCTAATCCCTATCAATGCGACTTTGGGGATTTGCGATAAATTGAATGGCGGAAAAAATGGTTTATCGGTACTAAAACATACAAACATTGCACTAAACAAAGCGAAAAAAGACACTCAATCTCGGTATCGGTTTTATGAAACCGAAATGGAAGATGAAACAAGTTGGCGACTCGGTATGATCCGCAGTTTAGTTAATGACTTTAATCACGGTAAATTACAGGTTTGGTATCAACCGCAATTAAATGTTAAAACTGGCCGATTTGATGGCATGGAGGCGTTATTACGTTGGCCAAATAGCGATGGTGGATTTATTTCACCACTGATTTTTATTCCACTCGCTGAATATTCCGGCCTTATCGTTGAATTAGGTATGTGGGTGCTAGAACAGTCTTGTGAGCAAGTTAAAAAACTTGAGCAACTCGGGCTTACTGGATTGCGTGTTGCGGTGAATATATCGATGCCTCAATTCCGTAATTCTAATTTTGTTCAAAACGTCATTGAGACCGCCAAAAAATACGACGTTGACCCAGAGCAAATTGAATTAGAGATCACCGAAAGTGTTGTTATGGATGATCCAAAACTGGTGATCATTGCGCTTGAAGAGCTTAAAAAGAATAAGTTTGCGATTGCGATCGACGATTTTGGAACAGGATTTTCGTCGCTAAGTTATTTACAACAGTTGCCGTTGGATAGAATTAAAGTTGATAGAGAGTTTATTAAAGATATCGGCGAGGGTGGCGATGGCATTATTGCTGAGACTGTTATCACACTAAGTCAAAAGTTAGGTAAAGAAACTGTCGCAGAAGGGATTGAGACACAATTCCAGTTGGACTTTATTCGTAATTTAAATTGTGATGTTTCTCAAGGCTATTTCCACGCGAAGCCGATGCCCGCTGAGCAATTAGAGACATTTTTACTTGGACAACAGCCGGACGTCGAACCGTAGTGACAAGTTCAGACCATATTATAACTATTAATTGTCCCGACGAAGACGTGTGAGCACATTTTAGGATGGGACAAAAATAACAAAAAAGGGTTAATTGTTAATTAACCCTTTTTGTTTGCTTAAAACCAGAAACTTATATGGTTTTGCCAACCAAAAGTTCTTTTAAGTATTTAGCTGTATGAGAGGTTGTATTTTCACATACTTCTTCAGGCGTACCGGCGACCAAAATCTCACCGCCACCTGAACCCCCTTCAGGACCCAAATCGACAATCCAGTCCGCTGTTTTCACAACATCCAAATTGTGCTCGATAATCACCAGTGTATTACCGTGATCCCGCAGACGATGCAAGACGGTTAGTAGTTGCTCAATATCGTAAAAGTGCAAGCCAGTTGTAGGTTCATCAAGAATATACAGCGTTTGACCTGTATCTCTTTTGGACAACTCTTTTGCGAGTTTCACTCGTTGGGCTTCACCACCAGATAATGTTGTCGCTGACTGACCTAAACGGATGTAGCTTAAACCAACGTCCATAAGTGTTTGCAGTTTTCTCGAAATCGCTGGGATCGCATCGAAAAATTCTCTGGCGTCTTCAACCGTCATATCGAGAACTTGATGAATATTTTTGTTTTTGTAAGTTACTTCCAGGGTTTCACGGTTATAACGTTGGCTTTTACAAACATCACAAGGTACATACACATCCGGTAAAAAATGCATTTCCACTTTGATCATGCCGTCACCCTGACAGGCTTCACAACGACCACCTTTAACATTGAAACTAAAGCGACCCGCTTTGTAACCGCGGGAGCGTGCTTCCTGCGTACCGGCAAACATGTCACGTATATTGGTAAAAATACCAGTGTATGTTGCTGGATTAGATCTTGGTGTTCGACCAATTGGACTTTGGTCAATGTCGATGACTTTGTCTAGCTGATCCATACCTGTAATATCGCGATACGGACTTGGTTCAGAGGTAGTTGCGTTATTGAGTTCACGATGCGCAATTGGGTATAACGTACTATTTATTAACGTTGATTTACCTGAACCTGACACACCCGTTACACAAGTCATTAAGCCGAGAGGGATTTCTATCGTCACATCTTTTAAGTTGTTGCCAGTCGCACCGGATAGCGTCAACATCTTTTTGCGGTCGATTGGCGTTCTGGTTTTAGGGACTGCGATTTCCCGAGCGCCAGAAAGGTATTCACCCGTTAATGAACCCGGTGTGTTTTCAACTTCATCAGGCGTACCCTGGGCGATGATTTCGCCACCGTGAACTCCAGCGCCTGGGCCGATGTCGATAACATGGTCAGCTGCTCGAATGGCGTCTTCATCGTGTTCTACAACAATTACTGTGTTTCCTAAGTCTCTTAAGTGCACTAAAGTTTGCAATAGACGATCGTTGTCTCGTTGATGCAAACCTATGGAAGGTTCATCAAGTACATACATGACGCCCACTAAGCCAGCACCTATTTGACTGGCGAGTCTTATTCGCTGAGCTTCACCGCCTGACAGGGTCTCTGCGCTTCTCGAAATAGATAAATAATTGAGTCCAACATTGACTAGAAACCCGAGTCGTTGGCAGATCTCTTTTAGGATTTTTTCAGCGATTTGGGCTTTTTGGCCAGTCAGTTCCATGTTTTGGAAAAACTCGCTCGCTTCACCAATCGACATATCTGAAATTGTTGGCAAGTTAACGCCAGTAACAAAGACATTTCTCGCTTCTTCACGAAGTCGGCTACCATCACATGAAGGGCAATGCTGAGTACTAATATACTTAGTAAGTTCTTCACGCACAGAATTAGATTCTGTTTCGCGATAACGCCTTTCCATATTAGTTAATATGCCTTCAAAAGGATGATTTCTAACAACTACATCGCCTCTGTCGTTCATATATTTAAATTCGATTGGCTGTTGGCCACTGCCATTTAAGATCACGTGGCGATGGTCGTCTGACAATTCTGAAAATGGTAATGACAAGTCGATTTTGTAGTGGTCAGCAAGTGACTTAAGCATTTGGAAATAGTAGAAGTTACGTTTATCCCAACCGCGTATTGCACCGCCTATTAGACTTAGTTCACTATTAATAACGACTTTTTCTTGGTCGAAAAACTGCTTAACACCAAGTCCATCACAGCTTGAACATGCCCCAGCAGGGTTATTAAACGAGAACATCCGAGGTTCTAATTCTTGCATGGAGTAGCCACATTTAGGGCAAGCAAAGTTTGCGCTAAATGTGAGCTCTTCTTTATCTTCATCCATGTAAGCGACTTGGACATTGCCACTACTGAGTTCTAAACACGTTTCTATCGACTCGGCAAGGCGTTGTTGAATATCGTCGCGGACTTTTAAACGGTCTACAACGACCTCAATGGTATGCTTTTTGTGAAGTTCTAAATCTGGAGGATCGGATAAGTCACATACTTCACCGTCGATACGCGCACGAATAAAGCCTTGAGCCGCTAAGTTTTCTAGTGTCTTAACGTGCTCACCCTTACGGTCTCTAACAATAGGAGCTAACAGCATGATTTTGCTGCCTTCAGGCAACGCTAGAATGCGGTCGACCATTTGCGAAACGGTTTGTGCTTCTAGTTTTTCGCCGTGAGTAGGACATGTTGGCGTCCCTATGCGTGCAAAGAGCAGTCTTAGGTAGTCGTAAATTTCGGTAATTGTACCTACGGTTGAGCGTGGGTTATGAGACGTTGATTTTTGTTCAATTGATATTGCTGGACTAAGGCCTTCTATATGATCAACGTCAGGCTTTTCCATTAATGACAAAAACTGACGAGCATAGGCTGATAAAGACTCAACGTAACGTCGTTGGCCCTCGGCATACAATGTATCAAAAGCTAGAGATGATTTTCCTGAACCGGATAGTCCAGTGATGACAATGAGTTTGTCGCGTGGAATCGTTAAAGAAACATCTTTTAGATTGTGGGTTCTCGCACCCCTAACTTCTATTTTATCCATATTACCGTCATAACCTCATAATTTGACCGGTCAGTATGCCATCATTTGGTGAATAATTTAATAACAATGCTCGTTTTCTTAAACTTAAATAGGAAAGACCGTCGAGCTTTTGTATAGTGACTGTAAAATAAGTAACTAGTTAATGACAATTTTAGCCATTAGGTTAAAATGGCTAAAAATTTAAGTGTCTATATTTTTTACAGTTCAAATTGGTTGACCATTAAAGTTGTTGTAAAACAATAATTTAAATGTTGGCTTGTATATTGCTTTACCAGTGTAGACGAAATTAATTTAAACTCGGTTTTAGTAGAGTTGAAGGAAGTACATATGTTAAGAACATTGGCAATTATCGCGGCGATCACAGCGTCGGCAAATGCTACAGCAACATCGACTAGTATCGATTGGGATTTGCAATCATCAAACATAACTACAGATGGTACATGGGTAGCTGGCTCTAATAGTAGCACTTGGAACGATGCAGAATCGATTGCACTTACTAGTGATGGCGTCGAAGTTGTTGTTACTGGTTGGTCCGATTCAGAAGGTGATACTAGCGCATCAAACAGTAAAGAGTATTACGACCAAATAGTGGAGCAAGGTGATCTTTATTATTGGGGTGATAGTAACGGTTGGGGTGTTGTGAACGGTGATGAAAATTCAAACTCTGTGCCTGATCATTCAATTGATAACTACAGCAGCAGTTTAATGTATTCTGACCAAGACATGGTATTGCTGTCGTTTTCAGAAGCAGTAAGTTTAGAAGGTATTAGTGTCGGTTGGTATAGCGATGGTCAAAACAACATTCTTGATGTTGGTGCAGTTGCAATTTCTTCTCAAGATGTAGCCAATATGTCAAATGGCACGTCAACTTGGGATGATATCTACAGCGAAGTTGATATGTCTACTATTTCAAAACAAGGTTCAAGTAATTATTATGCTTTGGATAGTGATGCTGGTTCTTCTACCTTTTGGTTGGTCGGACTTTACAACGAGATGGAAAATTGTGATTACGACGCATTCAAATTGATGGGTGTAACGGCAAAAACAAGTAACGGCGGCGGTGGTACACCACCAGTTGACGTACCTGAGCCTTCTTCAATTGCAATATTCGCACTTGGTTTAGCCTTTATCGTTAGACAGAAAAAATTATCATCGAAATTTAAATTAAACTTCTAAATTTAAATTTTGTTTAAAATAAAAAAAGATGGCCTTTGCCATCTTTTTTGTTTTCTTTTACAGTAAAATTAATTCTCTTTCTCTAAGTTAAGCAACAGAGGCTTCTACGATGTTTCACCGTGCCCTAATTTCTGCATCGATTTCATTTTTACTTTTATTTTCATTCGCCGCTAAAGCGGCAAATAGTTATTATGAGCAAGCTGTTCAAGCATTTTATGAAGAGAAATATGAATCCAGCTTTATCTATCTAAAAAATGCCTTAGATGCGCAACCAGACAACTTGCCTGCAAAGATATTAATGGGAAAGATTTTTTTAAGGCGTGGCTATTTCAACGAAGCAATTAAGCAATTTGAAGAATCATTAGCCTATAAAGCCGACATTAATTTAATATTATCTGATTACGCCACGGCACTAAACTTTGCCAAACGTTACAAAGAGGTTTTAGTGTTTGCCGATGGTTACAAGCTAAATGATAGCTCGGCATATGAGCTTTATATCAATAAAGCGATAGCGTACCAAAATCTAGATTTAACCGTATTGAGTCGTAAGTCCTATCAAAACGCCATTGCTTTGAATGCTAAAGACACTCGGGCATTAAATAGCTTAGCGTCTTTAGAATCTTCATTGGGGAATATTGAAGAAGCGCAAAAACTAATTTCACGTTCACTGATTATCAATCCAAACGACCATCGTACCTACCACCTTCAAGGCCAAATTAGAATGTCAAAAAACGACTATCAAGGAGCGATAGAGTCGTACAATAAAGCTTTAAATTATGTAAATAATGACCCCGTGGTTCAACGTTCAATTATCTCTGCATTTATAAAAGTGGGTAGAATTGATGACGCCGAAAAAATGATCAATGATATTTTGGCCGTAACCCCTGAAGACCCACATATTATGTTGCTTTCAAGTTGGATGATGTCAATTAGAAAACAAGATGAACAATCGGCTTCAATGTTAGAATCGTTGTCTAATACCACCTCAATGATCCCGGAAGACGAGTTTATTAATAAACCATCTCTCATTTTTGTCACTGCCTTGTCTTCATATTTACAAGGTAATATAGAGCAAGCGTCAAAAGAACTTAGCAAATACTTAAATCTTGCACCTGGTGATTTACGCGCTATTTCGATGTTGACTAACGTTTATCTTAAACAAGACAAATCTCGCGAAGCAACTTATCTACTTGAGCGCCACGAATCCGCTGTGATCAGTGATTTGAAACTAGCCATACGTTTGGTCGATTTATATTTAAGTAATGGTCAAAAATTTGAAGCTGAGATGTTGTTAGAGAAACTTGAACTTGAATACCCAAATGAACTCGATGTTACGTTGCGTTTAGTCTCTATTTACAACCAATCTGGTCGTTCTGGACAGGCTAGGTTGCTGATTGAAAGAGTTAAAAATGACAAGTCTGATATTCGATTAGACATAGCTCGTGGCCTTATGTTCCTGCAAAACGGTGATATTCCTCAAGCATATGACGTTGTTGAAAAGTTATCTGAGCAATTTCCAGATAATTTTGATCTACAAAATTTTAAATCTGCGGTATTAATTAAGCAAAATAAAGCAGCCGAAGCGCAAAAAATTATTGTGAAGTTACTCGAAACTCGCCCTGATTTTTTTGAAGCTCGCTTTAACTTAGCAACAACCCACAAGATGTTGGGTCGTTTTGATGTTGCAAAAAATATTTTAGAAGAACTTCATGCAGAGCGTTCGACGCATGCAGACGTTAAATATATGTTGGCTCAAATATATGCTGAATACAAAAACTTCGACCAAGCAATACCTTTGTTGGTCACTGTTCAGGCCAAAAAAACAGGACGGTTGAGTCAAGAGTTGTTGTACGACATTTACTTTGAGCAAAAAGAATATCAATCGGCCTATAAAGTGATTAAAGAGTTATCTGCGTCATATATGTTTAACCCGCCATATTTGTTTAAACAGGTGGCTGTATTAGACAAGCTTGGCAAAAAAGACGAAGCAGCTAAACAGTTAGGCATATTATATGGATTGGCGGAAGGCAAACCTAAGATGATTTATGACGTTGCTGTGTTACAACGTCAGGTCGGCGATTTTGAAGGTGCTGGGAAGTCTATCGCTAAGCTTAAAAGTTTAATTCCTAATAACCTTAGAGTTAATATAGAGTCGATTCGACTTGAGTTAGATAAACAAGAAATACAACAAGCTCAGCTAGCAGCGGAAAAACTGTATAAAGAAGTGAAAAACGAACCTAATGTTCTTTTATTATTAGGTGATATTGCCAGCACTAGACGCGATACTCCTAAAGCGTTTGACTATTATTGGCAGGCAATAGAAATAAACCCAGAGTTTAATTTAGCATTGTTAAATTTGTATCAAATCGCCAAAGAAAATTATAAAGCGGCTGAATTTGAGACCTTGGTTAAAGCATCTATCCCCACGTACCCTAAACAAGTTTGGCGTATTAGGTTGTTAGCCGATCACTATATGAACTTGAATAAATTTCAATCGGCAAAACCGCTATACCAGAAGTTAATGGATTTAGGTCACTATAAAGATGATGCCTTTCTACTAAATAATATGGCAATGATAAATATGGATTCATCGTTGGAAACTGCCATGGAGTTTGCCCGTAAAGCGTTTGACTTAAATGATTCAAATGCATCTATTAAAGACACGTTAGGGTGGGGCTTTTATCACCAAGCACGTTATGATGCCGCACTCGAAATGTTAAGAAGTGCCCATGCTATGGATTCTAATAACGCGACTATTCGTTATCATCTAGCACAGGTACTTATAAAACTTGAACGTACCGCGGAGGCCAAACGAGAGCTAGATGCAGCTTTGTCTAACGGCGAAAAAGAAATTTGGTTTGCTCAAGCCAAGCAGATCCGAAGCCAACTCTAAGCTAAGATTTGGTTGTTGCTTGTAAATCAACACAACCTTCGGTTCTTCTGATCATGCACACTTCAACTATTCTTTTTTGTAGTTGAAGTCGTTATGTTTGATTTATCCGAAAAACTAGACCTCAAACACCTTTTTTAATATTGGTTTACCAGTATACTGTGCGGTCTGTCAAAGTTTGGAACATTCTTTTAAGTTAACAACATGCAGTCTACCCGTTTAAATAATTTAGAAAAAAGAGCTGCCGTCTCTTTAGCTCTCATATTCTCCATGAGAATGTTGGGCTTGTTCATGCTAATGCCTATATTAGCCATATATGGACAAGAACTGTCAGGTGTAACGCCTATGTGGATTGGTTTAGCCATTGGCGCCTATGGTTTAACCCAGGCACTTTTTCAAATACCAATGGGTTGGCTTTCAGATCGTTATGGACGTCGAAGAATAATTGTATTGGGTCTAATTATCTTTGCCATTGGTAGTATAATTGCTGGCTTAGCCGAAAGCATTGAAATGGTTACTTTTGGTAGAGCAATTCAAGGGATGGGAGCAATTGCCAGTGCGGTATTGGCGCTAGCATCAGATGTTACTCGTGAAGAACAAAGGCCAAAGGTTATGGCTGTTATTGGCATGTGTATCGGCATGAGCTTTGCTGCGGCATTAGTTTTAGGCCCTATGGTGGCAAAATCATTTGGTTTAGCCGGTGTTTTTAACCTGACGGCTATTATGGCGGTTGTCGGCATTATAATTGTGTTAACTATCGTCCCTGTTTCTTATACTCGTGGGCACAGCGGTGAAGTGACAGCGACCTCTAGCCGATTAATTTCGATGTTATGCCATCCACAACTTATTAGACTTGATTTTGGCGTCTTGATATTACACATGATGATGACATCATTGTTTATCGCTTTACCTGTGTTGTTAACCGACGCAGGCTTAGCCATTGATAATCATTGGCAAATTTATCTTCCAGTGTTGTTTTTATCATTTGTTTTTATGGTACCGATGATCATTATCGCTGCCAAAAAGTCTTTAGAAAAAGTGATGTTTTTAGCAGCTATAGGCATGTTAATTATTGCCTTAAGCGCTATGGTTTTAACACAGTCGTTTTGGCCGCTTATTTTAACGTTGTTTTTATTTTTTATTGGTTTCAATTTTTTGGAAGCAAGTTTACCAGCGCATGTCGCACGATTGTCGCCAGCTGGACAAAAAGGCAGTGCGATGGGAGTCTATTCAAGCAGTCAATTTTTTGGTGCTTTTTTAGGTGGAATAACAGGCGGTTACCTCGTACAAAATTTTGGCTTCAGTTATTTGTTTGCGGCAAATGCCGTACTTGCGTTACTATGGCTGATTATCGCATCCTCTATGGTATTACCGGCAAGTTCGAAACGAGTTTCAATCCCAATCGAACCTGTTGACGGTGGTCAATGGCAACAATTAATTGATAACATTAGTGATTGCTCAGGTGTTATGGAAGCGACCTTAGTTGAAGACGAACATCGAATTTATCTTAAAGTAGAAAAATCTAATTACGACAGGGATTCTGTCGACAGATTAATACGTGAATTTATTTAGTTTGCAGGAGAAATATTATGGCTCGCGGAGTCAATAAAGTAATTTTAATTGGTACTTTGGGTGCAGATCCTGAAGTAAGATTTATGCCGAATGGCAACGCGGTTGCAAATATTAGTTTAGCAACAAACGAAAGTTGGAAAGACAAAAATACCGGTCAAATGCAGGAAAAAACTGAATGGCACCGTATTGTTGTTTTTGGCAAACTTGCTGAAGTTGCAGGCGAATATTTACGTAAAGGCTCACAGGCTTACTTTGAAGGGAAACTTCAAACGCGTAAATGGCAAGATCAAGCGACTGGTCAAGATAAATTCACCACAGAAGTTGTGGTTGATTTTGGCGGACAAATGCAAATGTTAGGTGGTCGTAACGATGGTCAAAGCGCACCAGCGGGGAACTTCCAAAAGCCAGCACAGCAACCTGGTGGATTCCAGCAAGCTGCGCCTCAACAAGCCCAACAGCCTCAGCAGCAGGCACAGCAACCTATGCAACAACAAGCTCCGGCGCAAGGTGGATACCAACAGTCTCCACAAGGTGGTTTCCAACCACAACAGCGTCAAGCTCAACAAGGTGGATTTCAGCCGCAACAAGCACCGGCAGCGCCACCTGAACCTAGCATGGACTTTGATGACGACATTCCGTTCTAATTCAAGACAAAATTTAGAATGTTGAAAAGTTACATTGAAAGCCGCTACTAAGCGGCTTTTTATTTTGTTGAAAAAAATGAATTGGACCTTCAATCTTAATTTTTGATTCTGGTATAAAGCGTAAAGAGTACCTTCGAATTATTAATCCAATAAAGCCACGCAGAGCTAATTTTTAATTACGTTCCAGTTCTTTCGTCATCCTTTGCTAGGATTGATAAGGCAGTAAAATCAATAGATTTAAAACAATAAATAGCCGGTCTAATTATTTGGTATTTTATTAAAATTAATAAAAATCAAAGGGTTCAATCTTAATGTACGAAGGACTTCAATATTTGGCGTCCGGATCTGAAGGTGTTATGTCAATATTGAGGTACTTTAAACAATATTTTTTTTTGTATTCTTAAAGCAGAACGCTTGCCAAACGCGTTATAGCCTATTAGATTGAATGGCATAATAAAAATAATTAGCGCAGGGATATGCAACTTTCACGGACTATTTATCGAAGCTTAATGCGTTCAGCTATCGTATTAGTATTCTCGATATTTTTGTTATTCAATATTGTCATTATCGTTGACGGTGAGTCCGATCTTGCTGAGCAAGTGCAAGCTCAAAGTACCTTTTTAGCTAACCTAACACCTTCCGAAATTAAATCTGCTCCCGCTCTGTTTGACACGATATTAGCTTGGCGTTTAACCGATGATTATGGCGAAGTTCTCGCTACAAAATCGGTGGATTTTAGTTGGTATCCAGAAAATATAGAGTTCGAATCCGATTACGGCACCATTTATTTATCTCACGAATCACTCCTCGCAGCTATTTTATTTGAGTTGGCACTCGCTAACTCCGTTCTGCTTGTTCTATTAATGATTAATTTGGCGAGCAGCCATAGAAAAGTTTATGGCGCGTGGCATGTATTTATGCAACTGGAAGCTTGGGCGAATCGATACACTAAAAGTGGCGACTTTCGTTTTTTTGTTAAAAATACGGATTACAATTTAGTAAATACCGTACGGACCTTACATCAAAATAAACAAGACGCTCAGCAAGGTGGCAATAAAGTTGATCATTCAATAAGAAGCCAAACCTTTTTGGATAACGCGACTGGTTTAGGTAATCGGCTTTATTTTGAACAAAGATTAGAGTCATTATTACAGCAAGAAGATGAAGCATATGGAGCCGTGTTAATTGTGCAATTTGGCGCACTCGACGACTTCGAAGATGACGAAGGTGAGTTTGATTTACTGCTATCCCAATACTCCGGAATTTTGAAACAATACGTGGATGACACTCAGCAAAGTCTGGTATCGCGTATTAGTCACTCAGATTTTGCAATTTTATTGCCATTTGTTGATATTAAAGAAGTTGAACGTGTCGCCATGAATATTCTACGAATGGGACAAAAAATAGAACTGCCTGAAAAGTATGATAAAAATGCAATCTGTCATATTGGAGCGGATTTGTTCACTGTGCGAGATTCGTCGTTTCAAATTTTGGCTGAAGCCGACATGGCTTTGCGTGCAGCTCAGCTACATGGTCCATCAGGCTGGTTTGTGTATGAAACGGATTCGCTGCCACAGTCCGATATTAAGGGCTCTGTGCGGTGGCGTACCGCTATCGAAAATGCAATTACAAACAACAAATTTAAATTGTACTTTCAACCTGTTTCCGATTATGACAGGCATGTTCATCACTTCGAGGTGTTTGTCCGCATGGAGGATGACAAACAAGGGTTGATTAATGCACAGGTATTTTTACCTATGGCTCGTAAGAGTGGTTTGATCCCTGAAGTCGACAAGCAAATGTTAACCTTGTTAATTGAAACGTTAAAAACCGACGTAACTCATATGATCTCGGTGAATATTCACATTGATAGTTGGTTAAATAGAAAATTTGTAAATTGGCTAATATCGTTTGTTAAAGCTAATCGTAACGTAATTGACCATATAATATTTGAAATTTCTGAGTTTGAGTTGGCTCAAAATGCTAAAAAGCTAACCACAATATTTGCCGCATTAAATCGTTACAATGCCAGAATTATGGTCGATCAAGTGGGGCTATACGTTCTTGATACAAGCTACGTAAATTACATTAAGTTGGATTATGTCAAATTGCACCAGAGCATTGTCAATAACATACATGACCGCCCAGAAAATCAAATGTTTATACGGAGTTTGCTTGCAATTACCAATCAAAAATCCTTAACAATGTTTGCTGTAGGCGTAGAAAAACATGAAGAAATTAGAGTGTTACAGCGTTTAGGGATTTCTGGGATCCAGGGTCACTATGTTAGTTCGCCGTTGCTTCAATTACCGAAATCCAATCAGATGCTGAAATTTTCTGGCGATAAATTAAACCACTAATCCCTTGTAATCCTCCGGTATGAATCACCAAAATTTTCTCGTCATCTGGAATATTTAGATACTCTCGATGTAAACAAAGGTTAAACAATAGTTTTCCTGTATAAATAGGTTCGACAGGAATACCTGTTTGTGTAAAAAAATCGAGACAAAATTCCGCAAGTTCTGGGGTTACTTTTCCGTATTTACCACTTATTGGGTTGTATTTGAGCGTCAATCGATTGCCATATTTCTTGGTTAAATTAGTTATTAAAGTGTCGTCTCTAACAACTGCTACGCCAATACCGTTATGGGGTAAGTTGTCCATTAAACCACTGACGGTACCGCCGGAACCTACGGCTACAGCAAATCGGTCGAATTCACATTGCTGGCTAATTTCATCCGCCAGTTCTTTTAAGCCTGCGCCAGCGGCTTCATTGCTGCCGCCTTCAGGAACAAATAGATAATCTGGGTATTGCACCTTTAAAGACGTTATGAAGCCGGGGTCGTTGCGTAAACGGTATTCTTGTCGCGTCAACTTGATTAGCGTCATACCGCGATCTTTTGCTAAACGCAAAGTTGGGTTTTTGCTATCAATGTGATCTGTTCGAATAAAGCCAATGGTTGGAAATTCGGCCTGGTGGCCGAGAGCAGAGAGCGCCGCAATATGATTAGAAAAAGCGCCCCCAAAGCTCGCAATCCCTGCAAAATTGGCATTTTGTGCTAGATTTAAGTTGTATTTCAACTTTCGCCATTTGTTGCCAGAAACAAGGGGGTGAATTAAATCATCACGTTTGACCAAAAAAGTAAGTTTTTTTTTGTCGCTCCGTTGATAAGATACTTGTTGTACAGGAGTAACCGGTTGAAAATTAAAAAAATCAGTATTCATAGATGATTAGTGTTGAAGTTGAATAGCGTAACAGGATACATTACAAGGCTATGACGGAGTAACAAAAATAAATGAAATCAATGCTTCCAGCCTTTTTGCAAAAGTTGTTAAATCGTAAATCGAATGGCCTACATGTTGGGATTGCCATCCATAAAGAAGTTGTGCGCGTTGTTATGTTGGAACAAGGCGAAAAAGGAATGCTTTTAAATAAGCATTTTGATGTTGCTTACTCGTCTGAAGATCAACTACCAAATGTACTAGAAACCATTATAAAAGAAAATGATATCGTCTCTGGGTCAATCTCCATCGTATTACCGAGTCATCGTTCTCAAAGTACCCAGATAGAAATTACTGAGTTGCCTGAGCAAGATATTCAAGAAGCATTGCCCTGGAAGCTTAAAGATTTAATTTCGATTCCGCCTCTTGATATGGTGTGTGACTATATAGATATGCCGCTGCAACCTTTTGGGCAAACACCAAAAGCACAAATAATTGCAACATCGCGAAGCTACCTAGAAAAAATATTAGAGCCATTTCATGATGCTGGCGCGAATGTCCTAGAAATATTCACTGAACAATTTGCGGTAGCAAAGTTGCAAAGAAGTGAAAATACAGCGCAGTTAGTTTTTTTACAGCACGCTAAAAGTGATGCCATTATTTTAATATTAAAAAACCAACAAATTTGTTTTGCTCGTAAAATTCGTGGTGCAGAAGCACTCAATACAATGACGCCAGAGCAAATTCAGATGGGCGGCACAGATAATGTGGCAGTTGAAATTCAACGTTCTATTGATTATTACGAAGGTCAGCTAAAGCAGCCCCCGATTAAAAATGTATTTATAGCGATAGACAGCGCCAATATTCAAGCCATTGTCGATGCATTAGATTTAAGTTTACCGGTTAAAAGTAAACCCTTTTCATTTGATGAAATAGCTAATAATTTACAACTGAGTCTTAAGTTTATCCCGGCATTAGGTGCTGCAATGTCGACCGTAGTCGAACGTCATGAAGAGGACGTTTCAGAATGAAGATAACGATTAATCTATACCAAGATTCGCTTAGACCACAAAAAAATTATTTTACGTTAACAAATGTGCTTATTGCCAGTGCGGCATCACTTTTGATTATGCTGAGTTGGGCCGGTTCTATTTATTTGAAGAATTTAGATGTGATAACTGCGGCAGATAAAGTGAATATGGAATTAGGTTATGTTGAGCAGGAACTTGCCAATTACCAGCAAGCATTAATCAAGCATAATGATTCCGCAACATTTACGTCACAAAAAATAAAATTTGAGCGCGAATACCAAGTTAAGAATATTTTGTTAAGCAAAATAATGCACAAACAATCCGGCAAGGGTGTCAATTTTTATCACGTTATGAAAGATTTAACGGAACATCATGATCACGAAATTTGGTTAACAGATTTTATGTTTAATGAAAATGACGTGGTATTTAACGGATTCACCACACATTCAAATGCTGTTACACGTTGGCTGACATTTTTACAAACTACAGAATCATTTAAAGATAGAGAATTTAGTCATTTAAGGATTGCGGCAGTTGATGAACAGTTGTTGGGGTTTGAGGCTGCAACGTCAGCTGGACTAATAACTCCTGAAGAAGGGCGTGAATAATGTCGAAATGGCAAGAGTACAGTGACAAGTTTTTAGAACTTTCTCAGCGTGAAAAAATAATCATTTCAGGGTGTGGCGTATTTTTAACGGCTTATTTGGTTTTTATATTGCTGATCGAATCTCAAGTGGCTGTACTGAATAAAAGTCAAAGTGCTCTGTTAAAACATAACGCAAGTTTAGCTAATGTTCGGGCGCAGATTGAAGAAGTTAAACAAGCGCTAAAAAACGATCCTAACGACCAAGTAAAAAAAGATATTGAACGACTAAAAGCGCAACTTGATGACGTTAATCGCAAGCTAGATAAAACTTTGGTCGATTATGTAGCACCGAAAGAAATGGCAAAGGAACTTACAAGTTTGTTAAGTACCTCTAGTGATGTTCGAATAATTGGTGTAACGATTTTAGCACCTGAAAAAATTGATATTGATGTAAAAGATATAGAACAATCTGACGCCTTACCTGAATATTATCGACATGGGTTTGAAGTTGTTGTTTCTGGTGAGTATTTCAACCTAATGAATCTTGTTAAAAAAATATTGTCTCAGAACAATAAGTTCTCAGTCACTAATCTCGACTATCATGTAACGACCCATCCTACGGCGGACATGACATTATCCTTGGTAACCGTGAGCGACAGTAAAAATGTTATTCGATTATAAGAAATATTTGGTCATCATAATTATCAGTATTTTTCCAAACACTGTGTTTTCTGACACAGTGCATGATCCCACTGCACCAAAGATATTTGGTAACGTGGATTCTGCAGGTACATTTAATCGCGCGACCGCAGCAGTTGAAGAAGAGTTGACCTTGCAGGGAATTGTAAATAAAAAAGACACCCGTATGGCTATTATTAGTGGCCAATTGCACCGCGTCGGTGAAATGGTTAATGGGTATAAAATCAGCCAAGTTAATAACAATAACGTGGTTTTGACAAAATCAGGGTCACAAAAAAGACTATATGTTTATGAATAATATTATGCCGAAATTTAATGTAATTTTATCAGTGGCGATAGCGACTAGTTTGTTAGCTAGTTGTAGTTTAACGCCTACACCTGAAAGATCAGAAGAAGTTCATGAAGTTTTTGACGAAACTAAAAATGCGCCTTTAGTGATCCCAGACTCGGTTAATGCTGATCTTATGGCATCAAACTCAAATTCGGTTGAAATGGCTGTCATAGAAGAGCGTTTTAACGTTTCAGCAAACAACGTCCCCGTTAAACCATTTTTGCAAGGTTTAGTCGAAGACTCACCTTACAGTGTGGCTTTTCATTCAGGGGTTGAAGCAAATGTGAGTCTTGATTTAAAAGACGTCACAATAAATGAAGTAATGAACGTATTAACAAGTCTTTATCCACTTGACGTTCAATATCACGGCAAAGTAATCCAAATTTTTCCAGCCAAAATTAAAACAGAAACATTAGCAATAAATTACCTAATGCTTAAACGTTTTGGCATGACCTCTACAAGTATTAATTCCGGCGGCATTGTTCAACAAAATGGCCAAAATGGCCAAAACGGTCAAAGCGGCCAAAGCAGTCAGAGCGGCCAAAATTTTGGTAGTAGCAATAGCAATAGTAATCAAGGAAGCACACAATCTGGCTCGAGTAGCATGAATAACATGGGACAAAGTGCGGGCTCGAACATTCAAACTACGTCAGAGAGCGATTTTTGGCAAGAGCTTGAAGACACTTTGAAAATGATTATGAGTGCAAGTAGCGATGACGACAACGCCGTTGTTATTAGTCCTCAATCGGGTTTGATTACCGTCCGTGGTTTTCCATCTGAAATCATGGCAGTGAAAAACTTTGTGAAGCTTTCCGAAGAAAGTTTAACTCGGCAGGTTGTGCTAGAAGCCAAAATAGTTGAAGTCGCATTAGATGATAACTATAAGCAAGGTATTAACTGGCAAAATGTTTTAGCGGATAAAAATGGGACTGATTTTGCGTTTAATACGTCTTCAAGTGGTTCATTTGGTGATGAAATCTCTGCGGCATTAGGCGGAGTTACAAGCTTAACCATTAATAATGTCGACTTTGGCGGTGTTGTGAGTTTGCTTAAAACTCAAGGTAATGTGCAAGTTCTATCGTCACCGCGTGTTACAGCGACAAATAATCAAAAAGCGGTTATTAAAGTGGGTGAGGACGAGTATTTCGTAACAGACGTTTCAAATACAACCGTTACTGGTACTGCGACGTCAAGTACACCAGAAATTAACTTAGAACCATTCTTCTCGGGAATTGCGCTGGATGTAACGCCACAAATTAGTGAACAGGGTGACGTGATATTGCATGTGCATCCGTCAGTAACAGAAATTGCTGAACAGCAAAAGGTCGTCACGCTTAATGAAGAGCAATATGTGTTGCCATTAGCGAAAAGTAACATTCGTGAATCAGATACGGTAATTCGGGCCAAAAGCGGTGAAATTGTTGTTATCGGTGGCCTGATGCAATCGGCTAAAACAGATGAAGAGTCTCGAGTACCATTTTTAGGTGCCATACCATTTTTAGGTAATTTGTTTAAATCGAAACAAGATTCAGAACGTAAGAAAGAGTTGGTCATTTTAATCAGACCAACGGTTGTTGGAACCGGTACATGGAAGGAACAAATGCAACGCAGTGCGGATGTGCTGAATCGTTGGTATGGTGACAAATAAACATGTATTTGTACCACTTTGGGATGCGAGAACTGCCGTTTTCGCTTACCCCTAATACAAATTTTTATTTTGGCCTCCCGAGCCATAATGAAGCAATGCAAGTTTTGATGACCGCATTAAAGACTGGCGAAGGCTTTATCAAAGTGACGGGCGAAGTAGGGACGGGTAAAACGTTGCTTTGTAGAAAACTTCTTAATGAAATGCCAGATGCATTTGAAGTTGCCTACCTACCAAACCCATGTCTCTCACCTGAAGAAATCCGTTATGCATTTGCAAGCGAGTTGGGGATTAAAGGGCTAACCCGAATTAACCAACAACAATTAAGTCAGAAGATTCAATTGAAACTGGTTGAGTTAAATCAGCAAGGGAAGGGAGTTGTGCTTGTTATTGATGAGGCACAAACCATCCCGTGGGAAAGTTTTGAAGCTTTGAGATTGTTTACCAATCTGGAAACTGAGTCAAGAAAACTAGTGCAGGTCGTTTTGTTTGGCCAACCGGAACTTGATGAGATGTTGGCGTCTGAACGTTTAAGACAACTTCGTCAGAGAATTACTTTTTCATATAAATTACGCAGTTTAAATATCGATGAAATGAACGCTTATGTAAAGCATCGGATGGTTATGGCTGGTTATCAAGGGGCGAATGTTTTCACACCGAATGCCCTGAAAGCCGTATTCAAATACAGTACAGGTGTACCAAGATTGGCCAATATTATTTGTCATAAGGCACTAATGTTAACTTATGGTGAAGGGGATCATAGCGTCGACAAAAAGCATATTGTTGCCGCCGCAAATGATACTGACGGCGTTATTAAATCGTCGAGACGAAATGTCTGGTTGTTGGTATTTAGCGTTTTACTGTCATGCATTGCAGCAGTTGCGATTTGGCAAGCGCCATATTTGCAAGGAGCAAATTGATGAGTGTAATTAATAAGATGTTAAAAGATTTAGATCAGCGCCAATCCGAGGCTCCTGATGAAAATCAATCCAATATAAACCGAAACTATGTGCCAGTTGTAAAATCAAAAACGAATTGGTTGCTAGTGGTCATGTGCTTAATTTTGGTTGCTTTAGTGGTCATCGGTTGGAAGTTAAGTTTTTCAAATAATGAAAGCCAACCAGCATCAAATAACTATCCTGCGACTGGAGTGTCTCAAAACGAGCAATCTAGTCTTAAAATAACTGCGCTCAAAGCCCCAGTTAAAAACGAACAATTGACCGCTCAAAGCGAAATTAACCGCGTACAAAGTAGCCCTGCATTAGATTCAGAACAAAGAAGTAAAGCTGAGGCTGAACTTAGCAATCAATTGTCGAATATTGTGCAAGAGCAAGAACTTATGGAAACCAAAGTTTCCA
Source organism: Psychrosphaera sp. 1_MG-2023 (assembly GCF_030548245.1). Classification (NCBI taxonomy): domain Bacteria; kingdom Pseudomonadati; phylum Pseudomonadota; class Gammaproteobacteria; order Alteromonadales; family Pseudoalteromonadaceae; genus Psychrosphaera; species Psychrosphaera sp. 1_MG-2023. The sequence continues at coordinate 25,562 of NZ_JAUORW010000002.1, forward strand.
ACCCTATAACATCAAGTCAAACGGCAACTGAACAAGAACCTGCACCGGTTAAAAAGCTTGCGTCAGCCGAGGCTAAAGTTGTTGAGAATAACCGAAAAGAACAACTACCTGAGACAACCTCCGTGGCTTCAATTCGTCAGGATAGTGCGCAAGCGAGTGAACAGTCAAACGCAGTAGACGAACCTTCAAACATAAACGAATCTAGCTTTGTCATAGAGCGTACAAATGTGTCGTTAACACCTGAACAGCGTGTCGAGAAGCTACTTGTTTCGGCTAAAAAGTCATTTGATAAAGGTTATATCAGCGAAGGTATTACACAGCTTGAACAGCTATTGAAGATGTCTGACGGACACATAGAAGCTCGTAGTTTGTTAGCTGGTGCTTGGTATGGTCGAGGTGAATCTAACCGTGCTATTTCTATTCTTAACAATGGCTTACAACGCTACCCCAATATCGAATTGTGGCGCTTAACGGCAGCGAAGATCTTCTTTAAAGAAAATAACGCTGCGGGAGCTTTGTCGTATCTTGATGTACAAATAAACGATGCGTCTATTGAGTTTTTAACGATGAAAGGCAGTCTCGGGCGTCAACTACAGCAGTTTGATAAAGCCGAGCAGGCGTATTTACAACTTATCGAATTACAGCCTAAAAAAGGCAACTGGTGGTTAGGGCTAGCCATAGCGCAAGACAGTCAAGGTAAGTTTGAACAAGCGTTAGAAAGTTATACAACATTATTGCAGTTAGGCGGCGTATCAAAAGATTCGATGACCTTCGCCAAACAACGCAGCACGGAATTGAAGGGTTAAATCATGGCAGCTCCAAAACTCAAAAAACGACTAGGTGATTTACTTGTCGATGAAGACATAATCACCGAAGCGCAATTGATGTCGGCCTTATCGGCGCAAAAAGAGACTGGCCGTAAGTTAGGTACCGTATTAATTGAGTCGGGGATTATCAGTGAAGAGCAGTTGCTACGCTTTTTGGCGCAACAGCTAAACCTGCCTTTCCTAAATATATCTGATGTTCAAATTGATGAGAAACTCGCTAGTGAATTATCCGAAGTTCATGCTAGACGACTACGCGCAATTATTTTAGAAAGTTCGGACCAACATATCACTGTAGGTATGTCTGACCCAGCGGATTTAGCGGCAATCGAGCAACTAGATAGTTTGATTGGTGAAAAACGATTAGAAATAGTCGTGGTAAGAGAAAGCCAAATTTTAGCGGCATTTGACGGCCTATATCGCCGAACAAAAGAAATTGAACAATTTGCGCATCAGCTTCAGGCAGAATACGAGGAAAGTGCTGATTTTGACTTCGCCACAATCGATGGTGATGGCGAAGGCGATACTGTAGTTGCGAAACTTTTACGGTCTCTGTTTGAGGATGCTGTTCAAGTTAGAGCGTCGGATATACATATCGAACCTGATAAAAATTGCCTTCGAATTAGAACTCGTGTTGATGGTATTTTACAAGAAAGCATACTCGGTGAAGTTAATATTGCGCCGGCACTGGTACTTCGTTTGAAGTTGGTGGCTGGCTTGGATATTTCAGAAAAACGTATACCGCAGGATGGTCGTTTTCATATCAAAGTAAAAGGCCACGAGATCGACGTTCGTATTTCAACGATGCCTATCCAACACGGTGAATCGGTTGTAATGCGTTTATTGGATCAAAGTGCGGGTTTGTTGACGTTAGAAACAACAGGTATGCCAGCGAAAATTTTGGCAAAAGTGCGAAAGCTAGTAAAAAGTCCCAACGGTATGTTTTTAGTCACGGGACCAACGGGTTCTGGTAAAACAACAACGTTATATGGTTGCTTAAGTGAATTAAATACCTCGTCTAGTAAGATTATTACGGTTGAAGATCCGGTGGAATATCAGTTACCTCGGATTAACCAAGTACAAATTAATACTAAAATTGACCTGTCATTTTCTCGAGTGCTAAGAACCGCGTTACGTCAAGATCCAGATGTCATAATGGTTGGTGAAATACGAGACCAAGAAACCGCTGAAATTGGCTTGCGGGCTGCATTAACCGGTCACATGGTTTTATCTACGCTCCATACTAATGATGCGATATCAACCGCGCTGCGATTGATTGATATGGGAGCGGCTCCTTATTTGGTGGCAAGTTCGCTGCGTGCGGTATTGGCTCAACGATTAATTAGAAGAATATGCAACGCCTGTAAAGTGGAATATAAACCAGAGCCACAGGAAATTATTTGGGTATCCAATATTGCTAAACAAGATAAAAACAATGTTGTTTTTCATCATGGTAAAGGCTGTCAAACGTGTAATGGTACAGGCTACAAAGGGCGTATCGGTGTATATGAGTTGCTGGAAATGACTAATGAAGATTTGATTGGCGCGTTAAGAAATGGCGATACGGAATTATTTTCGTCAATAGCGAAGTCAATGCCAGGTTATCAAACACTTGGGCAAGCGACATTAGAATATGCTGAACAAGGTATCACAACGATAAAAGAAGTCCTTCGGATTTCTGATGTTGTTTCCGATACTGTGACGTATAACTAAAGGGTGCTGAAGTAGATGCCGTTTTTTCTTTATCAAGCTCGGGATGCAAAGGGTAAACTGACCAAAGGTCAGGTCGAAGCCCCTAATGAAAGTGCTGCGGCTGAAGTCTTGGTAGCACGGCAGGAGATCCCACTAAAAATTACGTTAACAGATGAAGCGGGTTCACAAGTAGATTTTCTTGAGGGAATTTTAAACCGGATTAATACTCAGCATCTGGTGGTGTTTTCTCGGCAAATGTATTCGTTGACTAAAGCTGGTATTCCAATGATCAGAGCGATTGTTGGTTTAGCTGATAGTTCGCAAAACCCTGTATTGAAAAAGACATTACGAGATATCGCACAGCAACTTGAACGCGGAAGATCATTATCCGCAGCATTTTCAAGTCATCACAAAGTATTCCCTAGGTTAGCTGTCAGTATTGTTCATGTGGGGGAAAATACGGGTCGTTTGGAAGAGGCATTTTTACAGTTAGCTGAATATTTTGAACGAGATGAAGAAACTCGAAAACGCATTAAATCGGCGATGAATTATCCGACAACCGTTCTGATTGTTATCTGTATTGCCATGGTTGTTCTAAATATGTTGGTTATACCGCAGTTCGCAGAGATGTTTTTAAAACTGGGATCAGATCTACCGTTTACCACCAAGTTATTGATGAGCTCGTCCAGCTTTTTTGTAAATTATTGGCAATTGTTGTTAGTGGCTGTTGTGTCAGCGATATTGGGCTTTAGAGCTTACAAAGACACAGAAAAAGGTAAATTAAATTGGGATAGAATTAAATTAAAAATCCCATTTGTTGGCTCAATTATTGAAAGGAGTTTACTAGGTCGTTATGCCCGTAGCTTTTCAATGATTTTAAACTCAGGTGTGCCTATGACTACGGGGTTAACTTTAGTCGCCGAGGCTGTTGATAATAAGTATATGGAAAAACGAATTATCGAAATGAGAAAAAATATTGAACGTGGTGATTCATTGTTAAGGTCTTCTGTAGCGAGCGAGTTGTTTTCACCGCTTGTGTTGCAAATGGTTGCAGTTGGTGAAGAAACCGGCCGAGTGGACGAGTTGCTTAAAGAAGCAGCTGATTATTATGAACGCGAAGTCGATTTCGATTTAAAGAGTTTAACCGCCAAAATAGAACCCGTATTAATCTCATTTGTAGCGGTAATGGTCGGTGTATTAGCGCTTGGTATATTTACCCCAATGTGGGATATGATGGGTGCGTTTAAAGGATAGTTAATGTTTCGACAACAATACACGGACAACGATGCAATTAATGGGCATACGCTCACCAAGTTTGTTGTTTCGGCGGTATTGGTGTCAGGTTTAGTTTTTGGCGGACTAAAGGCATTTAATTTAATCATCAGTGATACTGAATTGTTAACGTTAGAGTTAAAACAAGAGCGGCTGGAAAGAGCCTTAGCTTATATCCATCAACAGTGGAACCAACGTGGACAACCGCGGCAGCTAACGCTCAAGTTTCAATTTAGCACTGGAGAACTCTATAACTGGGTGGTGAATGTGAATAAATTTGGGTGGCCTGTGGTTATTGGCGACTCTAAAGGTGATGTAGTAAAAAATTTAGATTGTGACAACATTTGGCGATTTTTAGTGTTGGAACAAACAAATGAACCGGTAGATTTAGACGGAGTGCAAGTTTTGCAATCTCGAAATAAATGCCAATTTGAAAAGAAATTAAGCAAACAACGATTATGGAAAGTCGAATACAACACTGAAAACGGACGTTTGCTCAATAATTGATTATTATTTGAAAAATAAACGTAAAATTCGCAGTTTTATAGTTTTCAAACACGTCTTTTTTTATATAGACTAAAATTATCGTGATTAGAGGTTAATTAAAAATGAAAAAACAACAAGGCTTTACCATAATTGAATTGATTATTGTAATAGTAATCATTGGTTTACTAGGCGCAAATGCACTGCCTCGTTTCTTAGGGGCGACAGATGACGCAAAAGATGCATCTGTAGAGGGGGTTGCAGGTGGATTTGCAAGTGCCGTTGGACTTGTTCGTGCCGAATGGGAGCTAGCTGGTCGTCCAAGCGGCGATACGAATGTTGTATATGACACCGTATCAATTGATGTTAATGATTTGGGTTATCCGGTAGCAACTGCTAATGTTACTACACAGGGTGATGATTTAACGGTCGCGAATTGCATTCAAGTTTTTAATGCAATTTTACAACAGCCGCCTACACACATTGCTTTGGGTAGTAGCTATTCAAGTGAGCGTTATCTTGTTAACGCGGGGAGTGCAACTACTCAAGATTGTATTTTTGCATTAGCAAATGGCACAAGTATCGAGTCTGGTGACACTGTTGCAGCAAGTCATTTTACAGCAACTGGTGTTCAGGGTTTTTATTATGACGCAGACGCTGGTCAAATTAGTATTTTTGAAAATTAGGCAATAAAAGGTTAGGAATTAAAGATGAAAAATAAAGCAAACCAAGCTGGTTTTACGTTAATTGAGTTAATCATAGTCATTGTGATTTTAGGTATTTTAGCGGTTACAGCTTCGCCTAAATTTTTAGACATTCAAGGTGATGCGCGTAAATCGACATTACAAGGAATGGCGGGATCATTAAAAGGTGCAGTAAATATAGTGTATTCTAAAGCACTTGTAGCTGGCGAAGCGATTGCAAAAGACCAAACATTAACGAGTAATACTGCTATTACCGTTGATTTTGGTTATCCACAAGCGGACGCAGCGACAATTAAAGCTATGCTTGATTTAGCCAGTACCGATTGGGAAGTTGGCGTTACATCAGCAGCAGCCACCAATACAACGTTGCGTATTTACCCAGTTGGTCAGTATGACGGCCTTGCAACAGGCGAAGATACGTTGATCACTACTAATACGGACCTTGGGTGCTACGTTCAGTATGTAATGACAGAAACAGCAACAAGCGTACCTGCTATCACAGTAGTTGATACGGACTGTTAATTGTCTATCAATTGACTAAAGCGTTAAAACCAGTAAGTAGAAAAACATGACAACACAAAGAGGTTTTACTCTCGTTGAACTCGTGATTGTCATTGTTGTCTTAGCAATACTCGCGGTATCTGTGATACCGCGTCTTACCTCCATATCGGGTTATGAACAAACGGCTCAGCGCGATGAAACCATTGGTTTGCTGCGCAATGTTCAACAACGAGCAATGCAAAATACCCAATCAAATTATCCGACTTGCCACCGCGTACTATTTTTGGCGACCGAGTTAGGTTTGGCGGCACAACAAATTGGTGGTGAATGTGATACTGGCTTAGCTTCAAGTTCTGGTGCTATTGACGACTTTAATCTCGTTAGTGGGCTTGAAAGTTACACGGCTCTCAATGCGGGGGGCGACAGTATTTCGTCGTTAGATTTTAATTCAATGGGAGTGCCTAGCGTTAATACGGGGAGTTGTGCGCCAGGAGGTTGCCGCATTAATTTTGGGGCCGATGCTGTTTGTATTGAATCGGAAGGATATATACGTGTTTGCCCGTAAACTCAGATTAGCTGACTCGATGGTAAGTTCCAAGCTGAACTCGGCTAAAGGCTTTACACTTATCGAGCTAATTATAGGCATAGTACTACTCGCTTATGCCTTAGTTTTTTTGACATCCGCGTTATTCCCACAGGCAAAAAAAAGCACAGACCCATGGTTTCAAGTACGCTCTGCAGAACTTGCACAATCTTTTGTTAATGAAATTTTGGCCCGACGGTTTGATGAAAACTCACCGCTTTCTGGAAACGATCCAAGGTGTGACGAAGCAGGCGGCACGGCTTGTATCTCAGATTTACCCGATTGCTCGTTAGCCAATGTGTGGACTGAAGAGAGTAGCCGATTATCCTACGATGATGTAGACGATTTTCATTGCTTTAGTGCATCGGGTGATGAGATTACCAATATAAAGAATGTAAAGCTAGTAGACGTTTATAAGCAATTTACAGTTTTGGTTGAAGTTCGATATGCGGGACTTGATATTGGACTTGCCGCACGTGAAGCAAAAAAAATTGTGGTCACAGTTACACCTCCCTCCGGTGGTCCAATTCAATATGCTGCTTATAAGGCCAATTATTAATGATTGGGCCTAAGTGGGTTACGCCAAAACAAAAAAATATTAGCGGATTTACGCTAATCGAACTCGTCGCCGTAATTGTAATTTTGGGGATTCTCGGTACCGCTACGGCAAAATTTTTGGTGTTTGGCACACAGGTATACGTAGACTCTACAACTCGACAAAGTACCTTAAGTCAGGCTCGGTTTGTGGTAGAACGTTTAACCAGAGAAATACGAGATTCAATACCAAACAGCATTAGGATTACGGCAGATAAGCGATGTGTGGAATTTATACCTATTAAAGCATCCGGTACCTATCGAACGGATTTTGATGCGGTATCACCTGCGTCATTTGCGCCACAAAGTGGTACTAAAGCTGACGTGATTAGCTTTAATGGTGAGTATGACTCCGGTGACCGATTTTATATATATGGATTAAAAGCCAATCACCTTTACCGCGATACAGATCGATATAGTGTTATAGATAATGTGACAGGGACAGCGCCTGAGCTCACAGTGGAATTTACAGAGAGTGACTCGTTTGCCCAGAAATCTCCTATTGAACGTTATTATACTGCGGATCATTCCGTTATTTATTGCATAAACAATAGCAATTTATATCGATTAAAAATTAATACAATACGTGCTGGTCAGCGCGATTATTATACTGTGAGTTTGTTAGGCGTTTTAATGGCAGAGGGCATTACTAATTCTCTTCCTGGAGAAGCTCCATTTAATTATAGTTCAGGAGTTTTGTATAGAAACTCTGTTTTTAATCTATACTTAGAATTTGCAGCAAACCAAAACGAAAATATGTTTTTTAACCAAGAGGTGCATATTCCTAATGTACCCTAATCGTAGTGTTAATATGTTTACCCAAAAGTTTGGCTTAGCGGGTAAGCAACTCGGCAGTTCTTTGATAATTGCAGTGTTTATCATCGTTGTAATGTCACTTTTAGCGGCATCATTGAGCCGCAATATTTCGTCAAGCAGTGCGCAAGTAAATAACGAGGTTTTAGGCACAAGAGCACTATTTGCAGCGGAGTCTGGAAATGAAAAAGCGCTCGCTCAAATTTTTCCAACGGCAACGGGAGCAGTTTCAAGTTGCGTAGCAAGTCAGCAAATGTATTTAACGACGATTGGATTTGGTCAATGTACAGTGATTTCGACCTGTACTACCCAAATTTCCGGCGGCGTCAGCTATTATTATGTATCTAGTACAGGGGCCTGTAAGGCAGGCATGTCTGGAAATAATAGTTCTCCAAATAGTACCGATGCACTATGTTTGTCGAGTGATAAAGTATGCGTCAGCAGAACCGTAGATGTTGAAGCTAAAGCGTTTTAATACGGCGAGGTAGTATGTTGAAATTTGTCAGAATCGTATGTGCTTTAATGTTATCTTTAGTGTCGTTAGACGCTATGGCCGGTCGCGCCGTAAACTCAGTTAAACTCAATGGGCAGACGACATTAACTGTTACCGCAGGCGATACGGTTACGGTTGACGTTAATGTTACGACGAATAACAACTGGTTTGGCAACCAATGGCAGTCGTCAATATTCACCTTTAATGGTTCATCTTATTGCGTTGATACTGCTGACGTCGGTAGTAATCAAAATGCGACGCGTAGCTTTAATTTTACCGCGCCATCCACGGCTGGAACCTATAACATAACTGTTTCAGCACATCGATATAGTGACTGTTCTTGGGGATTTTGGTCCTTAAATGGCAGTATAACTGCGAGTGCAGTTCTGATCGTCGAAGCTGGTAACCAGCCTCCATCGGACATAACACTGAGTAATGATCAGGTGTATGTCGGCAATGCGACAACATCGGCCAATATTGGATCATTCACGAGTACAGACGCTGATAGCATCGCGTCGTTTGTTTACAGTTTTGTCGATGCTGGTACTGCAACCGATGCAGGTAGTTGTAGTTCTAGTTCAGATAATAGTCGTTTTAATCTCATAGGGGCTTATTTACAAGTGGGCTCCGCACCTCTAGCAGTTGGTAATTACAATATTTGTGTTCAAAGCTCTGATACCTCTGGCGCAACCTATAAAGAACAATTTACTATCCAGTCAACTAACCAAGCCCCATCGGCGATTAGCATTAATAATAGCACTGTGTCTAAGTCAGGCGCAGTAAGTGGCGCCCCTGTTGGAACGTTTAATTCTACCGATCCGGATAATTCTACACCTTATACTTATACATTAGTCGGAACATCGCAGTCGACTACTGCAGGTTCGTGCAGTACTTCAAATGGAAATAGTGAATTTACTATAAGTGGCGGTGCTTTAATTCTAGCCACAAATCCAGCTGTGGGAAATTATCAAATTTGTGTTCAAAGCAAAGACAACTATGGGGCGTCCTTTAAACAGAATTTAACCATATCTATTACTAATTTGCCGCCAACAGCAATTTCAATTAGCAATTCGAGTGTCGCAAAACCCGACGTTGCCGTGAATTCAACAATCGGCACTTTATCGGTCACAGATAATGATGGTGGTACGCCTGTAACGTACGCTTTAGTAAATGCCACTGCGTCAACCACGTCAGGGACATGTGCAACAGCGAGCGGTAATAGCCAGTTTTCAATAAATGGCACCGAATTACGTTTTGCCCAAAACTCAGTCGCGGGAACGTACGCAGCTTGTGTCAAAGCAACGGACTCTTATGGTGCTTCTTTTAAACAGGTTTTGAATATATCAGTCACTAATGAAACTCCAACAGATATTAGTCTAGATAACTCGACAATCGAAGTCGGGAATACTGGTGTTGGTGCGACCGTAGGGTTATTGACGACAACAGATGCAGATACTAACGATTCATTCACATATTCTCTTATTTCTAGTGGCGCTTCTACTAATGGCGGTTCCTGTTCAGCTAGCAGCGGTAATAGTTATTTCCAAATCGACAATGATGGTCTCGAAACCCAATCTAATCTAACTTCAGGTGACTACGTTGTTTGTGTCCAAACGCAGGACATAGCAGGCAAAAAATTTAAAAAGTCATTTACGATTACGGTAGACGAAACTATTACAGCGACTTATTTAGACAAGTTTGATACCCAAAGTTACGGTAACAATGACGGCGATCTACCATGGGCTAGTGATTGGATTGAAAGCGGAGACGATGGGGATGACGAATTTGGAGACATTTTAATTACCGGCAACCAACTATTGGTGAGTAATAACAGCAACAGTATTCGTCGTGCTGTTGACTTAAGCAGTTATGGAACAGCAACCATTAGTTTTGATTTTCGTTTAGAGGATACTGTGGGTGGTGGCGAATCATTTGATTTGGATATCTCTCATAACGGCAGTACTTGGACAACTTTAAAATCGTTTTCAGATGATGACGCAGACGGGTCATTTAGTATAAATATTGATGACTATTTAACTGCAGACACTCAAGTGCGCATTAATACCCAGTCAAATATGGAAAGTACCGATCATTTTTATATCAACAACTTTGCGATAAATGCATCCGGCACACCTGTTGTTCCAGAACATTCCTATTTGGATCTTTTTAATACTGCTGCATATAACAATAATGACGGGCAATTAAATTGGGCAACCGACTGGGAAGAAACCGGGGACGACAATGATGCTACGGACGGTAACATTCAGATTATAGGGTCTGAGTTATTGGTATCAAATGCAAATACGTCTATTACCCGTACATTAGATTTAACCAATGCTGAAACGGCAGTATTGAGTTTTGACTATCGACTAGAAGACACAGTGGAAACTGGCGAGTCCTTTGATTTAGAAGTCTCTACCGATGGAATAATTTGGACATTACTTAAAGCATTTAATTCGTCAACTCCAGGTGGCAGTTATAGCGTTGACTTAAACGATTATAGAGAAATTAAAACGGAACTAAGAATAAGCACCAAAGCGATTATGGAGCCGACAGATAAGTTTTATATCGATACTTTTGCAGTGGATGTAACAGTCAAAGTAGATGCGTGTTACAACGTGTGGCCTAGCCCAGTAAATAAATCCTCAACCAGTTATTTTAATATTACTCAGGATATGGAAAATGCGACGGATAATTTTTCTGTTGAATTACCTGTGCTTACAACTTCTTTACCAACTGGAACCTTGGTTTACGACAATTTCGAAGTTAATGGTTCAACAGTAGACTTTGCTGGAACTGACCCTGTGATAATTTATGCTAACAATGTCACTATTACTGGCGGTGCATTAAATTTAGACTCACCAAACCCACTTATTATTGTCGCTTTAAACAACCTCGATTTAACGGGTAGCGTCATCCAGGGGGCGATATATACAAAAGACCCATTAGCTGCGATTACTGGAACAGCGATATTTGGCGCGATCACCGGCACAGAAAATATAAATTACATCTATGATAATTCCGATGACACGGTAAACAATCTGTTTTACGACCCATATTATTTCGAGGAAGCTAGCTTAAATGAAGAGTGCGAAATTTTGCCTCAAAGCTGCCCTGATACAACGAGCTATACTGAGATTTTCAGTGATGACTTTAGTACCACAAACGATAATTGGCAGGCGATAACATTCGATAAATCAGGGGCAAACGCAGTTAACCTTTGGCCAGGTGAAACTATCTATTCATCAAGTAACGAAGAACAAGATGTTTTATTTAATATTAGCGGCGGAAAAATTAACATCGCCGGTGGGGTATCGTCTGGCGGCGACAACGAATATGGCGTGATCTTACATGATGTTAGTAACGAAGGGTTTGATCCAACCTCTATTGATAGCTATACAGTTGAAGCTTCACTCACATCAAATTCAAGTGGCACCACCAATAACGACGCGGGCTTAGTATTTGGATATGAAGACCATGATAATTTTTATTTAATCAGATGGACTAAATTTGCACAGGGGTATGCGACGGATACGACTTTCCCTGGTACTCATCGTTCACTTGATTTGCTCAAAGTCGTTGATGGTGTAACGACAATTTTGACGGCAGATTCTTTTTACGATGTTGATGACATTGATATAAAGGTAACGGTAAATGCAGCTGGAATTTCTATTTGTGTCAATGGCATTTCCACGTTGTTTGCCGCAGCCGAACGTCCGGTGTTAGGCGATGTCGGTTTCTTTTCTTACGACAACGATGTTGGCGTGAGTTTTGATGATTTTGTAGTTAAATGTCTAGATTGTGAAGCCAATGTAATTGACCATTACCGTATTGAACACGATGGCAATGGTTTAACGTGTTTAGCCGATACGGTGAAAGTTAAAGCCTGTAAAGACGCAAGTTGCAGTGAGCTTGTCGTTACAGATGTTATCGGTAATATTATTTCTTCAGGCACGCAAGGCACAACAGGCCTTTCATTTGATAATGGGGTGCAGCAACTCAATTTGACGCAAACCAATTCTGGAACGATAAGTTTGTCACTCAGTGGAATGTCACCGGCAGCCACTAATGATATGCAATGTTTAAATACCAGTGATTCTACAGCGAGCTGTAATATGGTGTTTGCTGACTCCGGGTATCTAGTTTCTATCCCCGATTTTGTAGCGGGTTCGATAACGTATGCCCAGTCTAACGGCGGCACATTGGCAAGCGTACAAGCGATAAAGGCGGATGACGCAGGGACAACTTGTGTTCCGGCCTATACCGGCAATCAATCTGTAAATGTGTCATTTAATTATGTTTCGCCAAACACAGGGACTCAAGCATTAGGGTTCTCCACTGACGACAGCAGTTACACCCCGCTTACAGCCGGTGTGGCGTCAAATAGTACATTAAACTTTAGCAATGCTAATGCGACCGCCGAATTTTATTTGGCTTATCCGGATGCTGGGCAGTTAAACCTAACATTTACCGATCCGAATGGTGTTCTTGTTGCTGGAAGTGTTGCAACGGGGAACGATTCATTTGTGATTCGCCCGGCTGAATTACAGATAAAGATGCAAGACAGCAGTGGAACTGATCTCGCTGGTGGTACTTATATGGCTGGGCGGCCATTTAATTTGGCCATTCAAGCGGTGAACCTTGATGGTACGATTACACCTAATTATCAAGCTTCTGCACTGGAAATTAATCCACTTATGTTAGGACCAAGTGTGTCTTCTGGCGCCAATCCAAGTCCTTTCTTCTATGGCAGTTTGGTCTCTACAACAGCAGGAAACTCTGATAATTGGACAGGCATTTCGACAACATTCAGTAATGGTGTTTACTCAAGTAATGTTGCTTCCTTTGATGAGGTTGGTGAGTTTACGTTAAATGCCCGAGACACCTATTTGGGGACTGAAATATCAGCGGCATCGACGGTATCAGCAGGACGTTTTACCCCAGCGTATTTCTCGATTATAGAAACCGAAGCTGGTGATATTGGTGACACTCATACTGCGGGTACAAACGAATTTTCATATATTGGCGAGACGTTAAGTTATGCCACGAATCCGACTTATCAAGTCGTCGCTAGAAGCTACAAAGATGTCACTGTCTTGAATTACGACGGCGGTTACAATCAATTTTCAGGAGCAAACGAGTTTGACTTAACCCTTAGGAAATACACTGACAACGGCACCTCTGGGTTATTTGATGGCGGTTCCTTAAATGCTATTACCGTAACTGACGCAACAGATTGGGATGGTGTCTTTGAATTTTCTCTTGATGATTCGTTTAGCTTTGACAAAACGGCGACTCCAATAAACAAGTTTGATGTTGATTTAGCACTCGAGTTACTGGCCAGTGATTTGACGGATGCAGACGGTATTGGATATGACTCCGATGGCAGTGTAAATGGTATTGCGTATGAAGATTATGATGTGGCTAATATCATAGGCGCCGAAGTCCGCTACGGAAGGGTGAAAACCGAAAACAATTATGGCCCTGAAACCGAAGTGTTAGATTGGACTGCAAGCGTTGAAGAATATGATGAAAGTACAGGGTGGACAACAAACCTGGATGATATCGAAACCATATTTTTAGAGACGTTTGTCACCATCGATGGTTTAAATGACTTTGATGTCGAAACGGCTTCAACTCAATATACGTTGGACGATTCGACTGGTAAAACATATATTGTTGGCCATTCGGGCGTAAGCTCCGTAACGCCTAATTTGGGTGAAGTTATTTTGTCATTTGCGGCACCAGGTGATGGGTTAGTAGGCGGGATTAATATTGGCATAGATTTAAGTACCGACTTGCCTTGGTTGCAGTTCGATTGGGACGGTGATGGTACATTAGATACAAGTGTTCCTACAACGTCCGTTGTATTTGGACGATACCGTGGAAATGACCGAATTATCTATCGTCGAGAACGATAATTACAGTAGACTTGTTATTTATAGAAAAAAAAGGCCGATTTAGGTCTTTTTTTTATAGTTTTATCGTAATTGCCCGAATCCCCGCTTGCTCAGATACAGCGGGTTAGGTAAAGTTACCCGTTGTTTAAAAAATTCAAGTTTCTGAAGGAATAAAAGCGCCATGTTTAAGAGTTTGCGCGGTATGTTTTCAAACGATCTGTCGATCGACCTTGGTACGGCAAATACGTTAATTTATGTAAAAGATCAGGGTATTGTTCTAAACGAACCTTCGGTTGTAGCAATTCGTCAGGAACGAGCTGGTGGACCAAAAAGTGTCGCATCAGTGGGGACCGAAGCAAAACGAATGTTAGGTCGTACGCCTGGAAATATTAAAGCAATCCGTCCTATGAAAGACGGTGTTATTGCCGATTTTTATGTTACCGAAAAAATGCTACAACACTTTATCAAACAAGTGCACAGCAATAACTTTTTACGCCCGTCTCCGCGTGTTTTGGTTTGTGTGCCATGTGGCGCGACACAAGTTGAGCAACGTGCGATAAAAGAGTCGGCACTAGGTGCTGGGGCTCGTGAAGTATTTTTAATTGAAGAACCAATGGCCGCGGCAATCGGTGCAGGTTTACCTGTTTCTGAAGCAACGGGTTCAATGGTTGTTGATATTGGTGGTGGTACAACAGAAGTTGCAATTATCTCGCTTAACGGTGTTGTCTATTCTTCTTCAGTTCGCATCGGTGGTGACCGCTTTGATGAAGCAATTATCAATTATGTTCGACGCAATTTCGGAAGCTTAATTGGTGAAGCAACCGCTGAACGGATCAAGCAAGAAATTGGTTTTGCGTATCCATCGAGTGATGTTAAAGAACTAGAAGTTCGAGGTCGTAACTTAGCGGAAGGTGTACCTCGTTCATTTACGCTTAATTCCAATGAAATACTTGAAGCATTACAAGAACCGTTGTCAGGAATTGTGAGCGCGGTAATGGTTGCTTTAGAACAGTCACCGCCAGAATTAGCGTCTGATATTTCAGAACGCGGTATGGTATTAACCGGTGGTGGTGCACTTTTACGTGACCTAGACCGCTTGTTAATGGAAGAAACCGGGATCCCAGTTATCATTGCTGACGATCCACTAACGTGTGTTGCACGTGGTGGTGGTAAAGCACTAGAGATGATCGATGTTCACGGTGGAGATGTATTTAGCTACGATTAATCGTAGCGGTGCTTTTTAGTTATAAATAGACGGCAGTTTCCACTGCCGTTTTAGTTTAAGTAGGGTTATGAATCCAATATTCGGTGCTGGGCCATCATTATCATTAAGAATGTTATTTGCATTGATATTTAGTGTCATTGCAATGGTTGCTGATACCCGCACTGAGGGCTCTAAACAGATCAGGAGCTTTTTGATTACTGTGGTATCGCCAATTCAATATTTGGCGTCTCTGCCTGAAAGCACAATTGATAGCTTTGCTACCCATTTGGCAAGTAAAAACTCGTTGCTTGAAGAAAATCAAAAACTACGAAAATTACAACTTCTGCAAAATCAAAAGTTACAGCAATACGAAATGCTGAAAACTGAAAATGACAAACTCCGATCGCTATTAAAAACAAATCTACGCAGTGACTCCCGCAAACAAGTTGCCGAAATTATTTCTGTTGCAAGTCATCCATTTGCTCATAATGTTGTTATCGACAAGGGGTTGACTGACGATGTTTTTATAGGGCAACCGGTATTAGACGACTTAGGGGTGGTTGGACAAATTACCTCAGTTGGAAATACCACGTCGCGGGTTATTTTGATTACCGATCAAACGCACGCTATCCCAATTCGAGTTTTGCGTAACGATATTCGTGGAATACTTACCGGTTCAGGCAACTTAACTAAAATGGAATTGTCTAATTTATCGCACAATACCGATGTAAAGGTAGGTGATAAGTTAATTACTTCTGGTCTTGGCGGGGTTTTTCCTGATGGTTATCCTGTTGCCGAAATTACCCAAATATCACCAGATGTTACTAAGCCATTTATGCAAGTCGTGGCACGTCCAATCGCGCAGGTGGACCGTCTTAAACACGTATTACTGCTATGGCAAGATACAAATGATCGGGAAAGTGACCAATGACACGCGTATTTCGCTCCGCTTGGTGGTATATATCATTAAGTATTTTAGCGGCTATTATTTTAAGCATTATGCCACTCCCACTAGCCATTAAGTCATTTCGACCAGATTGGCTTGCGCTTGTGTTGTTATATTGGACAATCGCTTTACCGCATCGAGTTAACATAGGTACGGCCTGGGTTGTTGGTTTTTTACTGGATATTTTACTCGGTACTGTGCTCGGCGTACATGCGCTGGCACTCTCTGTGGTTGTTTTCGTGACGGCGAGTAATTTTCAAAAACTGCGAAACTTTTCTGTTTGGCAACAAGCCATATTAATTGGTGTGTTTTTAGTTCTGTATCACATTATTATTTTTTGGTTAAATCGATTCCTATTGGACGTACATCTGTCGGCAGAGCAAATGTATCCAGTGATCACAAGCTCGCTATTTTGGCTTTGGCTATTTCCAGTATTGCGTGGCTATCGCCGTAAATTTAGAGTTAGATAAAAATGCGAATCGTATTAGCAAGTCAGTCGCCTAGGCGTAAACAATTATTAGCCTATATCGTTGACGATTTTGACATCGCCGCAGCCGACATTGATGAAACGCCCTACAAGAATGAATTGCCAATTGACTACGTTACTCGCTTAGCTAAGAGTAAAGCGGTAAAAGTTCAAGAGTTAGGGAATATCGATGATATTGTTATCGGGTCTGATACGGCGGTTGTATGTGACAATGAAATTTTAGGTAAACCTGTCGACTTAAATGACAGTTTACAAATTTTACAAAAACTGTCGGGTCGTACACATCAAGTAATGACCAGTTTTTGCATTATAAAAAATCAGCAAGTCGTAACGGAAGTTGTAACAACCGACGTGCTGTTTAAAACTTTAACCGACGACGAAATAATTCGTTATTGGCAAACTCAAGAACCCGTTGATAAAGCAGGTTCATATGCGATTCAAGGCATTGGTGGTAAGTTTGTAACCCGTATTTCTGGCAGTGTTTCGGCTGTCATTGGATTACCACTCGTTGAATTAGAACACGCATTGCAGGAAATATTAGACCAATGAGCATTGAACTTTTAATAAATGTTACCCCGAGTGAAACACGAGTCGGCCAGGTAGAAAATGGCATGCTGCAAGAATTGCATTTAGAACGCCAAAGTACAGTGGGCATTGTTGGCAACATTTATTTAGGTAAGGTAAGTCGTGTTTTACCGGGTATGCAAGCCGCGTTTGTGGATATAGGATTAGAAAAAGCTGCCTTTTTGCACGCGTCGGACATCATCACCTACGACGACGAAAAAGACCAAATTAAATCTCATTTAACAACGACACGAGACATTATTGAATTGGTTCGTGAAGGCCAAAAAATTATTGTGCAAGTGGTTAAAGACCCACTCGGAACCAAAGGGGCACGGCTAACGACAGATATTACGTTGCCGTCTCGTTATTTGGTATTTATGCCTGACGCAAAACATGTAGGTGTCTCGCAACGTATAGAAAAAGACGAAGAACGATTACGCTTAAAAACCATTGTTGAATCTCATTATGAAGAAGGGAACGGTGGTTTTATTGTTCGCACGGCCGCTGAGGGTGCCCATGCAGATGAACTTGCACAGGACGCCGTTTTTCTTAAAAAGCTGTGGGGCAAGATCATCAAAAAGAAAAAGAAGACTCGCCACCAGTCAGTACTGCATGAAGATTTGAGTTTAGCATTTAGGGTGATTAGAGATTTTATCGCCAATGAACTAGAGCGAGTACGAGTCGACTCAAAATTAATGTTTGGCGAACTCAGGGCGTTTACCGATGAATTTTGTCCAGAGATCACCGACAAGTTAGAATATTATCCGGGTGAACGTCCTATTTTCGATATGTTTGATGTCGAATCTGAAATCAAACGAGCGTTGGATAAAAAGGTCGAATTAAAATCAGGTGGATATTTGATCATTGACCAAACTGAAGCGATGACAACAATTGATGTTAATACAGGGGCGTTTGTTGGTCATCGCAGTTTAGAAGATACAATTTTTAATACCAACAGCGAAGCGACTCAAGCGATTGCTCGGCAATTAAGATTGAGAAATCTTGGCGGCATCATTATTATCGATTTTATCGACATGGAAAGCGAAGACCATCGCCGCCGTGTTTTGCACAGTTTAGAAGTTGCTTTATCTAAAGACCGTTCTAAAACCAATATTAATGGCTTCTCCGCGCTTGGATTAGTTGAAATGACGCGTAAACGTACACGTGAAAGCCTTGAACATGTGCTTTGTGGTGAATGCCCAGCATGTAATGGTCGTGGTTATGTGAAAACCGTAGAGACGATTTGTGCTGAATTATTACGCGAAATAGTGCGCGTAAATCGCGCTTATGACGCCGATAAGTTTGTTGTTTATGCTTCGCCAACGGTAGCAGAGTCACTGGTTAATGATGAATATCATAACCTTGCGGAGCTTGAAGTTTTTATTGGCAAACAGATTAAAGTTAAAACTGAGTCGTTATATAATCAAGATCAGTTTGACGTAGTAATGATGTAACGGTAATTAACGTTAATTAAACTACGATGTAAGTGTTTACTATTGGTCGATACAAGTGATAAAAATATATTCAGAAATTTTACCTGATCAAGATGCAACTGTTGTTATGGGCTGTCGACTGGCAAAGTCATTAACGAGCTCAACAATTATATTTTTGCATGGCGACTTGGGAGCAGGAAAAACGACATTTAGTCGTGGTGTCATTCAAGGGTTAGGGCATAACGGCAATGTAAAGAGTCCAACTTATACCTTGGTTGAACCTTATGAGTTATCGGGATTGAATGCGTATCACTTTGACTTATATCGCCTGTCGGAGCCAGAAGAGCTCGAATATATGGGATTTCGGGATTATTTGAATGATCACGCCGTATGTTTAATCGAGTGGCCAGAAAAGGGCGCAGGTTTACTGCCTAAACCAGATCTAGTTATTGAATTGCAATACGCAGAACAACAACGCGAAGTGACATTCAAGGCCGGTACTGAGTTAGGTGAGACAATTTTACAACGATTGAAAGACGAGATTTAAACAACACTATGCAGCTTGTGAAAAGTTTTCAAATAATGAAAAACCTAGTCATTACTATTTTGGTGATTGGGAGCGCTTGCGTGTCTGCTGCAATAGATGTCAAAAATGTTCGAGTATGGCCGTCTCCAGATTCTACTCGCGTGGTACTAGACTTATCTAAACCTGTTGAATACAGCTATTTTACTTTGAACAACCCTGAACGACTGGTTATTGATTTGCATGATACAAAAATCAGTGCAGTGTTAACTGATCTTGCAAAAGATACCAATCTGTTAAATACAGTGCGTACCAGTACACCTAAAAAGAAAGGTGATGCTCGTTTAGTGCTCGACTTAAATAAAAAAGTTGAAGCCATGATTTTTGCCTTAAAACCAACCGCGCCATATAGCGACCGGCTGGTTATTGATTTAGTTGATTCCGTGGCGAAAGTGGCGCACACCAAAAAACAATTCAAAACTGACCGAGACATTGTTATTGCGATTGATGCAGGTCATGGTGGTGAAGATCCAGGCTCAATAGGCGGTCGAGGCAACTATGAAAAACGAGTTACATTAGGTATTGCGAAAAAATTAGAAGATTTAATTACCAAAGAGCCCGGAATGCGGGCCGTAATGACGCGTACGGGCGATTATTATTTAAGCGTCCATAAACGAACTGAAAAGGCGCGAGACTCTGATGCCGACCTTTTAATTTCAATTCACGCCGATGCATTCACTTCGCCAGAACCAAATGGTGCATCTGTCTGGGTTCTTAATTTACGACGGGCTAATTCAGAAATAGGTAAGTGGTTAGAGCAAAAAGAGAAGCATTCACAATTATTAGGTGGTGCGGCGGAAGTCATTAAAAATACGACGTCGGAGCGATATTTAGCGCGAACGTTACTTGATATGTCGATGGATCATTCGATGGATCAAGCGCATGGTGTGGCCAATAGCGTTTTAAGTGAATTAAAGTCGATTACAAAATTGCACAAACGCTCGCCACAGGCGGCAAGTTTAGGGGTGCTTAAATCACCTGATATTCCAAGCATATTAGTTGAAACAGGGTTTATTTCTAATCTAAAAGAAGAAAAACTGTTAACGAATGGCTGGCATCAATCAAGATTAGCTAATTCTATTTTCAAAGCAGTGCGTGGTTATTTTAAACATAATCCACCAGACGGCACATTATTCGCGCGGACTAAAGATCTTAAACACAAAGTAAAAAGTGGCGAGTCTTTGTCGTTAGTAGCACAAAGTTATAATGTTTCTATTTCATCGATTAAAAAAGCCAATAAACTTAAGTCAAATATGATCCGTGTGGGTCAAGTTTTGTCCATTCCGCAATCATAAGTCTGATCCATGCCTATTCAAATATTACCACCGCAATTAGCTAACCAAATTGCGGCTGGCGAAGTTGTCGAACGTCCCGCGTCAGTTGTAAAAGAGTTAGTTGAAAACGCGTTAGATGCTGGCGCCACTAAAGTGGAAGTGGAAATAGATCGTGGCGGTCAGAAACGCATTTTGATCCGTGATAATGGTAAAGGCATTGTCAAAGACGAACTTGCATTGGCATTGTCACGACATGCAACAAGCAAGATTAGCTGCCTTGACGACTTGGAAGCAATTCACAGTTTGGGTTTTAGAGGCGAAGCGTTAGCCTCTATTAGCTCGGTTTCTCGGTTGACTTTAACATCTAAACCACAAAGTCAAAACGAAGCCTGGGCAGCAAGTGCTGAAGGTCTAAACATGGCCGTGGCGGTTAAACCTGCGGCACATCCAAATGGCACCAGTATTGAAGTGCTAGATCTCTTTTTTAATACGCCTGCACGTCGCAAATTTCTTCGAGCTGACAAAACTGAATTTAACCATATTGAATTGTTAATAAAACGAATCGCGATGAGTCGGCCTGAGATTAGTTTTGTACTCAAACATAATGGTAAAACAATTAAACGATACCGAGGACAAGGTAACGAGTCTGATTGGCAACAACAAATGTCGGGTCGGTTGGCCGAAGTCATTAACCAAAGGTTTGTAGATCAATGTCAGTATGGATATTTGCAGTATGATGACGTTGAAATATCGGTTTGGGTTAATCAACCTGAGCTTTGCGCAGGTGTTAACCCATCGCAATATGCGTTTGTAAATGGCCGTATGATGCGCGACAAATTGTTGCAACATGCAATACGCCAAGGTTATGGCGATTCGTTGCATTCGGAGCAACAGCCGGAATATGTCATTACGGTAAATTTGCCAGCGACTGATGTTGACGTGAATGTACATCCAGCCAAACATGAGGTTAGGTTCCACCATTCGCGTCTTATTCATGATCTGGTTGTGCGCACAGTGCAGGAAGCAATTGAACATTTTTACCAGTTACCTGAAACGGGTAAGGGTGACGGAACAAAATTGGAAGGCGGGTTGGGATCTGCCCCTGATGATTATCAAAAAGCATTTGAGCAGACTGAAATTCAAAAATCGTGTTTGACTTCACTTGATGATCAACCCCAGTCAGCTGAAGGCTCTTTATTTAGAAGAGACGCTGACGGCTTTTTGCTTAAAAGAGACGCTGACGGCTCTTTGCTTAAAAGAGACGCTGAAGGCTCTTTACCGAGTGAGGCTGAAGGCTCTTTGTTTACAGGAGCAGCGGAAGGCTCTGAACAAAGAAACGAGAGTGATGGAGAGTTGCCGGTTGGGGATGAAGCAATTAGGCGAGTAAATGAGCGTGCAG
Source organism: Psychrosphaera sp. 1_MG-2023 (assembly GCF_030548245.1). Taxonomy (NCBI): domain Bacteria; kingdom Pseudomonadati; phylum Pseudomonadota; class Gammaproteobacteria; order Alteromonadales; family Pseudoalteromonadaceae; genus Psychrosphaera; species Psychrosphaera sp. 1_MG-2023. Next base: position 47,311 of record NZ_JAUORW010000002.1, read on the forward strand.
ACAACGAATATGCACCTACTGCGCAAAAACCTAGAATGAACCATGGTCATTCAGTGCAAATTTCTAATCGTCAGCGCCAGGCATTTGATAATTTTGCGAATTCTGTGGACGAGCTAACCGCAGATACCGATGCGCATCATCAGCAAGTTCCGACGTCAGAACGTGGACTAAGAGACAGTGTTGCCGAGATTAATACGCCTACCAACAACCTACTGTCCATTTGTTATATCGAACAAGACAGGTATGTCTATTTTATTTGGCAAAATACCTTCTATTTGTTTGATATGTTATCGACGATGAAGCTAAATCCAGCAACGCCAATCAATCTGACACCAGCACCTTTATTGGTGCCGGTTCGATTAAAGCTAACAAAAGACGAACTACAATGGTGTTCGCAGCATATTGAACAGCTTAAAAACAGTGGCTTTGAAACAAAATTACACGGGCAATACATTATCATTAAGCAAGTGCCAAGTGTCTTACGGTCCTCGGAAGTCGGTCGAACATTGCCTCGTTTTTTTGAAAATTTAATGGCAACGGAAACGTTAACCGAGACGATACTTGTAAATATCTTAAAACAAACCAGTGCGCAGCCAATTTCAGGTGAACAGATCCGTACAACATTTAATGAATATATTAAAAACGGGAGTCTTGATGTCAATGTGCTACAACATTCAGCTAAACTCTCTGCTTCTGCAATATTAACCAAATTAGTGAATTAAAATGAGCCAGTCAGTGCAATATCCGGTCATAACGATAATGGGGCCAACAGCCTCGGGCAAAACCGATTTAGCGATGGAATTAGCCGATCGTATTAATGGCCAGCTGATAAGTGTGGATTCGGCCCTCATTTATAAAGACATGGATATTGGAACAGCCAAGCCAACGGCCGAAGAATTAGCTCGGCATCCTCATCAGTTAATCAGCTTTTTAGATCCATTAGAGACTTATTCAGCTGCTGACTTTTGTCGAGATGCATTGAAGGAAATTGAGTCGGCATACCAAAATGGTAAAACGCCAATTTTAGTGGGCGGCACTATGATGTATTACAAATCTCTGATTGACGGAATATCGACATTACCTGTCGCCCAAGCCGAAACCCGAGCTGAGATTGAGCAATTGGCAAGTAAAATTGGTTGGGAAGGTGTGCATCAAAAGTTAGCTGAAATTGATCCAGAATCCGCTTTACGTATTCATCCTAATGACCCGCAGCGTATTAACCGAGCCTATGAGATTTATCTAATTAGTGGTGAAACGATGACGGCATTAATGAAAAAAGAAAAAAAGCCGATACCGTATAAAGTAAAGCAGTTTGCTTTTATGTGTGAAGACAAAACATTGCTCCATCATCGAATTGAACAACGATTTCTGAACATGGTAGAACAAGGTTTTGAACAAGAAGTTAGGTCGCTTTATGAACGAGGCGATTTGCATTTAGACTTACCTTCCATGCGTTGCGTTGGCTATCGACAAATGTGGGAATATTTTGACGGCAAACATGACTGGGATGAAATGATTTTCAGGGGCGTTGTAGCGACTCGTCAATTGGCTAAGAGGCAACTCACGTGGTTACGAAGCTGGCCCGATGTGACGCACCTAAGCATAGGTAAAGAAAAAGAAAACTTGCATCGAATGATAAACTCGCTAAGCTTATAAGTAGATAGGAAGATATTGCTTAAATTATGAAGTAATGGTTGAAATTTGATCGATTTACTTGAATTTAAAGTTATTACCCCAATAATATTGTGGTAACTTGCATAAGCAACACCCGATAACGTGATATTAAGGAAAAATAGACGTTGGCGATGACAAGGGGTTGCATAGAACATGACATTAAACATGTTCTACATTTTGTATAAAAATAACAGAATAACAATAAGGAATGAACAATGGCTAAGGGGCAATCTTTACAAGACCCGTTTTTAAATGCGTTACGACGTGAGCGTATTCCTGTATCAATTTATCTTGTAAATGGGATTAAATTGCAGGGCCAAGTGGAGTCTTTTGATCAGTTTGTGATTTTACTTAAAAATACCTTAAGTCAAATGGTCTACAAACACGCAATATCAACGATAGTGCCTGCTCGTCCTTTCCAGACAAATCCACACTACCAAGGTAGTGGAGAAGACGCAGAATAAATGCCTATCCAGGGCTTACGCCTACACGGGTAAATTAATGCATACCATAAAGGAAATATGTCATACGATGTATTTCCTTTTTGTGTTTTTTAAAAACAGGAAATACATTTGTTTGATAGATATGAAGGCGGTGAACAAGCAATCCTTGTTCACGTGAACTTTTCCAATGAAAACGACCGAGAAGACTTAGAAGAACTTGGTCTATTAGTGTCATCTGCCGGCGTTTCTTCGTTAGGCGTTATAACAACAACGCGACGCTCACCAGACGCAAAATATTATGTTGGCACCGGCAAAGCGCAAGAAATAGCTGATGCGGTGCAACGTGACGGCGCTGATATCGTAATTTTTAACCACGCCTTATCGCCTTCCCAAGAAAGAAACCTTGAAGCGTTGTTTAAGTGCCGAGTTTTAGATCGCACAGGACTTATTCTCGATATTTTTGCTCAACGAGCAAGAACACACGAAGGTAAATTGCAGGTCGAACTTGCACAACTACGTCATATTTCTACAAGGCTTATTCGCGGTTGGACTCATTTAGAGCGCCAAAAAGGTGGTATTGGTCTTCGTGGTCCTGGTGAAACGCAGTTAGAAACTGACAGACGACTACTACGTGCTCGTATAACGCACATTCTGGGACGGTTAGAAAAAGTATCAAAGCAGCGCGAACAGGGTAGACGTTCACGTAAAAAAGCAGAGGTGCCGACAGTGTCATTAGTTGGTTATACCAATGCCGGTAAATCAACATTATTTAACGCGGTAACAAATGCCGAGGTGTATGCCGCTGACCAATTGTTTGCGACATTAGATCCAACCCTACGAAAAATAGAAGTTGAAGACGTAGGCGAAGTTATTTTAGCTGATACGGTTGGCTTTATACGCCATCTACCACACGATCTCGTTGCCGCATTTAAAGCAACATTAACAGAAACTCGCGAGTCTGATTTACAGTTGCACGTAGTTGATGTTGCAGATGCCCGCCGTGCTGATAATATGGAGCAGGTTCAAGAAGTATTGAAAGAAATCGACGCTGATCATATTCCGCAATTGCTGGTATTTAATAAAGTCGATTTGTTAGAAGATATTCGACCACATATTGAACGCGATGATGAAGGCAAGCCAATCTCAGTTTGGTTGTCTGCACAGAATAAATTGGGGTTAGACCTGTTATTCGACGCAATGTCTGAGCTGTTGGGCCTTTCTATGTTGGATATCACTTTGTGTATTCCACCATCAGAGGGTAAGTTAAGAGCGGCACTTTATGCACTTAATGGTATATTAGATGAAAAAATAAATGATAAGGGTGAATGGGTGCTACAAGTACGTATCACCACTGTCGATCATCAAAAGTTAAATAAACAAATGAGCTATGCCATTGAAAAATGGCAACTGGATGACTAAATAGAGTTATGTTTGTGTCATTCACTGATATTCGTCTTTAACTACACGTTATGATGCGAATTTAATAATTTATTGATTACTAATAGGTACTGGAGAAAGGTATGGCCTGGAACGAGCCGGGAAAAAACGACAACGATCCGTGGAAAAATCGCGGTGGGAAAGATCAGGGTCCTCCTGATTTGGATGAACTTTTCAAAGATTTAGGCAACCGTTTTAACGGCATGTTTGGTGGTAAATCCTCCAATCAAGGTGGTAAAGCACAGAGCCCATTTGGATTTGGACTTATTGCGATTGTGGCTTTAGGTATTTGGGCACTTTCTGGTATTTATACCATTAAAGAAGCTGAAAAAGGCGTGGTTTTAACGTTTGGTGAATACACCGGGTTAGTTGATCCAGGTATTCAGTGGAAGATGACCTTTATTCAAGAAGTTATTCCTGTGAATGTACAAACTATTCGTACAATTCCAGCGTCAGGCTTTATGTTAACGAAAGACGAAAACGTCGTTCAAGTAGATATGGAAGTTCAATATAAGGTTATTGATCCGAAATTTTACTTATTCTCTACTCCTGATCCTGACTCAAGTTTACGTCAAGCTACAGATAGTGCGTTACGACTGGTAATTGGCCATTCAAACATGGATGCCATCTTAACAGCTGGTCGTGAAACAGTTCGTCGCAACACTTGGGATGAATTAAACACAGTTATTGAACCATACAAACTCGGTGTCAGCGTTGTTGACGTCAACTTTAAAGATGCACGCCCACCAGAACAGGTGAAAGATGCATTTGATGATGCTATCGCTGCGCAGGAAGATGAGATTCGTTATATCAACGAAGCTAAAGCTTATGCTAGTGAAGTTGAGCCAAGTGCTCGTGGTCGAGTTAACCGAATGGGTCAAGAAGCTGAGGCATACAAACAAGGCAAAATTTTATCAGCACAGGGTCAAGTTGCTAAGTTTGAGCAGTTACTTCCAGAATACAAAGCGTCTCCTGAAGTGACTCGTAATCGTCTTTACCTAGAAACGATGGAACAAGTGTATGCAAATACATCTAAAGTTTTAGTCGATACAAAAGGCAGTGGCAACATGTTGTATTTGCCACTGGATAAAATTATGCAGCAGCAAAACATTCAGACTCCTGTGATGTCTAATCGTCCAGAAGATGGCTATAACGCGGGCTCTTCAAGTCCAACTAATCAGCCACAACCGTCCCGTTCGGGCCGTGGCGACAGATTTAATGGAGGCGGGAACTAGATATGAAAAACTTTAGTATTGTAGCCCTAATATTTATTGGTCTTATGTCCTTCTCTTCACTATTTGTTGTGAAAGAAGGTCAAAGAGCTATTGTTATTCAGTTTGGTAAAGTTGAGCGTGATGCTTCTGGTACCACATTGGTGAAAGAGCCTGGTTTGCACTTCAAACTGCCGTTTGTTGAAAAAGTACGAATGATAGATGCTCGTATTCAAACGCTGGACGATGTGCCAGACCGTTTTGTAACAGCAGAGAAAAAAGACTTAATAGTTGATTCATTTATCAAATATCGTGTTTCTGACTTTGCAACGTACTACCTTTCTACCGGTGGCGTTAAAGCAAATGCAGAACAGTTACTTAAGCAAAAAGTAAACAACGCGTTAAGAACTGAATTTGGTACTCGTACAATTAAAGAGATTGTTTCTGGTGAACGCACAGAGCTTATGGAAGCTGCTATTATTGCCGCTAAAAGTTCTAGTGATTTAGGTTTGGAAGTATTGGATGTTCGTGTAAAACAAATCAATCTACCACTTGAAGTCAGTAACTATATTTTTGAACGTATGAGAACAGAACGATTAAAAGTAGCTAAAGCTCACCGCTCAGAGGGTCGTGAACAAGCTGAAATTATTCGAGCTGATGTCGATGCAAGAATTACCATTATGATTGCAGAAGCAGAGAAAAATTCGCAGACTTTACGTGGTGAAGGTGATGCACAAGCAGCACGCGTATATGCTGATGCGTTTAGCAAAAACGCGGAATTTTTTAGTTTCGTTCGTAGTTTAGACGCGTATCGAAATAGCTTTAATAGTCGTCAAGATATTATGGTTATCGAACCAGACAGCGATTTCTTCAAATATATGAAATCAACCTCAGGTAAATAACCTTACCACTAGTTAAAGGGCCCTACGGGGCCTTTTTTGTTGGTACCGTATAAATACATGAAATTTTGGTATTTATGCCACGTAATGTAGTGAGATAAAAATGCAGATAGAATGGTTAACCGTAATTGGACTTGTATTAATAGTTGAAGGAATGATGCCGTTATTGTTCCCAAAAATATGGCAAAACTACATTAGAAAGTTAGCAGATGAACCAATAAGTGGCATCCGATTTGTTGGTGGTGTGTTGTTTGTACTTGGAATCGTGCTTTTAATGTTTCGTTAAGTTTAATTTTTATCTAATAAATTCAGATATTTAATAAACAATGTGAATCTTTTTTGCCAAATCGGGTGATCTTTACCCCGCAATTTTGATAGAATCCCCGCCTAATTTTTTCTGAGTGAAAATGAAATGGGCAAAAACGTTGTAGTTTTAGGCACCCAATGGGGTGACGAAGGTAAAGGTAAAGTAGTTGATTTACTAACTGACAAGGCTGATTACGTTGTACGTTATCAAGGTGGCCACAATGCGGGTCACACGTTAGTAATAGACGGTGAGAAAACAGTACTGCATTTAATCCCTTCTGGGGTATTACGCGATGGCGTAAAATGTATTATTGGTAATGGCGTTGTATTATCTCCAGACGCTTTGATGACTGAAATCAAAATGTTGGAAGAAAGAGGCGTTCCTGTTAAAGAGCGTTTACTTATCTCTGAAGCTTGCCCGCTTATCCTTCCATATCATATCGCTCTAGACCAAGCCCGTGAAATCGCACGTGGTAATAAAGCAATCGGCACAACCGGCCGTGGCATTGGGCCAGCTTATGAAGACAAAGTAGCACGTCGTGGCCTACGTGTTGGCGATTTGTTTAATCCAGAGCAATTTAAAGAAAAACTAAAAGAAGTTCTTGAGTACCATAACTTCTCATTAGTTAATTATTACAAAGTTGACCCTGTCGATTTTGATAAGACATTTAATGATGCTATGGCAATTGCCGACATACTTAAAGCTATGGTTGTTGATGTAACGTCGTTATTAGACGCTGCACGCCTTGCTGGTGAGTCAATCTTGTTTGAAGGTGCCCAAGGTACACTTCTTGACATTGACCACGGTACATATCCGTATGTGACGTCTTCAAACACAACTGTTGGTGGTGTTGCAACTGGTGCAGGTTTTGGTCCGTGTTACTTAGACTATGTACTTGGTATTGTAAAAGCATACACAACACGCGTTGGTTCAGGCCCATTCCCAACAGAACTTGATTGTGAAGTTGGCCAACACTTAGGCATTAAAGGTCATGAGTTTGGCGCTACAACAGGCCGTAAACGCCGCACAGGTTGGTTTGACGCCGTTGCAATGAAACGTGCAGTGCAAATTAACTCAATTACAGGTTTCTGCTTAACAAAACTTGATGTACTTGATGGTCTAGAAGAAATAAAAATCTGTATAGGTTATCAATTAGCAGATGGTTCAGTTGTTGACGTTCCACCTATGGCCGCTGAAGGGTATGATGCTGTTGTGCCTTTATATGAAAGTGTTCCAGGTTGGTCTGAAAACTCTTTTGGCGTTACAACTTTTGAAGGTTTGCCACAAGCTGCGCAAAACTACATTAAACGTTTAGAAGAAATCACTGGCGTGCCAATGGATATCATATCTACTGGTCCTGACAGAAATGAAACAATGATTTTACGTAACCCGTTTTCGTAAGTAGAATTGTTTTTAAGAACCGCCATCATGGCGGTTTTTTTGTATTTACTAAGTGTCGATAAATTTTACACTTGGCTTTTTTTATATTTTCGGTAATACTTATATTGTTGTATTTAAAGAGTTTGTTTTTGTTGGCTCATTAATTGCTTTGTTATTGATATATTAAAACTACATTCGACGAATGATAGTTGTTTATTCAACATGGATTGTTCATTTCCTAATTTAGAGGTTGTTGTATGAAAATTTTGTCAATCGCAATGTTGCTTTGCATTTTAGTCACGGGTAAAGCCCAGGCTGTTCCAATTGTTGAATTTATCGACAATGGTAGAACTACGATTACTAACATCGAAGGTCAAATGACCGAATGGTTAGATTTAACAGAAACGCTAGACATAAGCTTCAATGACATCACCGCTGACCTAGCGGACTCAGTTTTAGATGACACGTTAAGCGAAACTTCAGAGTTTTCGACTGGCTGGCGCTACGCACAAATGTTTGAAATTCAAATTATGGCATTTAACTTTTTTGCTGATATTTCAGGCACACCTATTTTAAACGAAAGTAATATGTTTGATTTTATCCAATTATTTGGCAACACGTTAGATGACGTAGGCAATGGTGCACTCGCTACAATGGGTATGTCGGGAACTGATGTTGCTGGTGTGCCAGGTGAAATAGAAGCTGTCCAGTTTATTGGTGGCGCTGCACCTGAAATGGTTGATTGGGTTTGGGACAAAGATACGCCTTTAGCTGGTGGTAGTTGGTTAATTCGCGACTATACGCCGGTATTTGCTGCAGTATCTGCACCAGCGTCTATTGCATTGTTTGTATTTGGTTTGATGGGTATTCATTACCGTAGAAAAAACGCCTAAATTTATTAGAGTTAAAATAAAGCCACCGGAAGGTGGCTTTTTTGTTTACAGCATTCGCGAAATTTCTTTCTATAATTAGATGTACTCCTAGGTTTTTTTCGATAATCTAATGATGAATTAGTTTAAGGATAAAATACATGTACATAAAATCCCTCTTTGTCGCTCTTATAAGTATTAGCTTATCCGGTTGTTTGGAAACTGACGATGACGTTACTTATGGTCAGTGTTCAGCACCGGATGCCAACAATCGATTATATGACTTTCTGGACGATGAATATTTTTGGTATGGCGATTTAGCACAGTCGTTTAACCCTGAAAAGCATTCTGATATCAAAGAAGCACTTGCGAGTCTTCGCGTTCCTCAAGACCGATTTAGCTTTGCAATGACTACAGCAGAATATGACGATTATCAAAAGTCAGTGTTCTTTGGCTATGGCTTTTCTCATTCGGCCACAGAAAATAATGATGGTCTTAAGATCAGATATGTTTTTGAAGAGGGTTCGGCAGCGCAGAATGGTCTTCGTCGCGGTGATACCATCGTTGGCGTCGAAGGTGTTGATATGGCGACAATATTGTCTCAGGTTGCAGCAGGCACAACGACGTTGAATACCGTATTTGGCCCTAATGAAGCAGGGCATACTATTGATGTTGAAATTTTAAAACCAGACGGCTCAATAATAGATACTCAGTTTAGTAAAGGCTCGATAACGGCCAATACTGTAATGGCGACTCAGGTTAAAGATGTCACTATCGCAGGCGAAGCTAAGAAAGTTGGATATCTCGTTTTCGATTCGTTTGATTCTCGATCTGAACAGGAGCTTAACGTCGCGTTTGATGAGTTTGCTGATCAAAACATCGACGAAATGATATTAGACGTTAGATACAACGGCGGCGGTTTAATCCGTGTCGCAAAGCAATTGAGTACTCAAATCGCGGGAGATGAAGTTGAGAATGAAGTTTTTGTAAAGTACGTTCACAATGATAAACAATCGAGTCGCGACCAAACGTCGTACTTTAGTTTAGGGGCCGGCTTTGAAAAAATGAATCTCGACAGAGTTATTGTGTTAACCACTGGTGGCAGTTGTTCAGCGAGTGAATTAGTTATCAATGCGTTAGACCCATTCGTAGAAGTTGTCATCGTAGGCGAAAATACCTGTGGTAAACCAGTTGGTATGTATCCAGAAGAAATATGCGACCATGTGGTTTTTGCAATTAACTTCCAAACTCAGAACGCAGTAGGCTTTGGTGACTACTTTGATGGTCTGAGTGTTGACTGCCCAGTGAATGATGTCGTTACAGGGGATTGGGGTGTTGATTCTGATCCATTGTTGGCAGAAGGGCTATATTACCTTGCCAATGACAGTTGTAGTGCGAGTGCCGTAGCGTCGCCTCAAAATCGAAATGGCGGGGCAAAAGCTAAATTTATTCCTTCTCCACCCGTCGACTTTTCCAAAGGGCCGATTAAAGCCAAAAACTTACTTTAGGGAATGGCCTAGTACTTGCTTTCAATTAACCAATAAATCGGTTAATTGAAAGCAACACTACAATTTGGTCTGGCGCACATGAAATATATTCTGACACTACTGCTTGTTTTTTCTGCTTATAGTTTTTCTTATAACGAGAATAAATTGAAAGTCGTGCAAATTTATACTCAAGATGAATTGTTAGCTTTAATAAAAGAAAACAAGCATTTAGATAAAGTAAAAGCCGATCGGTGCCAGTTAAATCGAGATATTGAAGACCATGCAGTAAAACTCCATATACCGGCTTATGAATTTCTTTATGGGGACATGCTCGCGTGGGGAGTTTGCATTGAAAAAGACGCAGAGCTGGGAATTTATTATATTCGTAAGTCGGCAAAACAAGGCCTAGTTGCGGCAATAGAACAGATGGGACGCTATTATCATGAAGGCATATTTGTTCAAAAGGACATCGATAAAGCTCACACGTTAATATTTCGAGCCGCGGAATTAGGAAACCTCAATGCGCAAATGAGGTTGGTACAAATGCATTTAGATGGGGTTGGTAGCCCATATGATTACGAACAAAGTTATAAGTGGCTACATCACGCTATAATTGAAGACTCAACCACCCACCAAAAAGTGGCCACCTTGTTGGCTAAACTCGCAAAACTGATGCATCCTAAAGCGTTAAAGAGGGCGAAACACACGCCAATTTAACGTATTTGTTCAGGCGTTCATTTTATTAAACGTTATTTATAAAAAAAATTGACAAAAACGATAGTTATTAACTTGTTTGTCTTCATATGGTGTTAAACTAACGACTTAACATTATTTTTTAATTTTTATAAGTGAAACTGAATGCCAAAATTTGACCCGAATCACGATCGGGAAGTTGCTAAATACGGAACCCCTATCGCGAGCCGCGAATTTATCTTAGAACAAATCGAAAAGAACGACTCCCCCCTTTCGTATGGCGAATTATTGAAAATTTGTCAGGTCTCCAGCGATGATTTAAAAGTTGCCTTAAAAAGGCGCCTCAGAGCGATGGAACGTGACGGCCAGTTATTATTTACAAAGTTTAAAAAATACGCGATCCCCGATCAGAAAGATTTTATTGTCGGTCAAGTGATTGGTCACCGCGATGGTTTTGGTTTTTTACAACCTGAAAACGCTAAGAATAACCGCAGCGACTGGTATATAAGCCACAGCCAGATGCGGAGCTATATCCATGGCGATATCGTAAGAGCGCAATCATTAGGCGAATTTAAAGGCAAAACCGAAGCCCGCATTGTTGACTTAGTCACAGCTCGTTCAGCGCCGCTAATAGGCCGTTATTTTGTTGAGTCTGGTGTGCAATCTGTAGTACCAGATGACAGTCGTATTAAACACGAAATCATTATCCCGAAAGGATCAGAAAACGGTGCTCGACATGGCCAGATGGTTATTGTCGAAATAGAATCGCGTCCAAATAGATCATCAAGTGCAACTGGTTCAATTAGAGAAGTTTTAGGCGAGCATATGGCGCCAGGAATGGAAATTGATATCGCGCTACGTAATTATGAAATTCCATTTGAATGGTCTGACACAATTGTCAACTTGGCTAAAAAACTGTCACCAGAAGTTTCAGAACAAGACAAGTTAGGCCGCGTTGATCTGCGTAATTTACCGTTAGTCACTATTGATGGTGAAGATTCCCGTGACTTTGATGACGCGGTTTATTGTGAGCGTAAAAAATCCGGTGGGTGGCGTCTATATGTTGCCATAGCCGACGTTTCTCATTACGTAAAACATAACTCAGCATTGGACAGAGAAGCTATCGATAGAGGAAATTCTGTATATTTCCCATCGCAAGTTATCCCAATGTTACCAGAGGCACTATCAAACGGATTATGTTCATTAAATCCACAAGTTGACCGTTTGTGTTTAGTGGCTGAGATGACAGTCGCCGATAGTGGTAAATTATCAGGCTTTAAATTTTACGAAGCTGTCATGCATTCCCATGCCCGACTAACGTATACCAAAGTGGCCGCTATCTTAGCTGGTGATGCGACTATGATTGACCGTTATCAAGCGGTCTATCCGCATTTGATGGATTTATTTGATCTTTACAAAGCGCTTAAACTTAGACGTGCTGAACGTGGTGCTTTTGAATTTGATACTATCGAAGCTAAGTTTATTTTTAACGCCAATAAAAAAATTGATTCGGTTGAAACTGTTGAGCGTAATGACGCCCATAAATTGATCGAAGAATGTATGATTTTAGCCAACGTAGCGACAGCTAAGTTCCTAGAAAAAAATGATGCAGGCGCGCTATTTAGGGTACATGACAAACCCGACCCAACAAAACTTGCTAGTTTTCGAGCATTTTTAGCAGAACTTGGTGGCGAACTGACATTTAGTGATCAACCTACACCTAAAGAACTCAGCGATCAGGTTAATCCATTTTTGAATCGTCCAGATTCAGAACTTATTCAAACCATGATGATCAGGTCAATGCGCCAAGCGGTATATCAGCCTGACAACATCGGTCACTTTGGTTTAGCGTTAGACGGCTATGCGCATTTTACATCGCCAATTCGTCGTTACCCAGACTTAATCGTCCATCGTGCAATTAAAGGCGTTTTGCATAAACAAGGTGAAAAAACGTCTGGTCACTACGTTTATTCCAGCGAAGAATTAGAGCATTTAGGTGAACAGTGTTCAAAGACCGAACGTCGTGCTGATGAAGCAACACGAGACGTAGAGTCTTGGTTGAAATGTGAATTTATGCAGGACCACATTGACCGCGAATACGAAGGCATTATTGCTTCTGTCACCTCATTTGGCGTGTTTGTCAGACTTAAAGAATTGCATATTGAAGGCCTGGTTCACATCACTGGATTAGGAAACGACTACTTTAATTATGACCAAGGACGCCATGTTTTAGTGGGTGAACGAACACGTCAGGTATTCAAACTCGGTGATGAGTTAGACGTACGAGTTCGTTCGGTAGACTTAGATGGAAGACAGATTGATTTTGAGTTGGCTGATTTGCCACGGGGCTCATCGCGTGACAGGTTGGCAGGAAAATCACGTAAACCGCAGGCTAAAAATACTCGCCCAACGGGCAAAGGCAGTAGTGACAAAGACCGCAAAGAACCGTCTAAACCTAGACGCAGTGGTTCAATTAGAGAACGTTTGAAACGTGGTGACGTGCCTGGCGATATACAATCTGAAGTGGCCCAAAAAGAAGGGACATCTAAGGGGAAAAATTCTGCGGACGGCGCGGTTGGTCAAAATAAAAAACCAACAACAAAACCAAAAGCAACAAAGAAAAAACACGCTAAGAAAAAAGCCAGCACGAGTAAACCTAAAACGCGTGCAGCTAAGCGAATTGCCGCCAAAAAAGCTAAAAAAAGTCAATAAGAGAAGTAAGATATGAGTTCAGAAATCGCCTACGGCATCCATTCCATTAGCGCCATAATGGCCAATGAGCCAGAGCGCCTAATTGAAGTATATGCGTTAAAAGATCGTAAAGATGACCGTATGGCACCACTGATTAGCCAAGCTCATTCCCTTGGGGTATCTGTTCAATATATGTCGCGTAAAGTATTAGACGATAAAAGTGACGGCGAACAGCATCAAGGTATTATTGCTCGTGTTAAAGCAGCTAAACAAAAAGACGAAGCCGATCTGTCAGATCTATTAGCCAGATTGAACCAACAAAACATTGCTCCATTATTGTTAATTCTTGACGGGGTAACTGACCCACATAATTTGGGTGCTGTTCTCCGTACCGCTGATGCCGCGGGTGTTCATGGCGTTATTGTTCCTAAAGATAGGTCGGCGAAATTGACAGGTACAGCGCGTAAAGTTGCATGTGGCGCAGCTGAAGTTATGCCATTATTTGTCGTTACAAATCTAGCTCGTAGTTTAAAGTCTTTACAAAATGAAGGTGTTTGGATTGTTGGTACTGCGGGTGAAGCTGAGCAAGACGTATTTCAAAAATCTATGACTGGCCCGTTGGCTTTAGTTATGGGGGCTGAGGGTACTGGAATGCGTCGACTTACACGAGAAAACTGTGACGACTTAGTTAAAATACCGATGGCAGGTTCTGTCTCAAGTTTAAATGTTTCAGTTGCAACGGGTGTCATTTTGTTTGAAACCGTACGCCAACGAACATTAGCATAACGCTTAATAAGAAACCTTGGTTAGCTAAATAGCAATCGTATTTATTTGTATAATCACGAATTAATACTCCAATATTTTTTCATCATGTATTTGTAACATATAGGCCGTTTTAGAGGTCTATATCAACAACGCGTTGTATTAGGAAATGTCAGCCCAAATGAAACATATTATTCTCACAACTCTACTGCTTATTTGTTGTTTTTCGCTTTACGCTGATGAACCCGAGCTTGACGAAGACGGTAATCCGATTATTTTACCAGACCTAGCCTCGCCTTGGTCTTTATCGAATGGTCAAGGTTTAGAGGTTGATTCTGAGGACTTAAAGGGTAAACCTTATGTCTTGCATTTTTGGGCCACTTGGTGTCCTTATTGTAAAAAATTGCAACCAGGTTTAGATGTCATTTCTAAGGGGTATGTGGACAAAGGTATTCCAACTTACGCGGTGAGTTTTTGGGAAAATCCAAGAGCAAAGCCTGTTAAAGAAATGAAAAGTCGAGGCTTAACCTTGCCGGTACTAATTGAAGGTGATGCCGTGGCTAAGCAATTTAGCGTTATGGGTACACCAACGACAATATTTATTAATGGTGAAGGTGAAATTGTATACGTACATATGTTATCGAATCCAAACGATCCACAAATTAGAGTCGCCTACGAATCACTTCTCAAATCCATGGCAATAGACGATTAACACAAAGGAGCGAAAGCGCCTTTTTTGTTAACGATAAGCAGCGCTTTTCAATCTTTTGGTTTACCGAAACTAGCTCGCTATTACGGGCTTTTTGACAAAATAAATAATTCTCCTTTAAACCTTTTTCTATTCCCCTGATACTAAGTAAATAACAACACAGTAGTTCAACAATAAAAGAAGAATATTTTGGTTGGAAACGTAATTTCGCCTCAGCAATTTCAACAGGTTGATGTCAATCGTGTCGACGATGATGCACAGCTTGTCGTTTTGCTTAAACAAGGCAACCAAAATGCACTTAAACAACTTTACGATAAATACATAAATCGAACCTACGCCTTAAGTTTACGATTGTCAGGTGACCGTGAGATTGCAGAAGATATTACTCAGGAAGTTTACGTGCAGGTTTGGCAGAAAATTCACAACTTTCGTGGCGATAGCAAATTCTCAACATGGCTACAGTCGGTGACCAGTAATGTTGCTATTTCTCATATGCGAAAACAAAAGCCGTGGTGGCGCAGCTGGTTTGGTTCAGACGAAAAAAACCAACAGGCCCTCGATGCTCAGGAAATATCTGACGATTATTCGGATTATGATCTGAGCCGCAGTGGTCTAGATAAACATATTGCTAGTCTGCCAGAACAAGCTCGAGTGGTATTTGTGCTGTTCGCTATTGAAGGCTGGCGACACGAAGAAATTAGCAAAGAGCTAGGGATCGCTGTTGGTAGCAGTAAAGCGCAATATCACAGAGCCAAGCAATTGCTGCAGAAGCAACTATTGGCAGAAGACGAACAATCACAAACGAGGGGAGGGCATTAATGATGACATCTAAAGACAAACAATTTGATGACCTAATCAGCGATTTGGAACCAGAATTGGCACCAAAACGAGATTTGTGGGCTGGTATTGAGCAAGCCATTACAAATGTGCCACAGCAAACAACAAGTGAACTAAGTAGCTCGACAATTAAATCAACTCCGTGGCTTAAAGTTGCGGCTATGTTTGCTCCAGTGGCGCTAGTCACTGGGCTTTGGTTAGGATTGCCGAAAGGTATCGATCAACAAATTGAAGAACCGAGTTGGTTAACACCGGTTTCGGCCAGTTTTGAATTGCAAAAACAGCAACTGTTGCAACGGGTCAGTAATACCAATGTGGTCTCGCCAAACTGGCGTTCATCACTTACCGAATTGGAGTTGGCGGAAAAGGCCTTGAAAAAAGCCCTTATTCATCAACCAGAAGACGCAGTGTTGATGAAAATGTTAACCCAGATCCATCAACAACAATTGGCATTGATCAGTAAGTCGCATCAATCCAAATTTACACAAATTTAATGAAACGTTAACAAGGTATATTTATGAAAAACTTATTAGTCATAACCGCGCTGCTTGTTTTGTCCATCGGTCAGGTTGCCGCGGGTGAAAAAGTAGACAAGGTATTAACGACGACTGAAAACGGGAAAGTCTTAATTGATGTGCAATCAGGTAAAGTGACAATTAAAACGTGGGATAAAAACGAAGTTAAGGTTGTTGGTGAGCTGGATAAGGACGCAGAGGGTTATCAGTTTGAAAATAATGAAAATGGACGAGTTGTTTTTAAGGTTCATATGCCAAGCCAAAAATGGAACAACTGGAAAGAAGAAGGCTCAAAATTGGTGTTTTGGATACCCGTTAAAAACGGCGTTAAATTTGAAGGTGTCACTGTTGATGTCAAAGTGGCAAATGTATTAGGCGGCGCTCGGATAAACACAGTGAACGGTTATATTGATGCTTCAAAATTAGAAGGCCGAATTGCATTAGGCACAGTCAATGGCGATATCAAATCGGAAGGATTAAAGGGCAATATTAATTTGAATTCGGTTAATGGTGAAATTGACGATTCTGGTAGCGAAGGTGACTTGGAAATTGAAACCGTGAACGGCGATATTAATACCAACAGTAAAGTTAACGAGCTAAAAATCACCAATGTTAATGGTGATATGGACTTGGACTTAAAGTCCATCAAAGAAATTGAGATAAGTACCGTGAACGGTGACATCAATTTGCGAGCTGATCTTTCTAACATCAAAACGTTATTTATCACTTCAGTCGGTGGCGATACTGACCTTAAATTTGGTGGCGATATTTCTGCGGAATTTAGAATTGAAGCCCACTCTGGCGGTGATATTGAAAATAACTTAAGCGGAGATAAAGTAAGAAAAGACAAATATGGTCCGGGAGAGTCACTCCGTTTTACACTAGGTAGTGGTAAAGCTGAAGTTGAAATTAATACTGTAAACGGCGACATTCGCATCGGAAAATAGAGCAAGTTACACTTTTGAAGTTGTCCCATTAGGGGCGAAGTAACTCGCCCCATTTTTGATCTTAAATCACTAACATAAGTTGCTATCAAGCGTCTAAATCCCTAGAATAGTATGCCTAAATTACCCCTCGTAATGTCTCAACCAGCAGAGTATTAAATGGCGAAATCGTCTTATAAACCGACCAGAGAACAACAAGCTCAAGTGGACTCGTTAAAAGTCCCACCGCATTCTATTGAGGCCGAACAATCGGTTTTAGGTGGTTTGATGCTGGACAATAATGCGTGGGATAGAGTCGCAGAAAAAGTCGTAAAAGGTGATTTCTATTTAAAGCAACATAGAGATATTTTTGCAGCGATGGCCATGTTGATGATCCAGAATCATCCTATTGACTTAATCACGGTATCTGAAGCTTTAGAAAAAGATAAAAAACTTGAAGGCGTTGGTGGCTTTTCTTATTTAGGGGAAATTGCCAAAAATACACCGAGTGCAGCAAACATTGTAGCTTATGCTGCAATTGTTCGAGAAAGAGCGGTTGTCCGTGAACTTATCGGCACAGCCAATGAAATGGCCGACGCGTGTTATAACCCCGAAGGGCGGAGCAGTGAAGAACTATTGGACTTTGCTGAATCCCGGGTTTTCAAAATCGCCGAGCAGCGTGAAAATAAAAATGACGGACCTAAAGACCTACAATCAATATTAACTTCTACCGTTGATAAGATTGAAGAACTTATGCGTACCGACAACGACGGTATCACGGGCTTAACAAGTGGCTTCACCGATCTCGATAAAATGACCAGCGGTTTTCAACCATCTGATCTGATTATCGTGGCCGCTCGACCTTCAATGGGTAAAACCACGTTTGCTATGAATTTAGTTGAAACGGCAGCACTTACCTCAGATTACCCAGCACTTGTATTTAGCTTAGAGATGCCGTCTGACTCAATAATGATGAGAATGCTGGCGTCGCTAGGTCGAATCGATCAAACTAAAGTTCGTACCGGTAACTTAGACGATGACGATTGGGCTCGATTGGCTAGTACACTTGGTATTATGCAGGAAAAAGGTAAGCTTTATATTGATGACTCATCGGGATTAACGCCTACCGAGGTTCGTTCTAGAGCGCGTCGTATCGCCCGGGAACACGGTGGCCTATCCATGATAATGATCGATTACCTTCAGCTGATGCGATCCCCTGAATTTAAAGATAATCGAACCTTGGAAATTGCCGATATTTCTGCGTCATTAAAAGCTTTAGCAAAAGAATTGAACATTCCGGTTATTGCCCTAGCACAGCTTAACCGTGGATTGGAGCAACGAGCAGACAAACGCCCAATCAACTCAGACTTACGTGAGTCTGGCTCAATAGAGCAAGATGCTGACTTAATCATGTTTATTTATCGTGATGAAGTTTATCACGAAGACTCAGCGGACAAAGGTACGGCAGAGATTATTATTGGTAAACACCGTAATGGTCCAATTGGGCGAATTAGGTTAACAACTCAACTGCATTATTCTCGATTCGATAATTATGCTGGCAATGCTTTCATAGACGACTAAATCATGTATCAGCCAACAGTAGACATTAACTTGTCTGCGCTAAACCACAATTTAACGCAGATCAAAAAGCGGGTAAAACACGCTAACGTACTAGCTATGGTAAAAGCTGACGGTTATGGTCATGGCATTGTGCCGGTTGCCCAAAGTTTAGCCGCAGCGAATGCATTTGGTGTTGCGCGGGCGAGCGAAGCAAAAGAGTTGGTTGATGCCCAAATAAATAAACCTGTAGTGTTGGTTGAAGGGTGTTTTGATCTAGACGAATATCAATGGGCGTTGCAAAGTGGGGTACAAGTCGCTATCCATACTCCAGTGCAGCTAGAACAATTTTTAAGTTTAAAAACATCAAAGCGGATAACCGTTTGGTTAAAATTAGACACTGGTATGCATCGACTTGGATTTAGTCCAACACAATTTAAGACCGCTTTTCAACAATTAGAACAGTGCCAACATTGTGTCGATATTATCTCAATGACGCACTTTGCCTGCGCTGACGACTTAGAGAATCCACTAAACGAGATGCAGCTCAGCGAGTTTGAACAAACCTGTTCAGGACTTGAAGGACAGCAGTCAGTCGCAAATTCAGCATTGATCTTGTCTCGTCCTGATAAAATTAAAGACTGGGTTCGTCCCGGTATTGCGCTTTACGGCTCATCGCCTATTGAAGGCAGTCAATCTCAAGATTTTGACCTTCGCCCCGTAATGACATTCAAGGCTAATATCATTGCGATTAATGCTATTCCAAAGGGACATACCGTTGGATATGGTTGTGGTTGGACTGCAGATAAAGATAGCACGATAGCCGTGGTGGCCGTTGGATATGGAGATGGTTATCCACGACATGCTCAAAATGGCACACCAGTGTTAATCAATAACCAAAAAGCGCCTTTAGTTGGTCGCGTTTCCATGGACATGATTACTGTCGATATTAGTGAGTTAACCAATGTAAATATTGGTGATTCTGTCGTCTTGTGGGGGGAGGGATTACCAGCAGAAGAAATTGCCATCTGTGCGTCTACTATTAGCTATACCTTGTTTTGCGGTATCACTCGACGAGTAAAACGTAATTATATCAGCGCCTAAACTGGTTAAAATAGTGAATGTCAGTGTCACTGAAAAATGACGTTTTGACTCCGAATTAATCTTAAATCAGTTATTGTCTTTCATCTTTAGGAGAGTCCATTACCACATGTGTACTTATTGTTGCGACCTGTGGCAAATCCCCAAGTACGTCAGTGTGAAACGTCTTATAACTCACTAAATCTTGAGTTTCGACTCTCAGTAAATATTCAAAAGCCCCAGTGACATTATGGCACTCTAATACTTCGGTAGAGCCTGATATTGCCTGTTCAAAGGCTTGTTGTGCGTCTTTAGTGTGAGTCTTTAATCCAACGGTGACATAGGCTACAAAGCCAATCCCTAAACGCTGATTATTTAACACAGCTCGATATGACTGAATAACGCCGGACTGCTCCAACTCCTGAACTCGACGTAAACAGGCGGAAGGAGATAAACCCACTTTTTCTGCAAGTTGAATATTGGCGATCCGGCCGTCGGATTTTAACTCGCGCAATATTTGTTGGTTGTATCGGTCTAATTTCATGATTAATTGCAATTTATCTTTTATACAAACAATAAACGCAATTTAATTCGATTGGAAGCGCAGTAAACTACTAATTCAGAATCACTTGAACAGAACGAAGCTGAGCAAGTGAAAAACGTCCTAATTTAAATGGAGCTCAAATGGAAACGTTAATGACGTTGGCACTTTTTGCGTTTGTTTCGTCAATCACCCCAGGTCCCAACAACTTGATGTTATTAAGTTCAGGAGTGAACTTTGGCTGGCGCAGAACATTACCACATATGATAGGTGTCGCCAGTGGTTTTACTTTAATGGTGTTTTTGGTGGGGATTGGTGTAATTCAACTGTTTGACATGGTGCCGCAAAGCTATGTTGTTCTAAAATGGTTTTGTATTGTCTATTTGTCTTATCTTGCTGTAAAAATCGCGCGTTCTGGTAATGCTGTCGCGAGAGAAAGTGGTAGTGTTAAGCCAATGACCTTTATGCAAGCTGTCTTATTCCAATGGGTTAATCCAAAAGCCTGGACCATGGCGTTAAGTGCAATTAGTGTTTATGCGCCCGAACGAGACTTAATATCTGTAATCTGGGTGTCATTAATTTTTGCGGCCATTAATTTGCCGTCGATTACGGTTTGGGTCGTTGTTGGAGACCGACTTCAACAATTTTTGACTAGCGCTGTCAAATTGAAAGTGTTTAATTACTCGATGGCGACATTACTGATATTGTCTTTGTTCCCAGTCATTATGGAATAAGGCGTAGCGGGAGTTTTAATGTTAAAAAAGGCGTCTATCAGACGCCTTTTTTATGCGATGCTATTTAGGACTAAACGCCGTTGTTGAATCTCTAACCAGTAAAGTTGGATTAAACTCAATAACATCTTCAATAACTTGGTTTCGGATCTGCTTAAGTAACAATTCAGTTGCGGATTTTGCAATCAAGGATGTCGGCTGCTCTGCTGTTGTTAGCTTAGGCCAAGTTTGTCTAGAGAATGGACTGTTTTCGAATCCAACAATAGAAATTTGGTTCGGAATATCGATACCTTCTAATCGACACGCAAATAATGCACCGGCTGCGATTTCATCGTTACTTGCGAAGATGGCGGTTGGCATTTTTTTCAACGTGAGCAGTTGTTTAGCTCCATTTACACCTGATTCGAATGAGTATTCACCGTCGACAATAAAATTCGGTTTGACCGAGATCCCACGTTGTTTTAAGGCTTGTTGATAACCTTCTAAACGTTCATGACTCGACTTATGTTCAGGGTCACCACAAATAAACGCAATATCGTTATGTCCTAAATCAATTAAGTACTCAGTGATAGATAAACTTGCCGCTCGGTCATTAACATAAACGCATTGGTTTGCTTGCTCTAATGAGCCTTTTCCTGAAATGACTCGAACAAACTTCACGCCTTTTTTTTGAAGTTCGAAAATTAGCTTTTGATTTTCTGAAAGAGGAGGCGTCAATACCAAACCATCAAGGTTTGAGCGTGCTACTAAGCGTAAAATCTCTTGAATTATATTAGGTGCGTGGGCGTCACAGGGGTGGATCAGCAATTCAAAGTTTTGTTCACGACAAACATCCAAAATACCATTTTGCATATCGATTATGTAATACGCATTAGGGTTGTCGTATATAAAGCCTATCTCAAACGATTGAGTGCTAGCTAAGCTACGGGCCGCTTGACTCGGACGGTAGTTTAACTCTGCCATTGCTGCTTGTACTTTGTCTTTAGTGGCCTGGCGGACACCTTGTTCGTTATTAATGACACGCGAAACAGTCTTGATTGACACGCTTGCTTTTTCCGCAACTTCGCTAATAGTTATTTTCATTAAGTGATTCCTCTGATTGCAAGCTAAGACTAGCACAGTGGAGTCTGACAACGATAGCCAATTTTGATGTTTTATTGTTCATTTATTTGGTTTTTGATTGAAAGTGTAAATATTTTATAAAACTTAAATGATAATAAATACAAACAGATGTGGTTTTTTGTGGTAAAAAAATGAACTATTTTTTGTAAATACGATTGCCTTTTAAATAATCTTGTATTAGTTTAATGACAACGCTGTCATTTTAAATAAAAGTTAGTGTACTAAAAAAACAACAACAATATTGATGAGCTTGGGAGCCATTATGAAAAATTCTCGTCTTAAACTATCCGCATTAGCGTTGGCAATCGCTAGTTCACTTACTGCTACAGCAGTTACAGCCGCAGAAGCTGATGAACAAGTAAAAGCTGACGACGATGTTGAAGTTATTCAAATACGTGGTATTCGTGC
Organism: Psychrosphaera sp. 1_MG-2023; assembly: GCF_030548245.1. Taxonomy (NCBI): domain Bacteria; kingdom Pseudomonadati; phylum Pseudomonadota; class Gammaproteobacteria; order Alteromonadales; family Pseudoalteromonadaceae; genus Psychrosphaera; species Psychrosphaera sp. 1_MG-2023. The sequence continues at coordinate 69,587 of NZ_JAUORW010000002.1, forward strand.
CAGTACTAAGAAAAACTTAAATCAAAAACGTTTTGCAATGGCAATTGTAGATACAATCACACCGGAAGATATCGGTAAATTCCCTGATAAAAACGTTGCAGATACGTTATCTCGAATTCCTGGTGTAACGATTAGCCGTGACTTTGGTGAAGGCGAAGGCGTAACAATTCGTGGTTTTACCCCTAATCAAAACGTAACATTATTGAATGGTCAAGGTGTTGGTACTGCTCAGTGGTTTGTACTAAACAATACTGGCCGTAACTTCAACTTTGAAATGTTAGCATCAGAAATGGTTGGTGGCCTTGAAGTTTACAAATCGCCACAAGCCGATATCGAAGAAGGTGCGCTTGGTGGTACGGTAATCGTTAATACTCGCAAACCATTAGAAATGGAGTCAGGCACAATCGCTGGTTCTGTCGATATGCAGTACTCTGAACTTCCTGACGAATGGGATCCAAGTGCTTCAATCGTAACCGCTTGGTTAAATGAAGACGAAACATTTGGTATTAACGTTTCAGCGGCAATACAAAACAGAACAGTAGAACGTCATTCTCAAGAGTCTGATTTTGGTTGGTTTGGCCCTGGTATTGCGAGAATCGCGGTTACACCACCTAAAAATGACACGCCACAAGAACAAGGCTCAACTCCTTGGGGTGTAGGTTCTGCGGTATTTAAACAAGACCGCGAACGTGTAAACTTTGATATGACGGCTCAATGGATGCTTTCCGATCAACTTGATGTAAGTGTTCATTACTTATTTTCTGAAATGGAAGCGTCAAACGTAAACTCAAATATGATTGGTATTCCTTTCCGTGGTATCGCTGTAGGTGATGATTATGCTCGCGAAGGTACAACATCTGGTGGTTATTTAACGCATCTTGAATATTACGGCGATCCGGCTCAAGGTGGATGGGTACCTCAGTTCTTAGCTTACGATAATATCTATCGTGATGGTTCAAAAATGGGTACTCAGGTACTTGATTTTGAAGTGAACTACGAAGCTGATTTTGGTCAAGTGCATTTCCAAGCCGGTACAACAACGGGTAAAGGCGATATTTATGACTTCTTTACTGAATTCTGGGCAGATCCACTAGATTCTCGCGCTGGTATTATCTTTGATAATCCAAATCCTTCATCACATGGTCCTGCGATTGACTTCGAACGGGCAAACCCTTGGATGTCTAACCCAACAGACCAAATGTACTTAGGTGGTATTTTCAACCAGTACAATGAAGTTACCGACTCAGAAAATTACGCACAAGTTGACGTAACGATGGATCTAGAATTAGGTCTAATCAATCAAGTTAAATTTGGCGGTAAAATTAAAGACCGTAGTTTTGAACAAGAGCGTCATCAAGACAACTTGTCTAACCTTGCTGGTTGGGGTGCAGGTAGTTTAGGCCCTGTGTCTGATTTTTGGTCAGGAGACCTACTTAACATTGAACATGCGGGTAACTCGTTACAAAGCCAGACGTATTTTGATCCAGACCGCTCTAAAATGTTTGACGCTTTGTATGCTCAACCTGCTTGTACATCTGCGTTAGTTGATGCAGGTACAACATGTTTGAATCGCGATCAATTCCAACCGTTAGCTTCGTTTAACATTGAAGAAACAATCACTTCATTGTACGCCATGGCAAACTTTGAAGGTGATAATTTCCGTGGTAACTTCGGTGTTCGTTATGTTAGCACTGATGCGACTTCAAACGGTTATGACGCGTCAGCAACAGCTGTTGCCATAGATAATAGTTACAGCAACTTATTACCAAGTGTTAATGTTACTTATACTTTGTCTGACGATTTATTGTTACGTGCTGCGGCATCTAAAACAATATCTCGACCTTCGCCTTTCTCTATGGCACCTGCATTTAACTTAACGCCTGAAACAGGTCGTGGTGATGCTGGTAACCCAGATTTAAAACCGACTAAAGCGACGTCGTATGACTTAGGTATGGAATATTACTTCACTGAATCATCGTTGTTGGCTGCAACGTATTTCTATAAAGATATTACTGACTTCCAATTCAACAATGTCATCCAAAAAGAAATCAACGGTGTTCAATACAACCAATTGAATAGCCCAGATAACGGTGACAGCTCTAGTTATTCAGGTTTTGAACTACAAGTCCAACATATTTTCGATAATGGGTTTGGTGGTTTTGCTAACTATACGTTTGTTGACGCATCGGAAGGTAAATATACATCTGCTGAAGTCGACGGTGATGGTAACGTAACTATGGTTGATGGTAGCGTTCAGTTCCCAGACGTTTCTGAAAATGCATATAACTTAGGTGTGTTCTACGAAACGGATACATATAGCGCACGTTTGAACTACAACTACCGTAGTGAGTATTTCACAACGCAAACTGAATTTGGTCCAACATTCCGTGACGCAACTAGTCAAATGGATGCGCAAATCAGCTATGACGTTTCAGAAAACATCACAGTTAAATTTGAAGTGGTTAATTTGACGGACGAGTCATTTAACAACTACTTAATTAATGACGGTGATGTGGCTGGCTATCAGTACACAGGTACAAAAGTTGTATCGACTGAAAGCCAAAATGGTCGTCGCTTCTACGTTGGTGCAAACTTCAAATTTTAATTTGAATTAATACCAACTCCAACATAGCATTAAAGGCCAATCACTTGATTGGCCTTTTCATTTTTATGAGGTAGTACCTTGGATCCTAAATCTATTTTAATTTGTGGTGGTGGCACGGCGGGCTGGATGGCGGCAAATATGTTTCAGCATCGTTGGCCAAAAACACATATAACCTTAATAGAATCAGATAATGTCGGGATCATTGGCGTTGGCGAGGGTTCGACACCTTATTTAAAACACTTTTTCGCCCAACTTGGCATTAAAGACAGTGATTGGATGCCTCAATGTAATGCGACTTATAAGGTTGGAATAAGTTTTCCAAACTGGTCCACACGCAAAGGGCATGAACAATATTTTCATCCATTTTTTTCAGAGCTGGACATTGAGCCTGGCGAACCATTTTTTCATAACGCTAAATTGCAAAGATCAGGTGTAGAGGCGAATGCCCACCCAGATCATTATTTTGTCACAGCCCAAATGGCACGTGATTGTTCTGCGCCAATCTCTAATAAATACCCCGACCTAAATATTGATTATGGTTACCATTTTGACTCTGGATTATTGGGCGAATATCTAAAAAAACGCGCCATTGGTCTTGGGTTAACACATATCGTAGCCGATATTGAAAACGTCAATGTAGATGATAATTTGTATATCAATTCTGTTCAGTCTAATGCGGGAAGTCATACTGCTGAGGTCTATGTCGACTGCACAGGGTTCCGAAGTTTATTAATGCAACAGGCATTGGCAGAACCTTTTATATCCTATGAAGACAACCTGTTTAATGATTCTGCAATTGCCATAGCGACAGATTTGAACCTCGATGAGCCTATCACACCCCAGACTCGCTCAAGCGCGCTGACATGTGGTTGGGCGTGGCAAATACCGTTGACCAATCGTTATGGTAACGGTTATGTTTATAGCTCCAAATACATTTCAGACGACGATGCAGAACAAGAACTTCGAGCACACTTAGGCATTGAAGATAAACCCGAGATAAAAGCTCGCCGCCTAAAAATGAAAATTGGCCGAATAGAACATCATTGGAAAGGCAATTGTCTGGCAGTGGGATTGTCTCAAGGCTTTATCGAACCGCTTGAGGCTACTGCACTGATGTTAGTGCAATACACCATAGATAATTTTATCGAACATTATGTGCATATTGAACATAACTCCCCTAACAAACAACGTAATCATTTAGCCGCGCAAGAGAGCTTTAACAGCAATGTTAATAAAATGATGGAAGGTATTCGAGATTACATTGTGACTCACTACGTAACAAATACTCGTGACGACTCTGCGTACTGGGCAGATTGCCGTAATGCATTGAAATCCAAGCGATTAGAACGACTGTTGAAGGTGTGGGATGACAATGGTGACTTCGAGTCAGTTTTAAACGAGTTAGATGATGGTCTCGTTTATCTAAGACCATCTTGGTATGTTTTACTTATGGGGGTGGGTCGATTTACAACTAAATTAGAGCAAGTTGCGCCTGCAGCGAAACCCGTATTGGACTATAAAAATTCCCGTGGTTATTGTGAGCAATTAGTGGCAGATGTTTTTCCGCAACACAACCAGTATTTACAATCCATATATGGCGACAAGTGGCCAGATAAAATGTCATTAATCTAATGACGTTTTTCAGTTAGGGGCTTAAGCCCCTACCATCCAGATTCTAGTGCCTATTACCTATTACCTATTACGTAGCACCTAGATTACTGATTAGTTATAACAAGAACTTGTCCGAGGTTAACGCCTTTTTGCTGGGTTATAGAGCCGTCAGGCCAAGTAACGTCGATAATAACTTGGCCATTGTATTGACCAAAACCAAAGTGCAGTTCGTTGGCGTTTTGTGACACAAAATTATTGTCCAGTCTGACTTCTTTAGTTTGAACTAGGTTGTCAGTCGTAGTTACTTGAACCCGAGCACCAATCGCTGCGGTATTAGGGTTTTTACCCTTTAATCTAATTTTAAGATAACTATGACCTGTGGTCAGTTGATTTTTGTAGTACTTTGCCGGGCCTTGATTATTGGATATGACAATGTCGATATCTCCGTCGTTATCCATGTCGTTACAGCTTAATCCTCGCCCTTGATTTGTGTCATTAACACCAGAAACTGCTGCGATATCGCTAAACGTATTATCACCATTATTGATAAACAGTCGTGATTCATCTTGTTGAAACATTGAAAATAACTGTCCATTTTGACCCCAACCATTTACATGATAAATATCGGGCAAACCATCGTTATTAAAGTCAGCAATACACGCACCCCAACCCCAGCCGCCGTCAGCAACTTTTCTACTTGCCGACGCATTGGCAAAGTTACCTGTACCGTCGTTTAAATATAAGGTATTGCCGCGGTAACCTGCAGTTGGGTTTTTGTCCTCGCCGTCGTATTCCCGTTCAGCAATACTCGTGACATACCAGTCCATGTCGCCGTCATTATCGATATCGGCAATTGCTGAACCCATTCCAAACTGGTCGATTAACGCGTCACTAATAATTTGATTAAATGTGCCGTTGTCATTGCGAAACAGTTTGGTTAAGCCGTAATCTGAGACCAGTAGTAGGTCAAAATCACCGTCATTGTCGATGTCGGACAAACTTGGCACAAATGAAGAATCTTCTTCGCCATCAGGATTAGACTCAGTATCAAATTGGTTAAAATAGGCGTCGTTAAGTCCCATAGAATTACTGATATCAACAAACTTAATGTCGCCGACATTAGAGTCGTTACGCCAAATTAACTCTAGACTGTCACCGTCATCGATATCGTGTCCCCAGTGACTCATAAATAAGTCTAAATCACCGTCAAAATCGATATCGCCCGCTGTTACTGAAACCGTGTTGGGCGCAGTTAATATCAATCCGGTTTCAGTCGTAACATCTTTAAACTGACCATTGCCGATGTTTTGAAATACAAATATAGGGTCGTAATCAACTGAACCGATAAATAGGTCGAGCAAGCCGTCACCGTCAAAATCAGCAAACACGGGGCCACTGCCTTTGACACCTTCAATGGCGACACCTGCGGTTTCAGCCACATCGACAAAACTGCCATTGCCTTGATTTTGATAAAGTTTGTTGGTGCCTGATTCACCGGCAATTAAGTAAAAATCTAAGTCGCCGTCATTATCATAGTCTTCCGTTGCGACCCCTGCAGCAAACATTGAGGGCATCGTTGGATTAGAACCAAATCGATTAGCATGAAATAGTGAAATCCCCGTCGTTGATGTGGCATCAGAAAAGGAAAGTACAACAGTTTGTTGTTTGTCTTCTTCAACAACTGGCTTGTTATTTGTAGATGAAGAATCACTTCCACCACAGCCAGATAAGGCAAGTATTGTAAAAATGATTATAGGACTAAACAGTAACTGGTTTTTCATCATTTAGTTTCCGTTAAACATCGATTGCACTTTATTGAATGCCTCAGGACCAATTTTCATACCCATTCTACGGCCAGGTAAATCATCTGCTGGTGGATGAATTCCACCCCAAATGCGAGATAAACTGCACTGATCCGAAGCATCTTGATAAGTTGCCCATTGAAGAGTCATGTCTGCACTTGGGCCTTGTTCAAACACTAAAAAGTCATTAGCCTTAATTTTGAATTCGCTCATCCCGCCCGGGAAATATTCACTTCCCGTGACTAAGGTCATTAACTCTGCTGCTGCTCTTGAAAATGTTGAATGGCCTGACACATAACCGGCAAATGGTGGTGTAACAAATGATGGACGTTGATATGACCACCAGTGTTCCGCCAATATCCATTGCGCACCAGCTTGATCGGTTGCCGGCGATTCAATATAAGCCGGTCCGCGCCATGCATACAATTTGATTTTACCAATGTGTTCGTTGTTGTCGCCTGCAAGTGGATCACCAGCATTTACCAATTCAATGTGATTAGGTACTAAAGGTAGTCCATTTTTGTGATAAGAAGGTAGCAAAGGGTCGGTACTTTGGCCTAAGTCGGCCATTGCTCTAATTGCTGACACTGGACGAATATAGTCATACCAGCCTTTTACACCCCAAGCAGTAACAGCAGCGTCGTGCATGGTTCCACCCATTGCAAAGTAGGTCTTTATATCCCACTCCAAATTACCCAAAATGTCGCCTTCTCCAGCCCAGCGCTTTTCCATAAGTGGGTGGTCACTTACTGAGTTTAGAATGACAAACCAATGACCCGGAGGGGTTTCAGATTTTGGCCCGTCCGCCCAAAACTCTGCCAATACTCGTGCGTAATCGCCTCTTGGTACAAGTTGTTCTTCATATTCCTTGCCAGTTGCTGGGTTAATGGAATAACCCTGACTTGCGTCACCTCCATCAACCAATGAGTAAAATTGGTCAAAGTCTTCAAAATTTTCTGGAAATGAGTTTATGTTCCCTAAGCTACGCGGAGAAATATCCCACATAACATCATCACTTTGATCTAAATGTCCTGACCAAATCGCAACTAGAGCAAAGCCCCATTTGTACTCGTCGGATAATTCGTTATCAATTAGTGGCGGTGAACCCGGGTCGTGGAATACTTGGTAATCAAATCCGTCTCGCTGGAAAACTTGCTTGTCGTTTTCAGATAATGAAAATGGCACGACTTGCCCCCATTCAGCGCCTAAAAAATCTGGAATGTCGGTGACTAAATTCCCCGATTGGTCGATAAAATTCTCCAATGCAATTCGTTGCCAACGATTTAAGTCTGTAATGTCCGGGTTACCAGCGAGTTCGTAATTTAATTTTATGTCGGCATTGACTGGTTTGTAGACAGTGTTTGCGTAGTCATTTTGTTCGTTAGAGCCGTCAGTTAAACCAAACTCGATATAGCAATTTGCAATGTAATTACCAAGCGCAGCCGCTGGGTCTGTGGCATTTTGATAATCGATGGATGTAAATGTTGAATCAAAACCGAGCTCAACCATAAGTTCCTCAGCTTGATGTAGAGTAAAACCAGCACCAGGGGACGTCGCAAAACGATGCTTCAACAGGCTAAATGTGGCGTAACTTATGGTTTTTTCTTGAGCCGGTAAGGTATCGACTGGCACATCAAAATCGGTTTTATTGCAGTTATAGCCATTGAGTGATTGGCCAAAAAGCAGTGGTGTCTCAGTTTTTCTGTATGCGGTCCAACTGTCATACATCGCTGATGAAATGTGAAATAGGTTTCTGGCATGAACCGTTGGGCGGGCATAATCGTTGCGAATGGCATCGAGCACGACTTCATTCCATAATCTAGCAACAGAATGGCCGTCACGTTCAGCAGTCAGTTCAACTTCCTGGATGACTTTAGGATCATCACTGTTGGTACATGCTGTAATAACATAAGCGAGAATTAACGTGGTTATTAGCTTAAGGCTATATTTGTTTTTCATACTACTATACCCAAAATGTATTTATTCAGAGACGCTAATCGCCTCAGGTATACAACGCGGAGTTAATATAAAAGCCGTAGCTTGACTTTCTTTACTAACTTATCCATCAAACAGAGAATGCGTTGCGACAATAGACAGCGTTGTCATTGGTGGTTCATAAATTACGCTTGTTTGACAAAATATCAACCAGTTTTTGATGGTTTTGTTCTCTCTCTTGCTTGGTGTTATGTGTTTGTGACTGAATTTAAACAATTTATTATGAATTTGATATTAGCTAAATAAATATTAATGACAGCGTTGTCTATATTTGGTATGTTCAATTTTAATGCGATGATATTTGCAGCGTTAGCTGCGACATTTTGCGAATTCAGGGTCAGTGTTTCGCAAAGCTGAACGACTTTTACTGGGTATTTATGATGAAAAACGTTTTACATTCTGCGATTATTTTAATAGCAACCTTAGCAGGTGCGACTGGCTGTGATTCTAATTCAATGTCCGCTTCGTCCGGAGCATCAGTTGGTTCTGAGCCCATTAGTGCAAAAAAGTTTGCTGCAATTTTGGATGTGAAAACTCGAGTCATTACAAATCGTTCTACAGATGAGTGTGATAAAACCAAAGTAGATGGCCTATGTTATCAAGCCGAGCTTGTATTGACCTCTCCGGAATCGTTTATTGAACGTAACTGGCAAATTAAATTCAGTAATATGTCACCTGTCCAACAAGACTCCAGCGAGTTGTTTGACATTGTTCATATTAACGGTGATCTCCACAAACTAGTCCCAACCGAAAAGTTTTCTGGCTTTAAAGCTGGTGAAGTTTACGTTATTCCGTTTCAAGCTGGCTTTTGGGCATTATCTCAAACGGACCGTATGCCGAATTACTATTTGGTTGATAGCACGGATAATGCCTTTCTCATCGAGAGTACGGTTCCTAAAGTTGATGTGGAAACTGGATTGGAAATACTGCCCCACGTTGTGCCTTTAAGTTTGGACGATAAACATTTTAAGCGTACACCAGCCGATAATACGTCACCTGCGACTGCTGAATGGCTGTTTCAAGAAAATAACCAGTTTTATGAAAACGTTGATGTGACGTATTCAATTTTACCAACCCCTAAATCTATTAAAGCCCCGCGTATGGCAGGTAACCTCGATCTCACACGTGGCATTGCGATCGAGGTTAATGGAATTGAACTCAGTGGTATCGAAGCGGCAATTGAGCGACTGGCTTATTTGGGTGTTGAGCAAGCCGAAGACGGGCTTAAAGTTGTTCTAACAAAAGCCGCAGGCTTATCTCTAGAGGGATACCAATTGGCAACAACGCGAAGTGGAATTGAAATAGTTGCTTCTACAGAAGTTGGTGCATTCTACGGCTTGCAATCTATTGCGAGTTTACTCGACCCAAATTCCCTGACGGTGCCATTTATTGTGATTGAAGATGAGCCTAGATTTGAGTTCCGGGGGATGCATATCGATGTTTCTCGAAACTTTAAATCAAAAGAATTTATTCTTTCGGTGTTAGATCAGATGGCCGCGTATAAATTGAATAAATTTCATTTTCATTTGGCGGACGACGAAGGTTGGCGAGTCGCTATCCCTGGATTACCGGAGCTTACCGATGTTGGCGCATTTCGTTGTCATGAAGCAACGGAGAAAAATTGTTTGTTGCCTCAATTAGGAGTAGGGCCAAATCGTGATTCGAAGATGAATGGATATTATAGCTTTGAAGACTATAAAGAAATACTGGCTTATGCGGCTAAACGACATATTCAAGTCATTCCATCAATGGACATGCCAGGCCATTCTCGAGCTGCAATAAAGTCAATGGCAGTGCGTTATTCAAACCTTGCTAAACAGGGCAAGTTAGAGCAAGCAAAACAGTATTTGTTACATGACATAGAAGATACAACTCAGTATGAGTCAATCCAATTTTATAACGACAATACGCTTAATGCGTGCATGGATTCGTCGTATGACTTTATTGGAAAAGTAGTTGATGAACTGCAAATTATGCACGCTGAAGCAGGTAATCCATTAACTAAATACCATATTGGTGCTGACGAAACTGCCGGAGCTTGGGTAGAGTCAAGTGCGTGTGAAGCCTTACTAAAAAACAATGTGATGGGCATTTCCGAAGCAGAAGATATCGCAGCTTATTTTGTCGAGCGAGTCTCTCAACTGTTGGCTAAGCGTAATATTGAAGCGGCGGGCTGGAACGATGGTATGGGTCATACCAACGCAAGGCGAATGCCAGAAGTGGTGCAATCAAACGCGTGGACACCATTATTTTGGGGCGGACATAGTGCGGCGCATGAACAGGCTAATCGTGGATGGCAACTCGTTGTGTCATCGCCAGATGCTCTTTATTTCGATTTCCCATATGAAGCAGATGCCAATGAACGTGGTTATTACTGGGCTGCGCGTCGCCTCAATTCCCGAAAAGTGTTTAGCATGATGCCAGAAAACTTACCCGCTCATGCCGAGTATTGGTTGGATAGAGAAGAAAACCCCTATGTCGCAGACGATACAAAAAAACTGAACGATGATGGCACGATAAAACAGCAGCCAATGGGCAAAGAATTTAAATTTTACGGTATGCAGGGGCAGTTGTGGTCGGAGACCGTACGTACCGACAACCAGGCGTCTTACATGATATTTCCACGGCTATATGCACTTGCGGAACGAGCATGGCATAAAGCCAATTGGGAACTTGATTACAATTATCAAGGTGCGGTATACGGACCTGATACAAATCACTTTACCAAAGATAAGCGACTTTCCCAGGGTAAAGACTGGATCAGGTTTTCAAACCACATCGGCAAAAAAACGCTTAGTAAAGCTGACAGCGTTGGACTTTTTTATCGATTGCCAACGCCAGGTGCTGTAATTCAGGATGGTCAATTGCTTGTAAATACTATGTATTTTGGCTTACCGGTCGAATATAGGACGGAACAAAGTGACTGGCAGTTATATTCTGGTCCTACCGTTGTTAGCGGGTTAGTAGAAGTTAGAACAACAACACTAGATGGTAGCCGAAAAGGCCGATCAATAGCCGTTCGTTAGAACATTAGAGCTAGGTAAATGCAGTGACTTATTGCACTGCATTTACCTATAAAGCCTATTTTATTTGCGTTCTATGCGTATCGTCGGGTTGTGTTTAGTTTTGCTTTGAACCAAAAAAATCGAATAAAATGGTGTTCAAAATTGTCTCATTTCCAGTTTTATACTGTTTGATATTTCTTAATTATTTTAAATGAAAGACTAATGCACTTAGCTGTGAATGGTTTTGTCACCTAATTTCTGCACTCATTTCAGACTCAAATATCCAAGTTTTCCATATTTCCATCTATTTAATTAGGTAGAAAAATTTACTATTTTATAATGACATATAGTTTTTTATAAAAAATTACACGAATCTTTCTTGATCTTATTTATTGTTGTGATAACTTAAATGACAGCGCTGTCATTTATGGCTGGGCAATAAAATTTCCATATTGGGTTTTATTGCTAGCAAAGTGTTATTTCATGTTGTGGTGAAGTTTGCTCAGGGATGAGCGTTTTTTTAACAAAAATAGAATTTGTTGGATTGAAGATGAGTAAAGATAAATATAATAACAAACAGCTTTATTTAGGTGTCGACGGCGGCGGAAGTAAATGTCGAGCTGTTCTTTATTCGGAACAAGACGGTGTTATAGGTGATGCTATATCTGGTCCAGCAAATGCGCTTCGTGGTGTTGCTCAGGCTCAGAAACATATTGTAGAAGCTACAGATGCAGCACTGGCTCAAGCCGGTTTGCCTGCAGAATATAAATCAAACCTAATCGCAGGTATCGGACTTGCTGGCCTCAATTTAGAAGCTTGCATGAATGAAATGAAACTGTGGGCATCTCCTTTTAAAAATACTTTTTACACCACTGATTTACATATTGCTTGTATCGGCGCTCACGGTGGCGAAGATGGCGCAGTAATGATTATAGGTACAGGTTCGAGTGCATTGGTGTCTGAAAATAACGAATTATTTGAACTTGGGGGTCACGGATTCCCAGTTGGCGACGCTGGTAGCGGTGCATGGTTAGGTTTTAAGTCAATTGAGTTGACCTTAAGAGTGATGGAAGGTTTGGTGAAAACAAGTGATTTTATCGACGAAATAGTATCGATTTATAAAATAAACAAAGCTGTAGATCTTGCTCAACTTGTCTCTGGGTATAGCCCAACCGATTTTGGTAAGTTAGCGCCTGTTGTTGTTAAACATGCCCTACAGAAAGATGCTCATGCGTTGGCAATTATGCAAGCCGGGGCTCAATATCTTTCACAGCTTGCAAAGAAATTACTGGATGGCAGAGACGTAAAACTGTCATTGATTGGGGGGTTGTCACCCCTTGTAGAAAAATATTTAGACGCTGATGTTGTTGCCAAGTTAACTCCGGCAAAACAGCCACCGGAAATAGGTGCGGTATTTTTTGCACAGCAACAAATTAAAGCGCTTTAACCAGCATTACATTTACCTAACGTAGGAATAAAAATATGTTAACAAATACCATTATGGAACGAGAAGCAAGAGAAGCACCTGCTCGCATTCAACAGCAATTAGAGAAAAACAAAGCTGTAGTTGAAAAACTAGGTGAAACGCTACGTGCCCTTGCGCCAAAATTTGTTTTCATGGTTGGCCGTGGTTCCTCTGATCACGCAGGTGTTTTTGGTAAATATTTGATTGAAGTTGAAACTGGAACACCAGTAGTGGCCGCAGCCCCTTCGGTCAAAAGTGTTTATGGTTCAACAGTTAGTTTAGCCGGTAGCGCTGTAATTGTTATTTCGCAATCGGGTCGCAGCCCAGACATTTTATCTCAGGCTGAATTGGCTAAAGCTCAAGGTGCACTTTGTATCGCACTTGTTAATGATCAAACTTCGCCATTGGCTGAGTTGGCAGATGTTGTCGTCCCACTTAATGTTGGTGAAGAAAAAGCTGTTGCAGCAACCAAAAGTTACCTTGCAACCTTAAGTGCCTTTTTACAGATAGTGGCGCATTGGAAAAACGACCCAGCATTAATTGCTGCTGTGGACGAATTACCTGCTGTTCTTGCAAAAACAGTTGATGAACCAGTGCAACTCAAGCCAGAATCTTTGACTAATGTTGACCACTTGGTTGTTATGGGGCGTGGTTTTGGTTATGCCTTGTCACGTGAAGTTGCATTAAAACTAAAAGAAGTATGCGGTATTCAGGCTGAGTCATTTTCATCGGCAGAATTTTTGCACGGTCCGGTGACATTAGTTGAGGGCGGGTTAGACATTATCAGCTTAGATATCGATGATGAGTCAAAACAAAGCCATGACGAACAAATTAACGAAGTGAAAAAACGTGGTGCAACTGTGTCTCACATTTCACAAACAAGTAATACTATTCCAAATCGAATTGCGCCGTTGACTATTTTACAGCGATTTTATATTGATGTAGCGAATGTCGCTGTGAGTCGTGGTGTTGACCCAGACGCACCGGCTGGCTTAAACAAAGTCACAAAAACGCTATAGATAGAAGGTGTTTGGTTTATTAAGACTTAATAAACCAAACAGGCTAAGATAACTTTTTTAAATGTGGGCGTAGCTATGTTATTAACAGCAGACAAAATATTTGATGGTAATCAATTTCTTAGTGATAAAACGTTAGAAGTTGAGGATGGCAAAATCGTGGCAATTCACGATGGGGTTTTACCACAGACTCAAATATTGACAGGAACATTAACTGCTGGTTTTATCGATTATCATGTGAATGGTGGTGGCGGTAAATTATTTAACTTTGAGCCCACAATAGAGACGTTAAAAGCTATGGTAGCAGCGCATGCCAAGTTTGGTACTACTGCTATGGTTCCTACCTTAATTACTGATACTGCAGAGGTTATGATTCAGGCGGCAGATGCGACGGCAGAGGCCATAGCCAATTCCCTACCTGGCGTCCTTGGCGTGCATTATGAAGGCCCACATTTGTCTATCCCTAAAAAGGGTGTGCATGAAGAAAGCTTAGTTCGACCAATTGGTGATGTCGAACGCGAGCTGTTTTCTAGACAAGATTTGGGCGTAAAAATTATCACCCTAGCGCCTGAAAACGTATCAGACGAAGACATTCAGTTTTTAGTTTCAACCAAGAATAAAGTTTCTCTTGGGCACAGCAATGCGACCTTTGCGCGAGCCAAAGAAGGGGTAGTGCTTGGTGCCGATGGTTTTACCCATTTATTTAATGCCATGTCCCCATTTACGAGCCGCGAGCCAGGTGTGTTGGGAGCAGCGTTACAAAGCGATGCAGCCTGGTGTGGCATTATTATTGATGGGCATCATATGCATTATGGTTCAGCGCAAGTGGCTTATGCAGCTAAGCCCAAGGGAAAACTTTTACTGGTCACGGACGCTATGTCTACCGTTGGAAGTGACCAACAGGGCTTTGAATTTTTTGGTGTGGAGGTCATTCGCGACGGCGATAAACTTGCGACGCCGGAAGGCACATTGGCCGGCTCAGCACTTGATATGATTACAGCGGTCAAAAATGCGGTTGTGCATTGCAATATTCCACTATCTGAAGCGCTCAATATGGCGTCATTATATCCGGCAGAATACCTTGGTGTCGCCGACACTATGGGCAGCATAGAAATCGGTAAAAACGCCGACCTAACGCTTTATACCGACGACTTTAACGTTACCAAAACGTGGATCTTAGGCGAGTTAGTCCATACGAATTAATTTAATATAATCCTCACTATGTGGGGATTTTTGTATAACAAAAAAATAACTATAACTACAAATAAAAGCAAAATTGGGAGAGTCATATGACTTCAATATCAACCACGCAACCGGCTACGGATGCAAAATCGAACTTTATGCCGATGGTTATTATCGGTGTGTTGTTTTTTATCTTTGGCTTCGTCACTTGGTTAAATGGCTCTTTAATCCCATTTTTAAAAATAATATGTGAGCTAAATGAGTTTCAGGCCTTATTAGTGACATTTGCGTTTTACATTGCGTATACCGTGATGGCCTTTCCAATGTCATTATTATTGGATAAAACGGGTTATAAAAATGGTATGGCACTTGGTTTAGCCGTCATGGTTGTGGGGGCGTTATTGTTTATTCCGGCAGCTAAAACGGGTCATTATTTTGTGTTTCTAACGGCATTGTTTGTTTTGGGTTCCGGTTTAACTATTTTGCAAACTGCCTCTAATCCTTATGTTGTTAAAATTGGCCCAGAAAGCAGCGCTGCAATGCGTATAAGTATTATGGGTCTTATTAACAAAGCAGCCGGTGTTTTGGCTCCAATGTTATTCACGGCGCTCGTTTTGTCAGGGATGGGAGATTATTCTGAAACACATATTGCTTCTTTAGATGCGGCGTCTCGTGCGGCAAAAATTGACGAGTTGTCTAACGCGCTTATCGTGCCTTATATCGGTATGGCAATCGCTTTATCTTTGCTTGTTGCCTTTGTTAAGTTTTCAAACTTGCCAGAACTTGAGCTCGAAGATGATGCAGAGGATGATAGTGCCCATAACATTATGTCTTTTCCACATACGGTTCTAGGTGCCGTGGCTATATTCTTTTATGTCGGTATCGAAGTTATCGCAGGCGACACAATTGGTTTATATGGTCAGGCGTTGAACGTCGAAAATTTTGCCAGCCTCACTTCTTATACTATGGTCTTTATGGTTATTGGGTATGTTATTGGTGCTACATGTATTCCGCGTTATATTAGTCAACAACAAGCCTTACTGGGTTCTGCAATAGCAGGGATGTTGTGTTTGGTTGGCGTACTAACTGCGTCGGTTGAAAGCCATGCAATATCTAGTGTTTTGTGGGGTTGGAGCGGTATAGCAACGATCCCTGATAGCGTAACGTTTGTTGCTATGCTTGGTCTGGCTCATGCTTTAGTTTGGCCAGCGGTGTGGCCGCTTGCTCTTAATGGATTAGGCAAGTATACAGCGCAGGGTTCAGCACTTATGATAATGGGTATAGCAGGTGGTGCGATTCTACCTTTGGCGTTTGGTCAGATCGCCCATGTAACAGAAGAGACTAGCTTAGGTTATTTAGTTGGTTTCATCTGCTATGGTTACCTTCTATATTATGGATTGATTGGACATAAAAAAAGAAGTTGGTAATACCAACTCGTTAAATAGCTAGCCAGTAGGCTAGCTACCGATAGGGTTTAACAAAAATAAGAGAGAGGGACATGACAGATATATTCCAAGTTCCAGCGCATTATGAAGCACATACTTTGCTTAATAATGATGAGTATTTAGCCATGTATCAGGAGTCGATCAAAAATCCTGATAGTTTCTGGCAAGAACAAGCGCAAAATCTAGATTGGAGCAAGCCGTTTACTAAGGTCAAAAATACCAGTTTTGCGAAAGGCAATGTTGATATTAAATGGTTTGAAGATGGAGAGTTAAACGTAAGTTACAACTGTATCGACCGCCATTTAGCAACCCGTGCCAATGACACCGCTATTATTTGGGAGAGTGATGATGGCGAAGCATCAGAGTATATCTCATTTCAGAAACTCCACGACGAAGTTGCAAAAATTGCGAATGGCCTAAAAAAACTAGGGATAGAAAAAGGCGACCGAGTTGCTATTTATATGCCGATGATCCCAGAAGCGGCTTACGCGATGTTAGCCTGTGCGCGGATTGGCGCAGTCCATTCTGTCATTTTCGCTGGTTTTTCTCCCCATGCAATTGCTGACCGCATAAATGATTGCCAATCGAAGGTAATTATAACCGCTGATGAAGGTTTCCGCGGTGGAAGTTTGATCCCACTTAAAGCCAATGTCGATGAAGCCTTAGAGCGTCCAGACACTGCTTGTTTAGAATCGGTTGTTTGTTTTAAATATACTGGCCAAGACATTGCGTGGCATGACGGAACAACAAGTCGTGCTGGCAAAGATATTTGGTGGCATGAGTTAACAGCAGATTGTGAAGCTGTTTGCGAACCCACTGCAATGAATGCTGAAGATCCACTATTCATATTGTATACCTCTGGCTCGACGGGCAAACCCAAAGGTGTTTTACATACCACCGGCGGATATTTAGTCTACGCAGCGTTAACGCATAAATATGTTTTTGATTGTAAACCTGGTGATATTTATTGGTGCGGTGCAGATGTAGGCTGGGTAACTGGTCACAGTTATTTAATCTACGGACCATTAGCCAATGGCGTAACCACACTTGTTTTTGAAGGGATCCCTGTATACCCAAATGTTTCTCGATTAAGTGAGATCGTTGATAAGCATAAGGTTGATGTGTTGTATACCGCACCAACAGCTATCAGAGCATTGATGGCAAAGGGTGATGCGGTAATTGCTGGAACTCATCGAAAATCCCTTAGATTATTAGGCTCGGTCGGTGAACCAATTAATCCAGAAGCATGGAGTTGGTATCACAAAACAATTGGCAATGAAAACTGCCCAATAGTTGATACGTGGTGGCAAACGGAAACCGGTGGCATCTTAATTACCCCTTTACCTGGGGCAACAGACTTAAAACCGGGTTCTGCTACGCGGCCATTTTTTGGCGTCCAACCTGCGTTAGTGAGTAATGAAGGCGAAATTGTTGAAGGAGCAACCGAAGGCAATTTAGTTATGTTAGACAGTTGGCCGGGTCAGGCTCGTACGTTATTTGGTGATCACGAACGTTTTGAGCAAACGTACTTCTCTACCTATGAAGGCATGTATTTTTCTGGTGACGGTGCACGCCGTGATGAAGATGGGTATTACTGGATCACAGGTCGAGTTGACGATGTTTTAAATGTATCTGGCCATCGATTAGGTACTGCTGAAATTGAAAGCTCGTTGGTTGCACATGCTGCAACGGCAGAAGCGGCTGTTGTTGGGTATCCACACGACATAAAAGGTCAGGGAATTTATGTATATTTAATTCCAAAAGACGGCGTTGAAGTTACAGACGAACTGACTAAAGAAGTGCGCGATTGGGTTGCTAAAGACTTAAGTCCAATAGCCAAACCAGACGTAATTCAATGGACAGACGGTTTACCTAAGACGCGTTCTGGTAAAATAATGCGTCGAATTTTGCGCAAAATTGCGGCAAATGAACACGATAGTTTAGGTGACACCAGTACTTTGGCTGACCCGAGTGTGGTGCCACGTTTAATCGAAAATAGAAAAGGTAAATAGTAGCGCTTAGCGACTGGTTACAAATTTAAATGAAACCCGCTTTTTGCGGGTTTTTTTATGCGAGACAGAATCGAAGTGGTATAACTGAACGATTGATATCTTTCATAATTGGAGAAAAACGTGAAAGGGGTATTTTTAGATTCAGCAACATTAGGCCCAGATATAGACATATCTGAACTAAAATCTTTACCTGTAGATTGGCAGTTTTTTTCATTCACATCAAACGAAGAGGTGCTTGAACGAAGCCTTGGAGCCGACATTATAATAACCAATAAAGTCGTTATAGATGCCGAACTTATTGGTAAATTGCCGACGCTAAAATTAATTTGCGTGGCTGCAACCGGTATGAACAATATCGATATGGTCGCAGCAGATAAAAATAATATCACTGTAAAAAACGTCACCAATTACGCCGGTAATTCAGTAGCTCAAGTTGTTTTTGCTAGTGTTATGCAATTACTTACCAATACACTTAATTACAATGCAATAGTGGCAGAGGGTAAATGGAGCCAGAGTCGCAGTTTTTGTTTATTTGATTTTCCTATCACGGAACTGACTGGAAAAACCCTTGGGTTAGTAGGGTATGGAACGCTTGCAAAGACTGTAGAGAATATTGCTCGGGCATTTGATATGGAAATCCTCATAAGTGAACACAAAGGCTTAGATAAGGTTAGAGAAGGCCGCACAGCCTTCAATGATGTTATTGCAAAGTCTGATATCATTAGTCTGCATTGCCCGTTAACAACAGAAACTGAAAATTTAATTGCGGTTACTGAATTTGAATTAATGAAGTCCAGTGCAATTATTGTTAATACAGCTCGAGGCGGCATAGTAAATGAAGCCGACTTAATGGCAGCGTTAACTAATAACGTTATAGGTGGCGCTATTGTCGATGTGATCAGACAGGAACCACCTGATATAAATTATCCACTTGTTAACTTTACCCATCCCAATCTAATTATTACACCTCATATTGCTTGGGCAAGTAAGGAAGCTAGACAAAGACTGACAAATCAATTAGCCCAAAATGTTCAACAATTTATAGTTGAACCTTTTTAATGTGATGTTAATAAAATTGAAACTAAACTGTGAGTGTATTTTCTAGTATAAAAAATAAAGCAGTTTTCCAGTGTTTCGTTCATTTTATTTCTTCTGAATAGAAATTAAGGGCAAATAAAATAGGGCCGATATCAACCTGGCTAAAATGATTTGTAGTATTCAAATACTACAAATCTACACAAAATGCTTATAAATCCCAAACGCCTCTTGAATGCTTCTCTTATGAATGTGTCGGTATTTTTTACATAAAAAGACAGGTTTTAGTCATATGAAAGAATTTTTCTAATTTATAATATTGGGATTTTCTTAGTCTGGCCTCTAAAGCTATGGCTTGTAGCGGTTTTAGGTACTAATTCTTTGAAATTAATTTGAGCGCTAAACACTTTCCAACCTAATGTTTGTCGGCTTTTTTTACAGCCAATATTTGTGGCATTACCAATTGCTTGTTTTTTGCTCGTGTTTTTGTGTTTTATATGTTTAACCTGCTGTTATTTAAAGTTAATTTAATGTTGGTTTGGTTTTTGCTCTATCCGAGTACAAGTGATTTTTATCAAGTAGATATAAAGATTACATAATTGTCGTAAAAATGGAGAGTAAAATGAATACAAAATCTAAAATGTTAAACAAATGGATGCTTGGGGCTGCTTTGTCAGTGACGACTCTATTTTCAAACGCAAGTGTAATAACAGATTATGATACTTTGATCACCGGTGCAGATATGACTGGCCTTAAAGTCACATTAAATACATCAGGTGGCACTGAAACTTTAGATTGGGCAATGTTAACGAATACTTTGAATCCAGTGACTGGTGGAGGCTTAACACCGGCACAAGAAAATATCGTAGCTAGTGAAGGATTAAGTGGTGGCGTTTCTGGTTCTGACTGGTCACTAGTACAGCAAGGTTTTACTGGTGGTGATTTTGATTTACCAAATATTTATGGCTTGTGGACTTTTGTTTATAGCGGAAGTGATATATTAGAGTCACTTGTACTAGATGCGTTTGGTACAGATTTAGTTTTTGATACCCAGTTAACTTCAGCATTTGCACCAAATAACAGTGGTGTAGGACGTGAGTTTGTAGCTTTTGAAGCGGCATTAAATGGGATTTCTACAGATGTTTCAGCGACATACTTAGATCAAGTTGCTAGTGATGAATTGTATCGTAAGGTGTCAATTGACTTTAATCAACAAGCTCCAGAGTTTTCATTTTTGATTGACGTAGATAAAGCAGTTAACGTTTCAGAACCGTCTATGTTACTTGTGTTTTTATCTGGTTTAGCATTAGTTGTGCGTCGTAAATACAACGCTAAATAATATAAGTCTAACGACTCGTTACGAGTGATAGACTTATAAATTTATACTTCCCTTATTGAGGAAGATATTAAAAAGGCAGTAATTTTCGAATTACTGCCTTTTTTCGTATTAGTCATGGAAGTCGCCATTGAACTAGCCATAGGTTGCGGGTTTGCCCAGACAGTGGCTTTGAATACGTAATTCATCTGTCATCAATCGAATTGCCGTTGGATTTGTTTTGCGTTAGCCGCCATAGCGGATTGTATTTTTCAGATACGGTCGTTTTAATTAAGTGACAACTTTCTTGTTTGTTTATTCACAGCCTAAAAATTAGCTACCCCATTCGATATAACAGTGTGTTAGGTTAGTACTATTATAGGGTACGCCGCCTACTGGGATAAGTAATTACATG
The DNA here is from genome assembly GCF_030548245.1 of Psychrosphaera sp. 1_MG-2023. Taxonomy (NCBI): domain Bacteria; kingdom Pseudomonadati; phylum Pseudomonadota; class Gammaproteobacteria; order Alteromonadales; family Pseudoalteromonadaceae; genus Psychrosphaera; species Psychrosphaera sp. 1_MG-2023. The sequence continues at coordinate 90,490 of NZ_JAUORW010000002.1, forward strand.
ACCAAAGTATTTGTATTGTTTTTCATCTTTGTGCTGAGCTTCAAGCTGACGGTATCTGCTGAGTCGTTTCGTGTTTTTTATTCGTCTCTGCCACCCTATGAGCAAATTAGTAGTGACGGTGAAGCTGAGGGCTTAGGGATAGATAAGATCCAATCTTATTTTAATCTTTACGGGCATATTGTCGATTTTAAATATAACTCGATGGCGAGGGGGATTGCGGCGCTACACAGTGGTCGTGTTGATTTTTCGACTGCAGCTCAACCTAATGAGGCATTAACTGAGGCTTTTTGGATTAGCGAAAAACCACTGTATTATATTAATGTTGGCGTTTTTCGACGTGAAGTGGTTGCTGAAATTGTTAGCTTTGATGAATTAGCCAAGTTATCAACGGTTTCATTGAAAGACAGTAATTTTTACTTTCTTAATATCCCTGAATTTACCGAATCAACAAACCATTACAAAGTGGATGACTTTGCCGTTGCTTCTAAATTGATCCGAACAGATCGCTTTGACTACTTTTTGAGTTATTACAACCCACAAAAGCACAGTGAAAATATCGATTTAGAATTTGATCAGCTAAAATCAGTTCCCGTTTTTTTGATTTTGTCTAAGCAACATCCAAATGCTAAACAATTAAAACCGCTACTAAATTTGTGATCTCAAACTTAACTCCCAACATAAGTCGCTATTATCCGACGACTGCCGCCATGGTCGCGATGCTCACCTAAATATACTCCCTGCCACGTCCCTAATAACAAACGGCCTTGGTTTACAGGTATCGAAACCGAACTGCCCAATGTGGACGCTTTAATATGGGCTGGCATATCATCTGAACCTTCATAGGTGTGTCGATAATACGGTGCGTTTTCAGGTACGAACTTATTAAAATGTGACTCCATATCAACTCTTACGGTAGGGTCGGCATTTTCGTTTATTGTTATTGATGCGCTAGAATGCTGGATAAACAAATGCAAAATACCAATTTGACTTTGGGTCAGTTTAGGTAATTGAACAAGGATTTCATCGTCAATCAGATGAAATCCACGTTTGCGAGGCTTTAATGTGATTTGAGTTTGCCAATTACTGCTCATCTCGTTTATTTGATCCAATACATGACGTCGTTTGTAGATAGCTGGATCTCTAACTTGTCATTTTTTAATCGTGTTTTAAGACCGTGTGGCGTTGGCTTTCCGACTAATGCGGCACTAGACCAAACAAGAAGCCCAGTGTGAGAGATCTTTCTAATTTGATATTTATTGTCATCATCCCACACGCTAGAATCTGTCCCTTGCTGTGTCGTAATAATTAATGACTGCTCTGATGTGGTGCTTAAATCAACAGCCATGTCTAAAACAACAAACGGAAGTTCAATACGTTTAATCTCGCTTAATGTGCTGTTGTCAGTATCGTAAATGACTATTTTTTTACCTTCGGTATTCCAATAATGAGTCGATACGATACAAGCTAATTCTAATTCAGGGTCAGTATCAAAATTTATCATTTCAAGTCGACCACAATTTTCAGTTATGAAGCTTTGCTCGGATAACGCACCATCAACAAGTTTCATAACGCTTAATTTGTCACCGTGAGAAACATAGAAATAAGCCGTATCTTTGTAATCTAATTCAAAATCATTGAGCCCATTATTGAACGTATAATTCGCGATGAATAATTGATTTTCAATGTCTATTGCCTTTAGGCTTGTACCGTCCATGTAAACTGCGTCTGGATAGTCATCATTATTTAAGTCGAAGGCCCGAATTATCCCGATATCTGAATCGTAATCACCATTTAATGACCAAATTTCCGAGTAGTCGTTAAGTTGTAATGCCGAAAATGAGCCATCGTAAAGCGCAGTGGAAGGTAGAAATATATCGCCAATACCATCTTTATTAAAATCGGTAGCAATAGCATAACGGCTTCTATCCCAATTCGAAGAAATCTCCTCACTGAGTTGAAACTCGCCGGTATCAGTCATTTCTAATACTCTGCTGCCATCGTATCCACTACCCGTTTCTGGGATAAAAAATATCGCCCTGTCATTATTACCATCGGTTGATGCCCAGCCTGCACTGCTATAACTATCTAATTGTATTGTTCGGGTCCAGTTATCTACCGTTGCTATCCCGTCTTCGATGTCCGCAATAACCAATACGTCTTCACCGCTTGAGCTTTGTCCAGAACCCCACAGTACTTCCAATTTTCCGTCGTTGTCTGCGTCACCGATAGCTATTGATTTTGAGCCATGTTCCTGCATGTCGACCGACCACTTTTTAACTAGGGCATTATTTACAAAGTCGTAAGCCGTAATTGACCCCCACTGGCAATCTCCAATGATCAACTCATCTGCCATATCATCGTCGATGTTTGCAGTTGTTATACTACACGTATTAAAATTGTCGAAACTAAACAGTTGCGACTTGTTCACGGCTGAATAGAGGGCGATTGCTCCCCAGCTGTCAGCGCCAGCAATTTCATCAATTCCGTCACCATTGTAATCACCCGTTGACACGATGGAACTTCCAAATTTGTTACTGCTAAGCCATTCATTTAAATACGTCTTCCCGTCATAGACTAAGCCGTTACTCAACACAATTTCTAACTGGTCGTCTTCATCGGTATTGGCAATTGAAAAGTCCATAGAGTCAAGAGCATCAGTACTAAACAAAGTCACATGCGGGGTAAGAAGTGGGGCAACTATAAGTTTTGTGCTGTTAGAATAATTGCTATCACTAATGAGATAGATGAGCTCCAACGAACCGTCAGCATTTAAATCGGCAATGTCGATACTTGATATATAACCTTCAGTTTCTAATAGGGCGATTGCGTGGCTTGTAAGACCATTTATTAAACTGATCCCACGTTCGGTAGCCACCAATATCTCCAGTTCAACATCATCATCATATTGCACGGGGATGACTTGATTTATATTGCCAGCTGTTGGCAACGCATAGGGATAAAGCCAGCTATGCTTAAATTCGCCATTTATACTTTTAAGTAAATATACGGACTTTCTAGAATTTGTTGTCAAGATTCTTTTGTTACCGTCGCCGCTAAAATCACCTACCCACATTGATTTATTGGTGCTAGGAATATCAAAAGAAGCGCTTGCAATTGGCAATGGTTTATCAGCTGTTACCGTTATTGATTGGCTGAATTGTTGTGAATTTGCCTCTTCGTTTACAAATCCAAACACAAAGTCGACTTCTTGACTTGAGAACATCATGTCCCCCGCCACATTCCAACTTACAGTACCATTCTCATCTATAGTAGCCCCCTCAGGTGCTGAAATAAGTGAGGCGGCAACTCCGTTACTTTCCTTAAAGTCGGGGTCTTGTACCACTGCACTAAACTGTAGATAATCACCGGTTTTAGCAGCGTTTGGCAGGTTACTTACTTGTAAAATTGCTGGTGAATCTTGTATTTCAAAGGAAGTTCTACCCCCCTCGATGATATTGACGCCATCCGACACAACCATGCTGACTTCGACTGAATCACCATAAATCGCCGTAAATGCGGGTAAAGTATTTGAGGTATTATTCTCAACAACTTGGCCGTTTATGTACCAACGATATGAAAGTGTTAGTTCGCTTTCTGGGGTATCCGGGTCTGAAAAATAACCCTGTTCTGCCACGATATCTGATGTTGTAAATAGATTCCAATAATCATAAACATTAGGGGAATTAACACTTGGAGGCAGTGAAAGTAAGTCTATAGGGGCTAGTGTTTTTTCGCTGAGGTCAGCATACATTAATTCATCATTAGAGCCAAAGTAAGCGCCGGTTTCATATATGTTGTCATTATTGGCATCTTCGAGATATTTGATGTGATCATACGAAAATTCGATTTTGATGGTTTTATCGGCTTCAAAGGTGATGGTTCTATATACATTAGTTTCGTTATTATTAAGCAACGCAAATTGCGTCTTCCCATATTCACCATCATATAAAGTGCCTGAATATGTATGTGAAAAGGAATCTAGTTGATCATTTATTTCTGACTCAATTTCAATTATGTATTGGTTATTATTTGAGTCGGATACTAAAAGTTTTGAAGAAACAGTATAGGTGAGTTCATACGGGTTATCTTGTTCTATGCGGGAAGAAAAGACGTAACCTGTGTAAGAATAAGACTCATCATCACGAGACCAACGGAAGTTATCAAAGTAAAATCCTGCGACCTCATAGATGCTATTACTAATTTCACTGGCGACATTACCGTTAAGTACTGGGGAATAGTAATCCTGTTTGCAGTCAATAAATTGCATACTAATATTGCCAGTTTGATCGCTACTCAACTTACCTGAATAGGCAATCGAACCACCATAATTACAGGCAAAAGAAATGTCAATATTGCCATTTGCGTCTGCTCTTGGCGCGACTGAATCGACATTAAAATCAGGTAGAGATGAGCCATTATCACCAAAAGTTGATACATAAGCTCTTTGAACACTCTCTAAATTTAAAACGGCAGTGTCTGTTTTGCCTTTATAGCGAATATCGATTAATGAATTAACATGGGCCTGTAATTCTGCCTTTGAATAGGCGCTGGCATTCATTATGACATCGTTAGTTGCTTCTTTGGTGTCGTCCGAAGTTGATTTTTCGTCTGAACTGCAACCTGATAAGGTAAGTAATAAAGTCGTTGTGAGGTAATAAAGCGAGCGGAATTTCATGCTTCTTCCTTAAGCCTTTGAAAGCCGCTTTAGAGCGGCTGCTTTTAAAGTTAGCCTTGTTCTAATACATCAAAAGAGACTTCAATATAGGCATTGCCGTCGTCTGATGTGAATGGAATGATTAACGTTGTGCTTTCGCATTTGTGGTTAATTGTATGATCTTTTCCTGAGACGACCACTGGCGTGGCCATGTCGAATTCATAGCCTTTTTCAGCAAGAATTTGTTTTGCACCGCCGGTAACCATATTTGTTATTTCACCAACCATGTCTGTTACTTCTTCGTCGATTGAATCTGGACGTTCGCCTAACATGCGTTCCATGATGGCCAGCGCTAAACCAGCCTCAAAAGTAACTGATAATGAACCTCGAGTTTGTGGCGACGCCATACCGATTAGGCCAGAAACATCACCACGAGAGATTTGCTGTTTCTTTAAAGCTGGTTTGCCTGGGGTAAGTTTTGTCATTGCCATTGTTTCAAGTACGTTCATCAGTGAACTTAAAAATGGGTTAATAAATTCTACATTCATATTTGTTTGGCTATATTTAGGTTATGTTCCATAAATGGAAATTTTAGTTCAAAAAGTACGTTACCACATTATTATTTAAATTTAGACCAATGATTGTATTTTCCTAGATTTTTGCATTTTTGCAGCTATACATTCGTTGGTCGGCAATTTCAAATAGCGCTTCTTTGCTTGTCGCTACATCAGGGTATATCGCAACACCGATACTCATCCCCAAACTAATTTTGTTACCAGAAATATCAAATGGCTTGGAAATAACCGCCTCAATTTTATTTTGAATAATTGAAATGATTTGTTCATCAAGAAGAGGTGTGATCAAAATTGCAAATTCGTCACCGCCATATCTAGCAAGGATATCTTCATCTCTAACTAATTTATTTAAGCGATTGGCGACTTGGTACAATATTTTGTCACCCACGGCGTGACCATAGGTGTCATTTACTTGTTTAAAACCGTCTAAGTCACAAAACATCAATGCGAAGCGGTCTGAGCGACGGGCGGTGCTTTTTGTTAATTTAGAAAGTTTGTTCTCTAAAAATAATCGGTTTGGAATGTTTGTTAGTGCATCGGTATTTGCTGACTTTGACAAAAGACCTTCGGCACGTTTGAATTCCGTTACATCTTTTGCCATCACAATCATGCCCACGACTTCGCCGGTGGTTTTCGATATATGCGGCAAATACGTTGTATACATATAGCAAGGGCTGTTGGCCTTTTTAGGCATAAGCCAGGCTTGATAATTTACTGGGACTGCCTCTAACCAACATTTATCTAAATTTGGTTTGATTACCTGTTCGTACGTTTCTGTATCAAATACACTTTGTGGTCGGTTACCAATTAATTCTTTGGATTCAAAGCCATAAAAATTGGAGTAACTTTTACTCACAAATTCATATTTGTTTTCTTTGTCAAGGTAAGCGAAGAGATCTAGGCTATAATCCATTACCGTCGATATAACTTCATTAAAAAAAGACAGTTTGCTCATTACCACTCCATTCCCGGGTGCTAAGTGTCATTAATTTATAAACATTTATTAAATTTTAGCGCGCAATAATGACACTTTTTTTAGGGTTTTTGCAATAAAAACGCAAAAAATAACCAATATCGTTACCAACTTTGCTCGAAGGTAGGTACAATGCGCGCAAAATTTCGCACATATTTTATGTGTTAGCAAGTTGAAGCGCTCTTTGTTTTATCAGTTTTGCCTTTACTTGTAATTACAGTTGAATATTTAAGGATTCAAATAAATGACAGATGAAAACCGTAAAGGTTTAAGAAACGTTGCAATCATTGCACACGTTGACCACGGTAAAACGACATTGGTTGACAAATTGTTAGCCCAGTCTGGCACATTAGATTCACGCGTTAACGCTGAAGAGCGTGTAATGGACTCGAATGACATCGAGAAAGAGCGTGGGATCACAATCCTTGCTAAAAATACAGCTATCGATTGGCAGGACTATCGCGTAAATATCGTAGACACTCCAGGACACGCTGACTTCGGTGGTGAAGTTGAACGTGTCATGTCGATGGTTGACTCAGTATTGCTTATCGTTGATGCGCAAGAAGGGCCAATGCCGCAAACTCGTTTTGTAACGCAAAAAGCGTTCGCACAGGGTTTGAAGCCAATTTTAGTTATCAATAAAATTGATAAGCCAGGTTCTCGTCCTGATTGGGTTATGGACCAAGTATTCGACTTGTTCGATAACTTAGGCGCAACTGATGAACAGTTGGACTTTAAAGTTGTTTACGCATCTGCGCTTAACGGTTGGGCTTCTCATGAAGAAGGCGTAACTGGCACAGACATGACGCCGTTATTTGAAACTATCATTGATCAAGTTCCTGAACCTGATGCAGATGTTGATGGCCCTTTCCAAATGCAGATCTCTCAGCTTGATTACAGCTCGTACTTAGGTGTAATTGGTATCGGTCGTGTTAAACGCGGTACGGTTAAGCCTAACCAACAAGTGACAATTCAAACAGCCGCAGGTCCTGTACATAACGGTAAAGTAGGTAAAGTATTTGGTTACTTAGGTCTAGACCGTTATGAAGCTGATAGTGCCCATGCTGGTGATATCATTGCGATTACAGGTCTTGGCGAACTTAAAATTTCTGACACTATTTGTTGTCCATCAGAAGTTGAAGGTCTACCTTTGTTGTCTGTTGACGAACCAACAGTAACAATGACTTTCCAAGTAAACACATCTCCATTTGCTGGTAAAGAAGGTAAATTTGTTACTTCTCGTAACATCAAAGAGCGTTTGGACAAAGAACTTGTACATAACGTTGCGTTACGTGTTGAACAACTCGCCGACGCCGACAAATTCAAAGTATCTGGCCGTGGTGAATTACACTTAGGTATTTTAATTGAAAACATGCGTCGTGAAGGATTCGAGTTAGCAGTATCTCGCCCTGAAGTAATCATGCGTGAAGTTAACGGTGAAACCCAAGAACCTTATGAAACAGTGACTATTGATGTTGAAGAACAGCATCAGGGTTCTATCATGGAAAAAATGGGTATCCGTAAAGCGGAACTTACTGATATGGCTCCAGATGGAAAAGGCCGTATTCGTATGGACTTCATCATGCCTAGTCGTGGTTTAATCGGATTCCAAACTGAATTTATGACGTTAACGTCTGGTTCTGGTTTGATCTACCATACATTCTACGAATATGGTCCACACAAAGGTGGCGAAATCGGTCAGCGTCTTAACGGTGTTCTTATTGCTAACGCAACTGGTAAAGCACTTACAAATGCAATCTTTAACTTGCAATCACGTGGCCGCATGATGATTGGACACGCTACTGATATCTATGAAGGTCAAGTAGTTGGTATCCATAGCCGTGACAATGACTTAACAGTTAACGTTCTTAAAGGTAAGCAGTTAACAAACGTACGTTCATCTGGTACAGATGAAGCGCAAACGTTAACACCGCATATCGTTATGACACTAGAACAAGCTCTTGAGTTTATCGACGACGATGAATTAGTAGAAGTGACACCGCTAAGCATTCGTATCCGTAAGAAATTCCTTACTGAAAACGAACGTAAGCGTAATTCACGTGTTAAACCAAACGACATTTAGTCGCACGGTTTAAATTAAAAGGCTCTTAGGAGCCTTTTTTTTCGACCTGCGTTTATATTTATCATTTCGACTATAAGTCATTTGATTAGTCGAAGGCTTACTATTGAGAAAAACATGTTAGCAAGTGGTTTTGGTCATGTATCACCTAAGTGGGTTTTGCACATCGCGAATCGTCCAGACTTACCTGAATTTCACCACGATGATTTTCGAGTACTAGCGGAAGGTGAAGTTGCGAGCATTATCCAAAATACGTCTAATCACTGGCGTAAAGTGTTTTCAATTATGGCGAAAATATCCTTTGCTTTGTATGACACCGGTTGCGAAAGTTGGCAGCAATATCGTGATACTAAACTGTTAACAGGTGCAGGGTTTGAGGCTTTGAACTATTTGCACTATGCTAAAGAAGGTGCTGATAATTATTTTTCGATTGTAGCGGGGTTCCAATACGCAGCAACTCAATTGAATCTGGATAAATTAATTACCCACCAAAGCACCAGTAAGCTGTTACGAATTGAAGGACGTGATTGCATCGTAACCCCGTATTTTGATTGGCGTCAGTTAAATAATGAATTACTCGATAAGTTGATTGGTGTTATGTCGTCATCAATGCTTAAGAATACAGTAGATAAATAATGGTTCGAATTAGAAATAGCCTTTTAGCGGTTGCGTTGTACCTTTTCAGTTATGGCGTTAATGCCTTTGATACATTGCCTAAAGTGATTAAATTAGCGACAACAAACTGGTGTCCCTACGCCTGTGAAAACTTAAATTCATCACAAGGTATGGTATATGAGTATGTCCAATATATTGGTGAACAACTAGGAACACGCATTGAAATTGAATTTTTACCTTGGTCTAGAGCGGTTAAATCGGTTGAGTCTGGGGTTTATGACGGGTTGCTTAGTGCAATTAAAACGGAAGCCCCAAGTCTAAAATTCACTACAACGCCGACGATGGAATACCAAGTTTGCTTTTTTAATCGTATGGAAGATGTTTCGAAATACCATGGAATTGATTCGTTAAAAAGTAAGCGGCTTGGGGCCATCGCAAGTTATGGCTATGGCGAGCCTATTGATAGTTATATTGCGGAAACAGAAAACACAGAAAGAGTGATAAAACTAACTGGATCAGCTGGCGTATCACGCTTGATCTCATTATTGAACAAAAAACGTATCGACTTATTTTTAGAAGATAAAAACGTGCTGGTATGGAACATTAAGAACCAAAGTCGATTTAAACGTAACCAGTTAAAAGAAGCCGGGTGCTTGCCAAAAACGCCATTTTTTATCGCCGTTAATCCAAAGTTGATCTGGGCCGATAGTTTTATTGATGCGTTAAATACCTCACTCAAGCTAATGGCAAATAAACAATATTTGAATAACGAAATTAAACCCAAATACCTGCGACTAAGACATTAGTAAGTCGATGGACCTCTTGAACAAGTAGTACGCGGATAAATAGGCGTAAATCCTGATTGAATTTACTTAACTAATTATCCACGTTAATTATGTTATGGCTTTTATAAGAGCTATTTATCCGATGAAATTAAGATTAACTCCTGCTGCGGAGGAATTAGGTATTCAGCCCCTTGCTCGGTAATTACTGCCATTTCTTCCACTGAAACTGTTTTAAATGTCCCATCAGCTCTTTTCCAACTATGAAAGCCATCAAACGCAAAGACCATACCTACCTTTAATCGCTTTAATGCTGTGGGCCTAATCGTTTCACTGCGGGCTCCACTTAAACTTGGTCCGGTGTCGTGGGCAACATAACCAACAGGGTGGCCTGTACTCCACATGACATATTCCGAACCGGTTTCATTCATTATTTTAGTTTGTGCTTGATCTACTTCAAGTCCAGTGACCCCAGGTTTCATGGCGGCAAATGCGGCAAATCCGCCGTCTCGTCCGCTGTCCCAATAATGCTGAATGTTTTTAGGTGGTTTTGTTGTACCTGGTTCAAGTACATAGGCAAAGCGTTGTATGTCGCTCACCCATCTGTCGTGGAGTTTAACGCCAAAATCTATTTGAATCATGTCTCCAGGCATGATGACTTTGTTTGTTGGGTGAGAATGTCCTCGGTCAGGTCCAGAATTGACATTCGGGTTTTGATCCGGTGCCCATCCGTCTTTAACGCCATGTTGAGCCATTTTTTGTTTCAAAAATCTCGCGACATCTGCGTCTGTTGTTTTACCCGGAATCACCATTTGGTACGCCTCAATTTGCCAAATAGATGCCAAACGAGCCGCTTCTTTCATAATCTCGACTTCTTCTGGCAATTTTACTGATAACCATTCATAAACAACATCGTCAGAACTCACTAAGCGCTTTGTAAACTCTTCGCCTAGGGCTTTAGTGAGTCGACTATATTGGGAGTAGCTCAAGCCATCGGCTTGGGCGTTTGAGTTAGACATATTAATTGCAATTTTACCGAACCCTTGATCGTGGATAAAGTTCGCAGCACTGTCGATGGCCTGCTGACCACGAGGGACAGGGATTACTTTCTGATGGATCTTTAAGTCAGCCAAAGCGGTGGCTTCACTTGATGGCGAAAATACCAGCGAATGAAAAACGCCATTTCGATTATAAAAAAGGTAAGCGGCTTCACCACCTGCATTTTCACAGCCGATATGGTCGGCGAGTGGATCATTATTATTTTCCCGGCACAAAACCAGCCACAAATCTACGTTTGCTGCTGTTAATGCGGCGGGTAGCAGTGTGCTGATCCGAGTTTTTCTAATTTCAGGCCAGGGTGATTGTGATTGTGCCGTACTCATAAAACTTGATAATGCCAACAGACCAACAACGAGTGGTCCACATAAAGCGCTCAATTTACTAACTTTTTTCAATTGGAGGTCCTCAAATAAAAATACGGAAAATCCGTTATGGAGATGAGGTTCACACTACGACATCAAACAAATTGCGTCTATTAGCGCAAGTTGGTTAACAGCAAAATCAAGACGAAATGAAGTTAGGGGAAAAATAACAAATGAAAATGGGGGAATTTTGTAATTAAGGGGCGAACTCATATTTGGATATGAAGTCCACCACTTACTTTATTCGCGCTAATCTAAACAGTGATAAAAAGAGCGCTAACATAGTTTGGGGGTTACCAGAATAACTTCCAACCCGCCCATTGAACATCAAAACCTTCCATTGGGCTACGTTTAAACCCCGATCGAACAAATTGATTCATTTTACCTTCGGTATAGGCAAGTAACATATTTGCAAGTGCGGCGTCATCAATTGGAAAAGACTTACCTTCACGTAACTTTCGTTCGCGTAGAACTTGTTTTAATTGGGTTTCTAACTTTTCAAATAAGGTCGCTACTCGTTCACGCAGACGATCATGCTCTCCCATCAAAGCATCTCCAGTTAAGATTGAAGTTATGCCCCTGTTCATTTCAGCAAACCCCAAAATTAGTTTTAAGATATTTGAAACGCGCCCTTCGGTTGTTTTATCTTTTTCTAGGATGATATTGATACGCGACAACAAAGTGCCTTCAATAAATTCAATTAACCCTTCAAACATCCGAGCTTTGCTAGGAAAGTGTCTATATAGCGCTGCTTCCGATACGCCAACTTTTTCGGCGAGTTTTGCCGTCGTAATTCTTTGACCAGAGTGACTTTCCAACATTTCTGCTAAACATTGCAGTATCTGTTCCTTACGATTCCCTTTTTTTGCGGCAGGCATAGTTTTCCCCAGCTCATTTATTATTAGTTAATTTGACGGTAATAGAGTCGAAATGATCTGCATTAGCTCATCTCCTAACTCACTTTTTGTATTAAGAGGTAAGTCCTTACTACCGCCAGCATAGAATACTTTAAGCGCATTTTGATCTGAATTAAAGCCTTGTCCGGAGATAGATACATCATTTGCACAGATCATGTCCAATTTTTTACGATTCATCTTGTCTATGGCGTACTGTTCAATATTTTGCGTTTCTGCAGCAAACCCTACAACAAAAGGGCGATTAGACTCTAGTTGCGCCACACTAGCGACAATGTCTGGGTTTTGGATAAGCGAGATAGTCAAACTGTCATCGCCTGACTTTTTTAACTTGTGATCTGATTGCTCAGCGACTCGATAATCAGCTACAGCAGCACAAGCAATAAAGACATCAGTATGTTCAGCAAGAGACATCACCATGGCATGCATATCGACAGCGCTTTCAACATCATGTCGCATAACACCATTTGGTGTGGCTAAATTAACTGGGCCTGCGACCAAAGTTACATCGGCACCTAACTTGGCGGCAGCTTCGGCAATGGCAAAGCCCATTTTACCACTGCTGTGGTTTGATATATATCGAACCGGATCAATTGCTTCTCTAGTTGGGCCCGCTGTTATTACAACGGCTTTACCTTTGAGTATTTGTTCTGCAGGCGTTAAGAAGTTAACAACATGTTCGACTATCTGCATAGGTTCAATCATTCGACCATGACCAATATCACCACAGGCTTGTTCACCACTGGCAGGGCCCCATATATGAACGCCTCTGTTGGCCAGTAACGCTAAGTTACTTTGAGTCGCAGCATGAGCATACATCTGCTGATTCATTGCCGGACAAATCGCGACAGGGGCTGGAGTGGCTAAAAGCAGAGTAGATGCTAAGTCCCCGGCAAGTCCCGCTGCCATTTTGGCTATGACGTCAGCGCTGGCAGGCGCAACAACAATTAAGTCGGCCCATTTTGCGAATTCAATATGGCCCATGGCCGCTTCTGCATTGGTATCGAGTAGATCTTCAGCGACGGGTTCGCCACTAACAGCTTGCAAAGTTAACGGCGTAATAAATGCTTTGGCACCAGAGGTCATAACAACTTTAACCTGAGCGCCTTGCTCTTTTACCCGTCGAACAAACTCGGGGGTTTTATAAGCAGCAATGCCACCTGTAACTATGAGTAAAATATTTTTATTTAATAACTGGACCATGCCGCCTAGCCAATCTGGTATAAGTATAAAGTTTGATGGCACATACCTTATCTTCTTTCTGTGATTTTCACCATAGAGGAGTGACAAAATTGTGCCTTAATACTGCTAAATTATAAGGGAAGGAAAATAACATGGATGATTGTGTTAGTGAGTATTTACCTCGGGAAAAGTTGTTGAATAATGGTGCACATTCGCTGTCGGATGTTGAATTGTTAGCGATATTCCTGCGAGTAGGAATTGCTGGGAAACCAGTATTGACTCTTGCTCATGACCTGCTTAAAGAGTTTGGAACATTACGCCATCTAATGTCAGTTGAGTGTAGTCAAATGTGTAAAATTAAGGGGCTTGGTCCTGCTAAGTTTGTGCAATTACAAGCGGCTCTTGAGATGTCTAAGCGTTATTTAAAAGAAGTCATGTTTGAGAAACCACTTATGGATTCTCCAAATGCAGTACGTGATTATTTGCATCAGTTGTTAAGCGATGAGCCTTATGAGCAGTTTTGGTTAGTACATCTAGACAATCAACATCGGGTGCTAAATGCAGAAGTGCTATTTAAAGGCACTATTGATGCGGCAGCGGTTTACCCAAGAGTGGTTATAGACTCAATTATAAAGAATAAAACTGCAGCGGTTATTTTCGCCCATAACCACCCATCAGGGATTTGTGAACCAAGCCACTCGGACATTCAACTAACTAAAAGGCTTAAAGAAATTTTACAAATGATTGATGTGCGAACGCTCGATCACTTTGTAGTAGGTCACAATACGGTAACGTCATTTGCAGAACGTGGTCTGTTGTAGCGCTACTTAACTCAAGATTTAGTGTGCATGTTATGAATTAAATAGAGCTAGGTAGCCAGCATTCTGCAATCTCGGATTTCTAGGCAGTTTCCAAAATTATACTTAAGTGAATTTTCTGGCAATCCACGAACCTACGAGCATAGCGACAACGAACACAAAGGTTTGCCAATAACCATAAATGAGTGACGCTATTGCAGGTCCTGGGCAATAACCTACAATTGCCCAGCCTGCGCCAAACATTGCGGCACCGGTTAATAATTTAGAGTCGATATCTTTGCTTGTTGGGATTTCAAACTTGTCGTGAAAAATTGGTTTGTCGTTTTTTAGGACAAAGCGAAATGCGACGAAAGACACAATTAATGCGCCAGCCATTACAAAACCAAGAGTAATATCCCACTCGCCAAATAAGTCTAAAAATGACTGAACTTTTACCGTATTTGTCATGCCCGAGATTGCCAGACCTGCGCCAAATAGGCTACCGGCGATAATTGCAAATAAGTTTATTTTACTAAGCCATTTATTGTTCATCTATATAACACCCCATATGTGTCGCAAAACAAAAACGGTGATAAACCCAATCGCCATAAATGTAATTGTCGCAATAATTGAACGGGGAGACTTTCTAGCAATTCCACAGATACCGTGACCACTTGTGCAGCCGTTTCCGAGCTGCGTACCGAACCCAACCAAAAGTCCGGCAATTATTAGCAAGTAGATATTGTCAGTTGGTGCTGCTGGAATTGCGATTGGCGTTAGCAAATGAATTAAAAAAGCACCTGAGACTAAACCAAGAATAAACGTAATCCGCCACTTTTTATCAGTTATCTGAGGCATAAAAAGTGAAAATGTAATACCGCAGATGCCTGCAATTCTGCCAAGTGTATATAGCAATAGCGTTGCGGATAAGCCAATTAAGCCACCACCTACTAAGGCCAATAGATAGATATGTTCCATCGCTTTGTTCTCGTGTTCTATAATTGATAAATTAGAGTTAATTACTGCATAGTCTAAATCATATTGACGCCTTAAGATTGTAATTTAAGGCAATACGGTAAAATTACTGTGAAAACGGAGCGTAAAAATTTATCATTGGTGCATCAAACCTATCTGCATGGCATGTTATGACGTCAAAAACTTTACTTTTTGTTCCTGTATCTTCTAAAAAAGGTATAGGAGAGTATATGCGTTCCAATATTATTGCATCGCATTTCAAAAGTTTACACAGCGACGTTGATATCCATTTTGTTTTAAGTGAACAAGCCCCTTATAAACATGACTGTCAGTTTCCTGTTCATTTGACACCATCGTCGCCCACCAACTGTACCGACGAAGTTAATCAAATCATTGATAAACTAAAGCCTGACATCGTTATTTTTGACGCGGCAGGACGGGGTCAGCAAATGAAGCATGCAATGAATACGGGCGCTAAAGTTGTTTTTATTAGCCAACACCCAAAAAAGCGAGCAAAAGGGCTTATGTTAAGTCGTTTGCCTTTTATTACTCAACATTGGATAGCACAACCTGAATTTGCCATGCCTGCACTGAGTATATGGGAAAGAGTCAAACTCGCGTTATATCGAAAGCCTTTGCCCACTTATCTTGGTTGCCTATATCAGCAACCGAGTTTAACAGAAGAAAAAACGACTTTAGCGTCGTTTGGATTAGATGAAAATGACTACGTTTTGTTGAGTGCAGGCTCTGGAGGCCATACGCTGGATGGTCAGCCTGCGTCAGTTGTCTTTAGCGATATCGCAATCAAAGTCAGTAGAGAGTTGAAGCTTAAATGTATTGTGGTACTCGGGTCTAGTTTTACCGGTACAGTTCCCGCTAATACAGCATCTGTTTATTTTGTTAAAAAGTTGGAAAATAATAGTTTTATCGCGCTTTTGGCCAATTGTCGGTTTGCGTTATTAAGTGGTGGCGGTTCGTTATTACAAGGCATTTCGATGAAAAAAATGGTGGTAACGACACCGGTTGCTAAAGATCAACCTGCTAGGATCCGCGCCTGTGAGAAAGAACAATTAGTCTTAAGTGCAGAGCCTAATAGTCGGGATATTTATGCGGCGGTACAGCAAATTTTACAGCCAGAAACCAATTTAGCCCTTAACAACGCTCTTACTAAATGCTCATTAACAAACGGCATTGGACAAACTGAAAAGTTACTTTCGGGTCTTCTATAGAAGGTGTCGTGAATAAAATCCTCCGACTATTAATGAGTACCTTCTAAACCTGAATTGCATTACAATTTAATCATACGCGAAATTAAAATTAACAAGAGTTTTATATGAATGTCATATTTGATGTATTGCACCTCTATTACTTGCCTCAATATTTACCTGTTTTAAAAACGTTGCAAGCGGCAAGTGCAGATGTTCATTTTGTATTTTACAAACAGGGTGATGAGCCGCTAAATCAAGTGTGTCGAGAAGTGATAGAGCAAGAAAAATTAACGGCGACTTGGGTGGATGATTGGGAGGAAGCATTGGCTTTTTACCTATCTCAAAAAGCCGACTGGTTAATTTTTGGTAATAAAGTCGCTAATTTAGATGAACTTCACGCGGTAAGTAAGACAGTGATGATGCAACATGGCATTGGGCCTAAGCGTTGCTATTATCAAAATTCAGAATCACCTACAACCGTACGTTTTATCGAAGGTCAGCATAGACTAAAACGTTTGTTGGATTTATATCCTGACGGTAGCTTTATCGATACCGGTTATGCCAAGCTAGATCCCTTATTCCAACAGTTAGAAAATTCGATGACACTTGAGTCGTTAGGACTTGACCCATCGAAAAAAACGATATTATACGCGCCAACATTTTACCCAAGTTCTATTGAGTGTTTTTCAAAAAAGTTTGCTAAAGAATTCGCTGATTTTAACATTATTCTAAAACCTCACTTTTTTAGCTTAACTAAGAAAAAATACCATAAACAACGAAAACTGTTAGAAAATTGGGCGACACATGACAATGTGTATCTAGCCACTGTAAGCGACTATAACCTTATCCCATTTATGGCAATATCTGACTTAATGTTATCAGACGCATCATCAGCGATATTTGAGTTCGCAGCTTTAGGTAAACCTGTGGTTTGGTGTGATTTTTACAAATTACGTTGGAGTTATCGTGGCATATTTAAATATCGATTTGACCGAAGAATAGACGAAGATATCCAGTATTTTAATCAAGTTGCTTATCGAGCTGCGGATTATAGCGAACTTGTTGTAACTGTTCGTACTGCGGTAGATGCCGGTGCTAAGGCTGGTACAGCCGATGTAATCGAAAAGTTAGCAGGCAGTATCGATGGCCATTGTTCAAATCGAATTGTTGAGTATTTATTAGCTAATACAAAGTCAGGGAGTGACTCATGAAAAAAGTAATTACTTTTGGAACCTTTGATGTGTTTCACGCAGGTCATGTAAAAATCCTAGAACGGGCAAAATCGCTCGGCGATTATCTTATCGTTGGTGTGTCATCAGATGCATTAAACAAAAGTAAAAAAGATCGTTTCCCAATTTATTCACAAGCCGACAGATTACATATCGTTGAGTCTCTAAGATGTGTTGATGCTGTATTTGTCGAAGAATCTCTAGATTTAAAAGCAACCTACATCAAAATGTTTGATGCTGACGTCCTGGTTATGGGAGACGATTGGAAAGGAAAATTTGATCACTTTAGTGATATTTGCGAAGTCACGTATTTCGAACGAACACCGTCTATTTCAACAACCGAAATTATAGAAGTGGTGCGAAGCGGGGTATATGAGAAAAATTAGGCTTGGCTAATTTATCTATGGCTTTTATTTACTCGATATCGATCGCATTAAACAGAAAAGATCATTAATTGAACATTTAAAATTGTCGATTTACAATACGGTTTCAAGGGCAAAATTTTGCACCAAAAGTTTCGCATAATTCACAATGTATGTAACGACCAAATTGAACCGCTTTAATTTAAATTTGGGGGATAAATGCTAAAAACAGTGATTCTGCGTCATATTCGTACAAATATAGCGTGTTTAGTCTAAAATTCTCAAGAATCGCTTGATCTTCTCAACCAAAAACTGTATAAATTGCGCCCTTTCGAATGCCCGGACAAATTAATTGGCCAATAGGGCTAATTAGATTGACGTCAGAATTTTTGTTTTGGAGTAAATGACATGGCTAAAGTTTGCCAAGTAACAGGTAAGCGCCCAACGGTTGGTAACAATCGTTCACATGCGCGTAACGCTACTCGACGTCGTTTCTTGCCTAACCTACAAACTCACCGTTTTTGGGTTGAAAGCGAGAAGCGCTTCGTTAAATTACGTTTATCTACTAAAGGTATGCGTATTATTGATAAAAAAGGTATTGATACAGTGCTTGCAGATATGCGTGCAGCTGGTCAAAAAATCTAAGGAACTAAATCATGCGTGATAAAATTCGTTTAGTTTCAACGGCTGGAACTGGTTATTTTTATACTACTGATAAAAATAAAAAGCTAATGCCTGAAAAGATGGAAATCAAAAAATTTGATCCAAAGATCCGTAAGCACGTGATCTTCAAAGAAGCTAAAATTAAGTAAGCTTTTTGAATTCTATTGAAACTTTTGCAAAAGTTTAAAAACCCAATCATTGATTGGGTTTTTTTATGCCTGAAATCTCCGTAAATGATTCAGCTCTTTCTCCTAAAGCTCATTTCTTGTAATCTAGCTACAACTTCCTTTTTGATATGAAAAGCATGCGTATAAAACTGTCACGAATGGGCTGGAATAACGTCCTCATCTTTGCATCAATGTTTATGATCTTGTTATTTAATTATTCCCATCGAATGATGACACAAGGGCATGAAAGCGGAGAAACTAATACTTTGGTGGGCGCGAATACGATTATTCAAAGCATCGATTTTAATGGCATTAAAATCGAACGTTTAGGCGCAACATGGCGCTCGGTCAGTACGATTGAGCTCACTAAGCCTTTAAATACGGATTTAATTGTTGAAACATGGACGCAACAGCCTTTTGTTGCATTGCAATCGCCCCCTTTAATGTTAGACACCACTGAAATATATCTTGTGGTTGTCTGGGCCGCTGGTGAGTCGAGTGGTTGGGTCTATGAGTTCGCAGTGGATAAAGTTGAGCAGACGACTTATGTGAAAAATCACCAGCAAAATACTTGGTTCTATGTTGAACCAGCATCATTAACGCATTTAATACCTGAATCCTTGTTAGAGTTGTAATAGTCATGCCTGAGTTACCGGAAGTTGAAGTCAGTCGCATGGGGATAGAACCCCATGTATTGGATCAAAAAGTCGTTGCAGTTGTTATTCGTAACAAACAGCTACGCTGGCCAATACCTGATGAGGTTCATTTACTCGTAGGTTCGCCAATAACAGCGGTTACTCGTCGGGCTAAGTATCTGATGTTAGAAAGTGAAAAAGGCTCAGCCATTTTACACTTAGGTATGTCTGGCAAATTGCGGATCATTGATAAGGCGGTTCCAGTTGAAAAGCATGACCACGTTGACATCGAATTTGAAAATGGTTTAGTTTTACGGTTAAACGACCCAAGACGGTTTGGTGCTTTTTTGTGGCAGGAGGCAGGCCAGCAACATTCGTTATTGTTGAAACTTGGTCCAGAGCCTTTAACAGACGAATTTGATGACAAAAGATTATTCGAAAAATCCCGCAACAAAACGGGGCCAGTAAAAAACTTTATTATGGATAATCATGTAGTTGTTGGTGTTGGTAATATTTACGCCAATGAAAGCTTGTTTAAAGCTGGGATAGATCCTCGACGACCGGCAGGAAAAATATCAAAAAAGCGTTATCAGTTATTGACCGAAAAGATTAAAGAGACGCTTGCTTTAGCTATTAAACAAGGCGGGACTACATTAAAAGATTTTACTCAAAGTGATGGTAATCCAGGTTACTTTGCGCAGGAGTTATTGGTTTACGGTCGGGGTGGAAAGGCTTGTACTAACTGCGAATCGACATTACTTGAAGTAAAAATTGGTCAACGAGCGACTGTGTTTTGTAAAGGTTGCCAACGTTAATATTTCACGATATGGTCGGAGCAGTTAACTAATATAGATACAAGTGAATACCATGGAATTTATTTCACAACTCAACCATACATTTAATTTAGGTGTGACAAAGCCTATTGGCTGGCGTAAAGGCCAACTTCTTGCCCTAAAACGACTTATGGTCGAAAATGAAAATGCGATTTATCGAGCGCTAAAAGCGGATCTCAACAAATCACAAACTGAAGCCCATGCGTCTGAATTCTCATACGTGCTAAATGACATCAAATACTTTATCAAACACCTTAAGTCTTTGAGTAAACCACGGGCAATAGGTACGCCTATGCTAACCCAACCTGGCCGCTCTTATTTGGTTCCTGAACCCTATGGCACAGTGTTAATTATGGGCGCGTGGAACTATCCAATCCAACTTGTATTAAGTCCGATGATAGCAGCAATCAGTGCTGGGAATTGTGTGGTACTAAAACCGTCAGAACTCGCTATGAACGTTTCAAATTTAATTGCTGAGCTCATCCCCAAATATATGGATAAATCCGCTGTAGCTGTTTATGAGGGTGGGATAGAAGCGACTACGGCGTTATTGCAGCAGCGTTTCGATTACATAATGTACACCGGAAGTGAAACCGTAGGTAAAATCGTTATGCGCGCAGCAAGTGAGCATTTAACCCCGGTGGCATTAGAGTTAGGTGGTAAGAGTCCGTGTATCGTCGATGACAAAACTAATATGTCGGTGACAGCAGACCGTATCATTTGGGCCAAGTATTTAAATGCCGGGCAGACGTGTATCGCCCCAGATTATATTTTGGTGACTAAAAAAACACGACCGCTATTAATCGAAGCCCTCAAAAAGAGTGTAGTAAAGCAATATGGTGAAGATCCTAAACGATCGAATGATTTCGGGCGCATTGTAAACGACAGGCACTTTGCAAGAATATCGGGCTATTTGGCGGCGCAAAATGAAAATGTCGTATTTGGTGGGGAAAGTGATTCAAAAGATAATTACATTTCACCGACATTCGTATTAAATCCCGACTTAATGAGTGATCTGATGGTGGAAGAAATTTTCGGCCCAGTGTTGCCTATTGTTGAAGTTGATTCGATGCAGGAAGCCAAAGACTTTGTTAATCAACGCGAGAAACCATTAGCCTTGTATTTGTTCAGCCAAGACAACCAAACAGTTGAAATGATTAAGCAGCAGACAAGCTCAGGTACACTTTGTATCAATGATGCTGTCATCTTTATGGTGAATCATGAAATGCCGTTTGGTGGCGTCGGGAATTCAGGTATGGGCTGTTATCATGGCAAATGGGGATTTGATACATTTAGTCATATCAAGCCTGTGATGCATAGGAGTTTTTTTGCTGACATGCCAATCAGATATGCACCATTTACAAAATTAAAATCAATGATGTTAAAACTGGCAACCAAATTATAATTTAGGCTTGTCGGATACGACAGAAGTTGTGATGTCGGCGAGGTCCTCGCGGAAACCACTGTATTGGCAATAGACGCTGTCATCAAATTTAGCGATGACATTAGATGTGCAATACTTGTGGGCGACATCACTGTCGATATAAATAAGATCTCCAGCATTACACGGGTGCGGACTTTTACGCACGTAAACACTCGCACAGCGCGTGTACTGTGGTTTATATGCTTGTGGATCCCATTTGTTTGTCATTCGTTCGTATTGAAAAATCGCAATGATCGAAAAAACAAACATTAGGCAGATGTAAAAAACAAATTTATACATGGTTACCTAGTTCAAATGGAGCTAAGGAAGTAAATCTTCCACACTCCTAAGACTCATATTTAAAAGTGAAATTGTAAAGCATTCCCCATAATCTCGACAATTGGGAATTGGCATAAAATTAATGCTAGAGGGAATAAAATACATCGAATCTCTTCCCCCCACTTAACTAATTTTAGCGTAAATAACAGGCCATAAAAAAGTCTGAGGAAATGCAGGTTTTCGACTAAAATTGGTTAATGTAACGTCAATTTAACACATACTGGTTCTACTTCAAAATTAGCTATTTAAGTATATGTGCGTTTAGATTAAGGCAAATGAATCACTTTTGTTTTATATTAAAACTATTTAGTAGTGACGACTTATTAAGCAGTGATAAGTAAATTGTTGATTAATCAGGGATAGAACACGCCAAAAGGAGATAATTGGCTGTAATTAAGTCGATAGAAAATTACCGTCGATTATTCGGCATTCGATGTGGTTATTTTAGGGAACTTCATTTGTCAGATTTACAATCTAAGCCTCGTTTTTTAACGGTACTGTCGATATCAATATTATTATTTGTATTTATACCGGTTACTTTTTCAGCGGTTTATTTTATTAATAATACCTATCAAGATGCGTTAGTTCGGGCACAAAACAATGTTGATTTAGAAGCTAAAACGACGGCCCTTGAAGTTAAAAATAAGCTAGCGACGTTACATTACGAACTACTCACGTTTAGTCAAAGCCCAGTTATGGGTGAAGTTGCCGTTAATCTGCTGTACTCACAGTTTGTGGTAAAACAGTTGCAAAAATTGGTGCAACGCAACACTTTAATCACTGGCGCCTTTATCGCAGATGGTTCGGATTTTATTGTTGAAGGGTATCCCTACGAGATTCTACGTATAGGCACTGGTGAATTTCAGAAAATGACCAATAAACTAATATCCATTGCGGTTGATGATAATACCTCTAAGTTATTAATATTGGATCATCAGACCCTTACAACGGACTATATGGAGTTACTCAATGACGGCGCTAACATCTTATTTTATTTACCTTTAAAGAAAAAAGTCGACTCTTTAGTAAGCCCATTAAAAGTCACTGCTGGTTTATTTGTTTTAATTGACACCGATAAATTAACGACCGCAAAATTATCATCTGATGGGCTGCCAGATATAATAGAAATGGATATCGGTGGAAGAAAAGTCATGGCCGATGAAAAGCAAACCGGTGTTGATTATCTGGTGGCTAATACCTCAACTGATCTCACGTTATCGCATTTCGATAAAGAAGAACCACATCAACTCAACCTGACTTATTATAGCGCTACGAGTCATTACACAACAGACATCGAGTCTGCTGTCATAAATACATTAATATTTATGCTCATCATGTTAATTGTTGTTTTGCTCGCCTTAGCATTTTTCGCTTCTCATATTACCGGACCGCTACGTCATCTACTTGATTTTAGTCGCCGGTTGTCTAAAGGCAATTATACCGAATTTGACTACGATGCAAATTATCAAGAGTTTAATGAACTCATCAGCCATTTAAACGGTATGGCGACCACGATTCAAAAGCAGTTGTCAGGATTGGAAAAAGAAAAAGAAAATGCCGAGGCGTCAGAGAAGATAAAAGCTCGCTTTTTAGCAAATATGAGTCACGAAATCCGAACACCACTCAACGGGATCTTAGGGTTACTTAATATGCTAGATAAGCATGAGCTGGATCACCAAGCTAAAGATTGGGTAACAGCCTCGTTATCAACGTCAAACTTATTGCTTCATATCGTTAACGACATACTCGATTTTTCTAAACTAGAAGAAGACAAAGTAGAAATAGAAAGTACAACCTTTTCAGTTAGGGAAATCGTGGCGTCGGTTATCAATCCGCATGAAAGCTTAATCGAAGATAAAGGGCTTAGTTTAACCATTAATTTTGAACATAATATGCGTGAGTTTTGGATTGGCGACCCGATGAGGATCAGTCAGGTTCTATTAAACCTTATTTCCAATGCGACAAAGTTTACCAATGTTGGTGGCATTAGACTCAATGTATCAGCAATATTTATACATCACCAATGGTTTCTCGAATTGGAGATCGTCGATACTGGCATTGGGATCTCGGCGGAACAACAAAGTAAACTGTTTCAGTCATTCCAACAAGCCGATATTTCGACCACTAGAAAGTTTGGTGGTACAGGCTTAGGGCTGTCTATTGCACATAAACTTGTTCATTTAATGGGGGGCGAGATCAGCGTTAAAAGTGAAGTCGGTAAAGGTACCACTTTTAAAGTATCAGTGGCTGTACTCGAAACACAGCAAAAAGAACAGTCTGAAGATATACATGTTTACGTGCCAGATTTAACTCATATCACTATTTTAGTCGCAGAAGACAATAAAATTAATCAGTTGATTATTAGCCATATATTAAAACCGACAATGGTGAAACTTGTTATTGTCGAAGATGGTAAACAAGCAGTAGAAGCTTGTAAAACGCAAAATTTCGATATCATTCTTATGGATGTTCAAATGCCTATAATGGATGGGTTACAGGCAACTGTAGCGCTTAGAAAACAAGGTTTTGAAATGCCCATTATTATGCAAACCGCCAACGTATTAGTGGATGAAATCGATTCATATTTGAAAAGTGGCGCCACCGCTCATATCGCCAAGCCTATCGTTGACTCTGTGCTTTATAAAACGATACAGCATTGTTTAACCCCAGAGTTATTCGAGGGACAAATCTTTGAACAAGAGTAGATGTCTAGGTTTTATATTATTGTTGACGAGTCACTTTACGCTTTACAGTGAAGAACTTACCGTTGCCTTTACGCAAGAAACTTATGATTTAACATCAATGTTTAATCGTTTTTCTAAGCAAACGGGTACTCAAATCAGAATTGCGACGTTAGGTTCAGAGGATTTGAAAGTTGAACTGTTACAACGAGCCGGCGAAAACATGTTGCCGGACGCCATTGTTGTCCCAGCCGATTACATAGGACTAGAAGAGATAAAATATAGCCCAATCCCCGCCTCATTAAATCATCCAGATACAAATAAAAGTTTGATAAACGGGCTAAGACTTGACGGCAGACAAGTCGCTATCCCGATAATTGCCGGTAATCATTTGGTCTTATATTTTAATAAAACTCATATTGCCGACCCAGCTAAAGAGTGGCGTGAGTTGATTGAGCAAAGATCTATATTAACAACAGGGACAAGCTTGATTGGTTGGAGCTATAACGAGATGTATTGGTTTTTACCATTTTTGACGGCATTTGGGGAGCCACCATTAGTGAACCAAAAAATCCAACTAAATACACAGGGCATGAAAAACGCATTGTCATATTATTGGTCGTTTTCGCAGCAAAATGTTGTGGATGAGAAATGCGATTACCAGTGTACTTTTGACCGATTTTCCGACGGTAATATGGCCTATATGATTAACGGCGTATGGGCCAGCGGAAAATTGATAAAAAATATGGGGGACAATGTTGGGATTGCTGAATTGCCCCACATCGAAAATAAAATCATGCGGCCTTATTATTCTGCTTACGTTATTGCCTTTCCAAACAACTCATTATCGTCAAACAAGGCAGCAATTTTGAAAAAGCTTGCGATGTTTTTTCAATCGCACGAAACCCAAACACTGTTGTGGTCAGAGATACATGCATTGCCGGTCAATCAAGTCGTTAGCAAAGAAATCTATAACAATGCGAATAGCAATGAAAAGGCCATATTTAAGCAATTGGAACATGCTATTCCGTTGCCAACAACACGGGAGATGGCCATAGCTTGGGCGGCAATGGGGAAAGGGATCGGACGTTATCGTGCGGGTATCCTTGATTTAGAACAGGTGGCCGACTATATGCAACATGTGGCGGACAAATCGCTCAAAGAACTCGATGAGAATTAGCCAATTCAGAAGGCAACTAAACGTATAAAGGCTAACAAGATATAAAAACGACGAGTGATGTTAAGTCTCTCGTCGTTGATATAAATTACTACTGTCTAACGGCAATCAATTAGCTAATTTTTTGAAATAGATATTGGCAGCCGCTTTTACTTTGGGCGCTAATATGAAGGCTGACAACATTGTCGGAATTGCCATTAACCCGTACATTCCCATCATGAAATTAAAGACGACATCGAGCGTCACAATACAACCGACAATGATCATAAACAAATAAAACCACTTGTAGTATTTTCGGCTAGATTCACCCCACAAAAAGACAAAGCATTTTTCACCATAATACCAATAGGTAAACATAGTGCTCGCGGCTAAGAAAAGTATTTGAATTGCCAACAAGATTTGACCAGTTAAGCCTAATTCTTGGCCAAAGACCTGCATTGTTAGTTCAACCCCTTTGACTCCTTCAACGCCCTGCCACATGCCCGACGCTAATATGACAAGAGCGGTACAAGTACAAATGATAAGTGTGTCGACAATTGGACCTAACATGCCAACAAGGCCTTCACGGATCGGTTCGTTGGTTTTTGCTGCACCGTGGGCCATGACTTCAGTGCCGATACCAGCTTCATTAGAAAATACGCCCCGGGAAACGCCAATGATAATCACGCCTATAATGCCACCAGAGATAGCCTTAGGGTTAAATGCTTCGGTAAAAATAGACCCGATGAGTGCTGGGATTTCACCAATATGGTTAAATAACACAGCAAGCGTCATTAGCAGATAAGTAATAGCCATTGTTGGGACAAGTCGACTCGTGACATATGCAACACGTTGTAGGCCACCGAGAATAACACCCGCAACAAGTGTAGTGACAATCGCAGCCATTATATAATTAAACATTTCAGGAGAAGAAATCCAGTTTTCTGGGATTAACTCCTCACGGAATGCAGCAGTAAGCTGATTGGCTTGAAACGACGGAATTGTGCCGAACAAACCGGCAAAGGCGAATAGCATAGCCAGTGGTTTCCAGTTTTTTCCTAGACCTTCCATGATGACATACATTGGTCCGCCTTGAAGTTCACCATTTGCATCCTTTTGACGAAACATAACGCCCAACGAACAGGTAAAAAACTTGGTCGAAACACCCAGTAACGCTGTTAACCACATCCAAAATACGGCACCGGGACCACCGGCTGTAATGGCTAATGCAACACCGGATATATTGCCCATGCCAACGGTACCCGCTAGTGCCGCAGATAAGGCTTGAGAATGGGTAAGTTGTCCGTCTTCAGAGTCTTTGTCGTGTTTGCCCGTCAATAGGCTTATGCCGTGGCCAATATAACGAAATGGCACTAATCGTGAGTAAAGTGAAAAGAATAATCCACCGCCGACTAATAAAATAATGAGAGGTGGCCCCCAAACAAAATTGACAAATGCCGCGGTGATTTCTGATAAAAAGTCCATTGAACTAACCTTCTTGGATTTTGAGACTACGTTGCCACCAAATAATGACAAATAACGTGATTAATAACAGTGGTAAACACAAACTTAACATGGTCGTCCAACCAAACTGTTGGATGATCCAACCCGCTGAAAGTGACGCAATTGCTTGGCAACTAAACATAATTAAGTCGTTAAACCCTTGGATTTTAAATTTTTCCTCTGGCTTATAACTCATCGGTAATAATGCTGTTGCAGTTACAAACAGGAAGTTCCAACCAATGCCTAGTAGGACCAAAGCGAGCCAGTAATGTACGTATTGTTGGCCAATGAATCCGATGGTTAAGCAAACTAAAAAGGCCAATAAACCAGCAAATAATACATTTTTGTGGCCAAACTTACGGATTAATATTCCAGTAAAAAAAGACGGTAAATACATAGCGATTATATGTGACTGAATAACCCACTTAGTTTCTGCCAAATCAAAGTGATGATGCACGTGCATGCTTATTGGGGTTGCCGTCATAATAAAGCTCATGACACTAAAACCCACCGTTCCTGACAGTATTGCGACGACAAATATTGGTTGTTTTATTATTTCACTTAATGCACGACCTTGGTAACGACCGACTGTTTTTACAGCCGCAGGAGCATTAAAAAATTGGATAAAAATGAGGGATAATGAAAATAACACAGTTAGGCCAATAAATGAGCCTACATACTCAGTGCTAAACCAGTCTTTACCAACAAAGGCAATTTCGGGGCCTAAAAATGCCGCAAATAAACCAGCAATTAGCAGTACCGAAACGGCCAAACCGCTGTGCTGTTCATCAACCGATTCCATGGCTGCGAATCTGAATTGCTGTGCGCTAGCGATAAGCCCACCATATAGCAGGACACTCAAGCAAAATAGCCAAAAACTTTGAATATAAATTGCATAAGCACTAAATAACGTATTGGCTATCCCCCACAAAATAGCGAGTTGAAATCCTCTTTTTCGACCGACGGATGCTAATATTTTGACGACAGGCAACATAAATAAAGCGGTACCAACGATCATAAAGGCAATGGGCAATGTCGCGAATTTTTCATCAGGTGCGAGCTTAATGCCAATAAAACCCCCAACAAACACAACAACAGGGCCAATAGAACCTATTAGTGATTGAGCGCACATTAACATCCAAACATTACGATTTAGGTGGCTGAAATTAGAAAAAAAAGATGGCAATTTGGAACTCTTGTGCTTGAATTGATTCTAATAGAATATACAAATCAAAACCGTCTGTCCGCAAATAATCGGACTAGCATTCCATTTAAAGCATAAGTAAATAGCGAATTATGCATTTTACTGTTTGTTATCATGGTCACTTTAAAAAGGAGAGACACAATGAAATTAGGATTGCTGATAATTTTTTTCCTGACTCTGCCCACTGCAGCTTACTTTGACGAAAATGCCAAGAATGTGAATGTTACGTGGCATCAACCTGCTAAATATACCGATGTTCGAGGCACCAACGAGTCAAAAGCTCGGTTTCAAAAAAGGGTATTTAATCAACTAGAAAAACACATTGTTAAGCTCGCTGCGTCTTTGCCTAAAGACATTCAATTGGATATGACCATTACGGATGTTAATTTGGCGGGCGATGTTCAATTTAACTTTTCGATGAACCGAGAGATCCGCATCGTAAAAAGTATTTATTGGCCTAAGATCGCCTTTGACTTTAAAATTACCCAAAGCGACAAGCTACTCGATCAAGGTTCCGTTGTTATAAAAGATATGTCGTTTATGCACCGAGGCGGACTATTGAGAAGTTCATCTGATTCATTTAAATATGACAAGCGACTGCTTACAAATTGGTTTAACAATGAGTTGCAACAAAAAGTCACAAATTTTGGAAAGATCAATTCTGCAGTTATGTCTGAGTGAGTGCATAAATATGAATGCGCGAAGTGAATGTTTAGCTTAATCTCGTGTCGTTAATTTACGTCAAGCGGCTAATGATAAGTGATAATGGTGCTGTGAATTTTCTTCAACATATGATTGAAGCTCTGTTATTATACCGCACAATTATCCTCTGAACCGAACGTGTAGGCTTATGAAACAACAAATTTTAACCATGTTGCAAATGCAAGATGACATGAACACGAAAGTGCATCCTCAGTGGCGCGAGCAGGGTTTTGCTTGGCACCGTGCAATTTGGGTTGAATTAGCAGAAATGTTAGATCATTACGGTTGGAAATGGTGGAAACATCAATCCCCAGATATTGAACAAGTACACTTAGAACTCATCGATATTTTTCATTTTGGTTTGAGCGCGCGTCTAGTTACCGGCCAATCTGTGTCTGAGATTGCAGACGAAATTGCGGCGGAGTTATTAACGCCGAAACCAGCAGATTCGTTTGCTGAGACAATAGAAGCAATGGTTGCAAGCACGTTGGCGACTAAAAGCTTCGATGTACTGACGTTTGCCGGATTAATGCAACAGACTGACTTGAGCTTTGAAGAATTGTTCCGCCATTATGTAGGGAAAAATGTACTCAACTTTTTCCGTCAAGATCACGGATATAAAACAGGTGAGTACATAAAAATTTGGAACGGCAAGGAAGACAATGAGGTATTGATGGACGTTTTGCGTGCGACTGATGCCACTGCTGAAGACTTTAAAGATAAAGTGTATAACGGATTAAAAGCGGCTTACCCAGCTTCATAATTGATGATAAATAATCATAAAAAATGCGCCACTAGGCGCATTTTTTGTTTCCAAAGTCGCAAAGCGACTTAAACCACAGCTTTAAACTCAGCTAAGGTTTTATGCAGTAAATGCAGTTGTTTTACAACCGTCTCCAATTCATCTTGATGACTGGTTAAGTCCCCAGATTCTTTTAGATGTAAAATTTTAGCCGCGGTTTCTTCTAGATAAGGCATGAATTTATTCGCTTTAATTGAAAATAAATCCTCCTGTTTAAAAATGTGCCCAAACTTTCCATGACCTTGTTTTTTAAGGTCATTTATACGAATGTCTGCATCAACAGCTTTACGGTATAACGATTTTAAATTCTCTTCTAAGCTCGAGATAATATTTTCCACTCAAGTACTCTTTGTTTTGTCCGATAAATCAATATGGCTAGTTTACACTTTTTAATCTTATTAGTTGAGGTTATAAATAAAATTAGCTTGTTCCATTAATATAGGTGTTCATTTATGAATTTATCTCCAATGGGGCCAGGTACGCCAATCTCGGGTGCGATGGAAGGTGGTGAAGCATTAAGCGCCAATTTGGCTAAGAGTGCGCAAGAACTCGAAGGCAAAGCGGTATTAGCTTTACTTTCTGCGTCTGCCCAAGTTAGTACTCAGGCATCTGTGGGTAGCACGGGTAGTGTTATCGGCCAGCACATTAACATTAAAGTGTAGGTCAATTTTTAATAGGGGAGAACAGGTGTCTTGCTTGTTTCTCCTCCTATTTCCCGCACAAGTTTTGGTACTAAAAATCCAGGTAATTCAGCTAACATACCTCGATATATTTGTTTAACTTCATCCTCAGGGACATCAAAATGTGCCGCGCCGACGACTTTATCTAACAGGTGCAAATAATACGGCAGGATATCAACATCGTATAACCGTTCGCTTAATTCCACCTGTTGTTTAATCGTATTGTTAATCCCTTTTAATATGACGGCCTGATTAAACAAATGAATGCCTTGGATTCTTAGCTGGTGGCATTTTCCTGCTAACATATCGCTGATCTCGTTTTGATGATTGATATGAAAAACAATGGACGACTTAAGCCTAGTTTTACTTAGAATTGCTATTAACTTTTCTGTTATTCTATTTGGCATAACTACAGGTAAACGGGTATGAAGTCGTAGTCGTTTGATGTGTTTTATCAATTCAAGTTGCTCGACAAACCAAGCGATGTGCTCGTCTTTTGCCATTAATGGGTCGCCGCCACTTAGTATCACTTCATTTATTTCTGGGTGCGATTCGATATACGCTAAATGTTGCAGTAATTGCTGTTTGTTAACTTGGTTCTCTTCGTATGGGAAGTCGCGTCTAAAACAATACCGGCAATTAACCGCACAACCGCTTTTAAAGATAATCAAAACCCTAGAGCGGTATTTATGTAGGAGGCCAGGAGTCGAATTGTTCTGTTCTAACAAGGGATCCGAAGTAAAACCGTCTACTTGTTTAAATTCACTTTTACGTGGTAACACCTGTAATAATAAGGGATCGGTAGGGTTGTTTTTTTGCATAAGTTCAGCGAAAAAGCGCGGAACACGCATCGGAAATAGTTTTCTAGCGTCAATGTCAGCAGCAAAATCTAAAGGGTCAAGAGACAAAAAATTAAGTAGTGCTAGTGGATCACTGAAACTTTGCTTCAATTCTTTTTGCCATAGGGACTCTACAGAGCGCTCAGCTTGATGTATCATTCGTCTCACTTTCATTTAGGTAATTATTCAGAGGGTGAAATGGCAACATTTAGCACCAACCAATTTAAAGCTGGCCTTAAGTTAATGATTGACGGCGAGCCTTGCAACATTTTAGAGAATGAAATCGTAAAGCCGGGCAAAGGCCAAGCGTTTAACCGCGTTAAGATCCGTAAACTGGTCAGCGGTAAAGTTCTAGAAAAAACCTTCAAATCAGGCGAATCTGTTGAAGGCGCTGATGTCATGGATACTGACTTAGCGTATCTATATACAGATGGCGAATTTTGGCATTTCATGAACAACGAAACATTTGAACAGATCGCTGCCGATGAAAAAGCGGTAGCTGACTGTGTAAAATGGTTAGTAGAAGGTGATGTTTGTACTATCACTTTATGGAATGGTAACCCAATTGCCGTATTGTCACCAAATTTTGTTGAACTTGAAATCACGGAAACGGATCCAGGTCTAAAAGGTGATACGGCCGGAACGGGTGGTAAACCTGCAACATTATCTACCGGTGCCGTTGTCCGCGTTCCACTATTTGTGCAAATTGGCGAAGTTATTCGTGTAGATACACGTAATGGCGAATACGTCGGTCGCGCGCAAAAGTAAACTTTAAGCGGCCTGTCACCTGTGACAGGCCGAATTTATTACGGTTTAAAATGAATTGGCAACCTACTGCAACCCATTCCACTTTAATAAAAAGAGCCAAGTTTATCGCTCAGATAAGAGCGTTTTTTACCAGCCGCAATGTACTTGAAGTTGAGACTCCGTTACTGAGTCGAAATACCATCACAGATCTCCATTTAGACCCATTTGAAACACATTTTGAATATGCAGCAGAAGAACGTTTAGCGCGACTTTATTTGCAAACCTCACCTGAATTTCATATGAAACGATTGTTAGCGGCGGGCAGTGGTCCTATATTCCAGATATGCAAAGCGTTTCGAAACGAAGCTGCGGGAACTTTGCATAACCCAGAATTTACGATGTTGGAATGGTATAGACTCGGATTTGACGACCACCAACTTATGTCTGAATTAGACGAGTTGGTTCAGTTACTACTAAATACCAAGCCAGCGTTGAAGCTTTCTTACCAAAGCGTATTTCAGCGTTTGATTAAAATTGACCCTTTGACCATCACGTTAGAGCAATTAAAACAAACCATAACCACTTACTCACAAGATGACTGGTTACAGCAAGAATCAAGTCGAGACACACTTCTACAGTGGTTGTTTAGCATGGTCATTGAACCACAATTAGGTGACGACATAACACCCTGTTTTGTCTTTGACTTTCCCGCTACACAGGCAGCTTTAGCAAAGATTAATCAAACCAATACCCAGGTTGCACATCGGTTTGAGTTGTATTTCAAAGGTATTGAGTTGGCTAATGGGTATTTTGAACTCCAAGACAGTAAAGAACAACAATGCCGATTTATCTCTGATAATAGACAGCGTGAAATCGAAGGCAAACCTCAACGCGGTGCCGATCAGTTTTTATTGGCTGCGTTAGACAGTGGATTGCCAAGTTGTGCTGGGGTTGCGTTAGGTGTTGACCGATTATTTATGTTGGCGGCGCAGTTACCGACAATAAGCCAAGCCTTATCTTTTGACATTTCCAATGCTTAGATACCTGTTTATAAAGATATCGGAGTTGAGGAACCAATAGACGTACTAAAAATTCGACCCACTTATGTGATTAATCAAGCGCTACTTGGCGAAGTGCGGAATTAGATATCTGGCGCGGGTTATTGGCAAAAATACCATCTACATTCATTTCATAAAGCCAGTCTATTTCTTCTTCTTGATCAACGGTAAACACATAGATATGAACACCGAGTTGCTGATAGCGGCGAATTAGTACTTCGGAGATATTGTCCATATCTAAATGAACACTATAGATTGGAAAATCCGGAAGCAGCAGGTCGTCGCCGGCGGGATGAGTACCGAGCAAAAGGCCTAGTTTGATAAAGGAGCTCAGT
The DNA here is from genome assembly GCF_030548245.1 of Psychrosphaera sp. 1_MG-2023. Classification (NCBI taxonomy): domain Bacteria; kingdom Pseudomonadati; phylum Pseudomonadota; class Gammaproteobacteria; order Alteromonadales; family Pseudoalteromonadaceae; genus Psychrosphaera; species Psychrosphaera sp. 1_MG-2023. The sequence continues at coordinate 124,024 of NZ_JAUORW010000002.1, forward strand.
TTGGCAAAGTCGGCTAAATATTGATGATTAAAAGACGAGATAATAATTAGGTTCAAGTCAAACTGAGACTGCTCACAACCTTCAAGTAGCTGCCGATAAAACAACTCTATATTGTGGATGTTTTTGAGTTCTATATTTAGAATCAATCCTGAATTGGCTAAGGCGGCCAAAGTCCAAGCTAAGGTCGGCAGCGGTTTGTCATCTTTACCATTAAGTTGTGCTAAGTCGCTTGCGGTTAAGTCAACAGTACGTTTATTGAGACCAAGTATCCGTGTCATCCATCGGTCATGAAAAACGACAAATTGATCGTCGACAGTTTGATACAAATCGATTTCAATGCCGTCCATACCGTCACGACTACATTGTTGTATTGCCGTTTGACTGTTTTCTGGGTAAATAGCGGATTCACCGCGGTGTGCAAAGACCTTCATGTAAACCTCTTACACTTTTGACTTTTTATGACCTTGTGTCGTTTCAAATATGGCGGCGGAAATAATGATTAAGCCACCAATGAGTGTCATCATGTTTGGAACTTCAGCTAAAATAAACATCGACAATATTACGCCATATAATGGTTGTAAGCAGGCCACTAATCCGGCCGTTTTGGCTCCTGTTACATTGATAGAAGAGGCAAACAAAACATGTGCCATAGCCGAAAAGAAGATGGCAAAAACAATAAGCAATTGAATATTGTTCATTTCAAGTTCAAGTGGGGTTGTGTCACTAAACGGCAGGAATATGATGGCCGTTACTAAAAACTGATAAAACATCCCTTGAGTCCCGGAATAGCCTTTAAAGTGATGTTGAATACCAATATTCCTAAGTGCAAAACACAAAGCTGAAAACAAACCCGCTAAAACGCCGACCACAAACTGATCATCTACAACGACAGAATCTAACCAAATATTAGGAAACAATAGACTAATCGCAAATAAAACTAAGACACTGATTATAATGTCTGTTTTTGACGGTCGTCGACCGTAGATAAGTGGTTCTAAAATGACAACCATCACGGGGTAAGTAAACATAGAAATCATACCGATAGCGACAGTGGTGTATTGAATACTAATGAAGTAGGTTAACCAATGCAGAGCTGCCAAAATACCTAAAATGACGGCAACCAAATAGTCCTTTTTATTGTTTAGTTTTAACGTTGACTTTGTGACCCACAGAAATAGACCAAGACATACCGCAGTAAATAAACCGCGGTATGCGATAATGTCGAGCGCAGATAAATCGATTAATTTCGCGAATAACCCTGATACACCTAATAACGCTACTCCGAGGTGCAATTGCAACATCGGAGATATACTAAAATTTGATTTCAAAAACGTTGCTCGCGTTTAATTTGGTTATTTTATGTTAGCGAAGTGCTCACCCATACGCGTAACTGTTTCGTTAGTTACCGACTCTAAAAACTCAACTTTGTCTTTAGGGAATAAACAAACCACAGTGGAGCCGAGCTTAAATCGACCCATTTCTTCACCTTTTTCAAGGGTGATCACATTGTCGCCTTCACTTGGATATTGCCAGCGATTTACGCTTTTTCCTCTAGGCGGTGTAATTTCACCAGCCCATACAGTTTCAATACTTCGCACAATCGTTGCGCCAACTAAAACCATTGCCATTGGGCCAATTTCAGTTTCAAACACTGCAACGACACGTTCGTTTCTTGCAAATAGATTTGGCACATTTGCCGCTGTTAGCGGATTTACAGAAAAAGCATCACCAGGAACATAAACCATATCAGTTAATGTACCTGTAAGGGGCATGTGTAAACGATGGTAGTCGCTTGGTGCCAAATAAATAGTGGCAAATATACCGTCGTCGAACTTGTCAGCTAAATCCTGATCGCCGCCGAGCAATTCTAACGTCGTATAATAATGATGTTTGGCTTGAACGAGTGTACCGTCTTTTATTGGCCCTAATTGACTAACCTTGCCATCAACAGGGTGTGCTACTGTCTTCTCACCTTCAACAATTGGACGAACGCCAGGTGCCAGTGCACGGGTAAAGAAATCGTTAAACGTCTTGTATTCTGACGGATCAGGTTGAGCCGCTTCGTTCATATCAATATCGTATGCCTTAATAAAGCCTTTTATCAGACCTGTGGATAAAATGCCTAACTTAGCTTTCGCTAAGAATCCAACAAGTTTAGACACTCCATGTTTTGGAAGGGCGTATTGAAAAGCGATTTTTAAATTATCTAAATTCACGTTAAAACCTATTTACTTGTAAGGGGTTTGTAATAAACCTATTTTGATTCTTTTGACTGATGACGCAAGGTAATATCTGTTACGGTTTGTAAAATTTTCAAATAACTTTGATATCTTGTGTCACTGACTAAGCCATCGGCTATTGCTTTTTGCAATGCACAGCCTGGATCTTTTTGGTGTTTGCAGTCTCGAAATTTACATTGATGGAGGTAAGGTCGAAATTCGACAAACCCATGTAATATTTGTTCATTCTCTAAGTGCCACATAGCAAATTCGCGTACACCCGGTGAATCAATAATTGAACCACCATTTTCTAATCGATAAAGTCTAGAGGCCGTTGTTGTATGTACGCCCAAACGACTGTTGTCAGAGACTTGTTTAGTTTCGATATCTACTGACGGCAAGATAGCGTTAACAATAGACGACTTACCGACACCCGACTGACCAACAAAAACGCTAGTTTTATCAACGAGTAGAGATTTTATTTGTTCGATACCTTGCTCAAGCTTGGCTGATAATACAACCACCTTATAGCCAATTGACTCATACATATGCTGAATATCGGCAACTAACTCTCGGTTAGTGTCGTCAATTAAGTCGAGTTTATTTATAAGGAGCACTGGCGTAATGTCGAGTTGTTCTACTGCAATCAAGTAACGGTCAATAATATTGGGTGCTAAATCTGGCAATAACGCAGCAACAATTAGAATTTGGTCAATATTTGCAGCGACAGGCTTTAAACCGTCGTAAAAATCGGGACGAACAAATTCACTTTCCCTTGGTTCAACAGCTTCGATGATCCCGGCAAAGTCAGAGTCGCTTTGATTATAAGGCCGCCAAATAACTTTGTCGCCACAGACTAAGGACCCAGCAGTGCGGCGAATATGGCATTTAACATTTTCTCCAGCCGGATTTTCAACATCTGCATGTTGTCCATAGCGAGTTATAACTTGACCAAATGTTTGCGGGCCTAACAAGTTATCTTCAAGAAAATCATCGTCTTCTTGGGGTTTTTTGGCTTTCGCAATACGCTTATTATGGTTGTCTCGAATTCTTCTTGATTGAGAATGCGATAATTTCTTTTGTTTTGCCACTTTTGCTCTATGATTTAATTATAAAAACTTGTGAAAGTAATGAAAAACATTAACAATGTGATGTATCTTATACGTAAGTAAGCGTGATCAAAAGGATTGAGTAGGGCCTTTGTATGACATTTAGTGAAAATAATCTAATTTGGATTGATTTAGAAATGACAGGATTGGAACCTCGCACTGATAAAGTGCTAGAGGTAGCGACGATTGTCACTGATAGTGACTTAAATATCTTAGCTGAAGGTCCTGAAATTGCGATTCATCAACCGGATGAAGTGTTAGACAACATGGATGAATGGTGCATTGCACAGCATGGTAAGTCAGGATTAACTGACCGTTGCCGTAAAAGTACTGTGTCAGAGCAGCAAGCGTGTGAAATTACCATCGACTTTTTGAAAGATTTTGTACCCGCAGGGAAATCACCTATGTGCGGTAACAGTATCTGTCAAGACAGACGTTTTATGCATGTACATATGTTGACGTTGGAAGAGTTTTTCCATTATCGAAATATTGATGTCAGTACAATTAAAGAATTGTCTCGTCGCTGGAAACCTGAACTTGTAGATAACTACAAGAAAAAAGGATTCCACTTAGCGCTTGAAGATATTCGTGAAAGCATCGAAGAGTTAAAGCGTTATAAAGAAAAGTTTTTTGTCCTTTAGCGGTTTTTGAATGCAGTTAAAAGCTACACTTAGTGTGGCTTTTTTTATGTCTACTGTTCAGTAATTCTAAACGCTTGCATTTAAATTCGGTTTGAATAGAATCAATGCACTTATGATAACCAAGTATGTTCCTTTGTTTGATCTAATTAAATCTTCACCCATGCGGTTTGTCTTCCTTTTTCTGCTGTGTTTTTCAGTATTTTCGTTGACGTTTGATGATTATTCTCCATTTGCTTTGTTGGGCATGATAGGGGCGTTATTTGCCAATGTAACGGGCGCTGGTGGTGGGGTTGTTTTTATTCCAGCTTTCCAGAACTTAGGTTTATCTGAATCTCAATCAGTTGCGACCAGTTTTGCTATTCAATGTTTTGGGATGACAACGGGAGCGATTGTTTGGCTTAAGCATGTAAGAGTAGATATTCACCAACACCGTGATTGGCAATTACTGGTACCATTTTTAGCTGTTTGTGTGCCTACCAGTATGGTTGGACTGTGGTCTGTTTATCTTTTTGATATTCAACCTCCTGCATCCTTGACGCAGTTTTTTGCTTGGTTCTCTGTCATGTTGGGTTCGGCTTTATTTATTACCATTTATTTGAAGTATAAAAAACATCAACAAGAGCAACTTACGGCTATTGGCCATAAATCGGATTTGCTTATACTTGCGCTAATTAGTTTTATTGGTGGCGTTATTACGGCGTTTTTATCTGTTGGTGTTGGTGAGTTTGTGGCGTTTTATCTCATCCTCAGAGGTTACAGAGTGACACTCGCTGTTGCCGTTGCCGTTGTATTATCTGCGACCACGGTTTGGGCTGGGGTTGGTCATCATATCGCCAATGGCAATATTTATTATGAAGTACTATGGTATGCCGGGCCGGGCGCGGTGATTGGCGGTATCGTTGCAAAAATGGTCGCAACAAGGCTACCAGTGCTGCAACTCAAATTACTCTTTGCCGGCTGGGTTTTTGTCGTCGGTTGTATTGAATTTGTGTAATACGATTTACTCGTTGTTGTAGGTAGCTTTTAGAAAAGTTGCTGTAAAACAACAGACAAATGTACAGTGATCTGCCTGTTATATTACTGACTAAAAATTAGTTGTTTATTATTCTTCCATGGAATCAGGAAAAGCGTCGCGAATTGCAATAAATTCATCGACATGTTCGAGTAAGATATCAACCAGCTTCGGTTCAAATTGCTTACCACGCTCTTCTTTTAACAGATTAAGCACTTTGTCCAGTGGCCAAGCCGGTTTATAACAACGTTCAGATGCTAATGCGTCAAACACGTCAGCAATGGCCGTGATTCTGCCAGCAATTTCGATGTTTTCTTTGGCGAGTCCTGCCGGATACCCCTTTCCGTCCCAACGTTCATGGTGTTGTTGGGCGATTATGGCACCTAATTGCAATATCTCGTTTTGCGATTGGGTCAAAATATCAAAGCCAAGCTGCGCATGGGTTTGCATAATTGCCCATTCTTCGGGATCCAATTTTGCCGGTTTATTTAGAATACTATCGGGGATCCCAATTTTTCCAACGTCGTGCAATGGCGAAGCCATTTTTAGTTGTTCGGCTTGTTTTGCTGGTAACCCATAATAAATCGCCAACATATAGCTGAAATTCGCGACCCGTTTAACATGACTTCCCGTTTCTTTCGAACGCTTCTCTACTGCTTCACCTAGTATATAACTAAGTTCTTTTTGCGAATGTTCAACGACTTCACGCATTCGAATATTGTCATAGGCCACGGCAATATTATTGGTAAAAAACTCCAAAATATTGTGATCAGTATCGGTTAAGTCGTGATCGTGACTGACATAGAGTAAATTTTCCAAGCCACTATTATTTACAAAATAGCCGACAAAATGATCCTTTTCGCGAATTGATGATTGTGTCGCATGGGCTTTTTCAAGCAGAGCTCTGATACCGGGTGGCATAGGCGTTTCGTCGTGAATTGTTGCTCTTGATTGCACGCCACTTAGGGCCAATAATCTAAAATCGACTGCCTTTTTAGGGTTGTTGAGTGCAGCACAACACATTATTTTTGAATGATTTAATCCCATTACATTAGCAACTTGGTCTAAAACAGCCGATGCAAATTCGGTCAAGGATGAGCAATCTAAAAAATTTATAGTCGCAGATATTATGCGTTCTAATCCGAGCTTGTGGTGTTCGATAGTTTGAATATCTCGATAAGATCGCAATGTCGCGAACATCAAAGTTTTCATTTTGCTGGCAGTGAGCTCGGTTTTGTTTTTGTAATCGTTGATGTCGTAATCTTTTATAACGGTATCTTCTGGCGCTTCGCCAGGCTGACCTGTCCGCAAGACGAGTCTCATAGTGTGGTTATTTACCACGTCACGTATAAATTTGATTAACTTTAATCCAGCGTCGTTTGTTTCCATAACGACGTCAATGAAACCGACTGCAATGTCGGACTGTTCTAATATTATTTTTTCAGCTTCCGCAGCGGAATAAGCATGGAGCAGTTCAAGCCCTTGACCGTCAAGTTCAAAACCCATTAAAACCAATTTTGTTACATTATGAATATCAGGCTCGTCATCAACAATAAGCACCTTCCAAGGCCTTTTATTAGATGCTTCATCATCGTTGATCGTTTCGTCTGCAAATAAAAAATCGTTCACTAATTTCTACCCTGATGTTGTTTTAAAACACGTTTGTTGGAGGCAAAATATCGCTTTCGCTTTTATAAATGTAGTCGTTTACTCCATAGATTCCAGTTCTATTTCAATTGCTTTTGTACTAATTCGAACTTCATACAATGAGATAATCAAAGACATCATTAAGGTGAATAAACTGAGGCCAAAAATCACAGTGCCAATTTGGGACATCTCCAAAAACAAAAGGAACATGGCAACAGTGCACAATAAAAAGCTGAGTACTCCAGCCGTTTGCATCGCCCTGATCAACAGTAAACGCATGCGTAAATTAGATATTTGCCGTTTAACTACTTGCTCTAATCCCTTGTTATTACGTTGATTTAGTTCTCGAATTAGCTGGGCCAAAACCAAAAACCGATTGGTGTAAGCAAGCAGTAAAAGTGAGATTGCAGGGAACAGCAAAGCTGGGGTCGTGATATTCATTATGATCATTTGCGAATACTTATCGTTGTGGAATTTAAATAATACGCATATGCATGCTTAATTATCAATTATATGGCATTAAAAAGTGTTTATATTTTAATGGTTTTATTGTTATTGTGTAGAGTGTAAATTTTACAAAATATTTAGCACTGATAGTTACTTAAAAAATAGTCTAAACTATTATTATTTAAACTCAGTTGTCGTTCCAATTTTAATTAGGGGTTAGGAAATTGTCGCAAAAGAAGCCTGTTCAAAATCCATTTGAGGATTTAACATTTGAACAGTTTGTAGCCTTAGATGAAAGAGCTTTTATTAAAGTTCGATCTAGTATCGCATCGCTTCTAGACGAGTTAACCGAATCTCAAACTCAACTTCAAAGTCAGCTTGAAGATGTGGAAGCAGAAAAGCAAGAAATTGAAGACGCTTTACTATCATTATCACAGCAACTCACCGACCAAGAATCTCATGATGAAGTTACTTTTTCGGCGACTGAAATTTCCACCGATATCCAAACTTTGCAAAAACGTCTAGCTAAAGCTGAACAAGAAGCCGAATATTACTCGGAACAATTATTTGCAAAAGACCTTTCACTGAGCCAGTTAACAACCCAAATTGGTGACTTAAACGACCAGCTTGAAGAGTTGTCACCTAAAGCAGACGATGACAGTGAAAATCGTTTGGAGAGTCTGACCGCGCAACTTAACTTAACTAAAGAAGAGCTTGCCGAACGCAACGCAGAACTTAATTCGCTGCGCCAGTCTTATCAGCAGGACGCTGACAAATACGCTTCTTTGGAGCAGCAATTAAATTCAGCACAGACGTCTGAACGAGATTCAGAATCGGATTTTCAATCTCAAATATCTCAATTGCATTCACAACTCAGTGGTGAACAAGCCGCTAAAATCGAATTGCAAAAACAATACGATGAGTTGCAACAACAATGTGAAGAAAAAGCTCTGAATATTGATGAATTGCAGGCAGAGGTTAATCAAAGTCAAATTGATTTAGCGTCTTTAACACAGCAGGTGGCTCAATTAGAAATTGAAGTCGCAGAAGGCGCAAAAAGCCATGTAGACGATAAAACTGCTTACTTAAGTGAAATTCGAGAACTTAAAGATCTACTGGACCGTAAAGAAAAGCAGCGCCTCACATTTGAAAGTAATCTCAATGATGATGCCAAGCAATTTTCGCAATTAACGTCACAAATTGACCAATTGAAGAGTCAGTTAGCTGAACTTGAACATTCTAAATTGCAGCAAGACGAAGAGCTAAAACAACTTCATGGAGACAATGCTAATCTCCAACTTGAACGCGATACAAATATTGCCGGCCTTAGTGCCCTTCAGTCTGAGCATGCAAAACAACGTAACGAGTTTGAACAATTAAAAAACGAATTGGCTAACAGCAGCCAAAGCGAAATTGAAAAAAGTGAACTTATTCAATCCTTGGAACTTCAACTTAGTTCTTTAAGCGACACTAAAACTCAGCTTGAGACGACAATTAGTGAACAAGCTGAACGGCTCGAAATCCTTGAAGCACGAAGTATCGAGCTGACAGAAATCAAATTGCAGTCGCAGCATACTAAGTCAAATCTTGATGATCTGAGCAGCGAACTAAGATTTGCAAAATCTCAACACCAAGAAGACGTCAAAAAGCTTGAAGACAACTTTAGTGTTGAGCTTGAAAAGCAATTAAACGAACAAAGGCTGCTACTCGAACAAGATTTTCAAGAGGACAAAGTCACCTCAATTGACAAAGTTCAAGCGGAGCAAAATACCCGTTACGGTGAGTTAGAAAGCCAATTTAATGATGCGCAAAGCGATATTGTTAAGCTTCAAACTGAGGCGGCAGCACAACTTGAAGCATTTGAATCGGCTAAAAAAGATGCCGAAGAAAATACAAATAAAGTTAAGCAGACCTACGATAGGCAAATCGCGGATTTAGAGCGTGAACTTCAAGTTAAAGAATCTCAAATATTAGAACTCAGCGAGCAAAGCAATACGTTAGCTGCTCAACAAAGTGCAACTCAAGGCGAATTAGCAAGTCGCATTGAAAGTGAACAAAGTAAGATTGAACAACTTGAGCAACAGGCTAAGTCATTAGCAGAATTGGATGAAGTTAAATCTGAACAAGGCAAACAACTTGAGTTTCTAACGAGTGAAAAAAGTGAACTCGAGCTCGAGTTATCCTCATTGCAAGAACAGTTGGCTAGTGCTGAGTCAACCAGTGCTTTAGCTAAAAGTAACCATGAGTCAGAAATTAAGGCCATTAATTCTCAAGTAGATGACTTACAGCAACAGATCACTAAATTGACAGCCGATGCCACTGAATTAGAAGAGCGACGAGCTTTAGTTCAGCAGCAGCTTGAAGCAACAACTCATGACCTGAGCACAAAGCAAAATGAAGTTGACGCTCTAGCGGAAAAACTCGCGGAGCAAGTCGCAGAAAATAGCCAAGTTAATGCTGAGTTAGCGGATTTAAAAGAGTCACATTCTGAGCAAGTAACAAGCCTTGAAGCAGAAAAAGCGCAGCAACTTGTTCAGCTTAATGCCGTTGAAACAGAATTAGAATTAAAAGCACAAACGATTGATCAAGTTACGGCGCAAGTTGAGGATTTAAATCAGACTTTAGAGGTTAATGTTGCAGCTCATAAAGAGGCCCAGGCACAAATAACTACGGAAAATGCCATTTTGCAGCACCAACTTCACATTGTTGAAGCGAAACGAGATGAATTTGAAAGTCATATTGAAACCCTCGAATCTCGTATAGTTGAATTGCAAAATGAGCAAACTGAATTACATCAAGCGCTAGAGCAAATTAAAGACGAAAAGCGCGAGCAGTTTAGTCAACAACAACTCGCCCACTCGGATCTGTCGGATGAACTTATTGGAGTTCAAAATCAGTTAAATAAAACCAGTAAAGAACGTGATTTATTAGCTCAGCAATACGAATCATTGCAAAAGCAACGTGATGATTTGAGCGGTATATTAGATGAAACTCGCGACGCAAATAGTGACGCGTTCCAGCGTCTAACGAAACAAAATAACGAGTTACAGGCCCAACTTGAAGTAACCTATTCTGATATTCAACAACGCGAAACTGAAATTGAAACGCTTAAAGAATCGTTGACTGAAAGTGAGAATACGCAATCCGTTCTCGCTGAGATCATTAGTAAATCAGACAGTAAATATACAGCGATGCGAAATGAATTTGAGCGGGCTGAATTAAATTTTGAGGTTGAGATTTCCAAAGTCAATGCAGCCTTAGAAACTGCAAACGTTGAGTACCAAGCCTTACTCACTGATAAAGCGCAATTGGAAAATGAAATCCAACAGTTGTCTGATAAAAACAGCCAACTAGAACTGAATTTACAAACAGAAAAAGATCAGCTCGCCGAGACAAAACAGACCTTAGAGCAACAAGCAAACTTGTTGCAATCACAGCTCGACGAGAAAATAGCTGAACTAAATTTACAAATTCAAAACTTTGAGCAACTCGAACTGCAATCACAAGCTAAAACGGCCGAGTTTGACGCGTTTAGACTGACTGTTGAAGAAGAGAAAAAGATACATCAGCAAGTTATTGAAAGTTGGGAAAGCAAGCTTACCCAGGAGCAAAATCGTTTTGCAGAGCAAGCTAAGGAAGTTGCAAGACTGGACACTGAGCTTAATGCACGGTTTGAATTCCAAGATCAGCTTATTGCCGAGAATGACCAACTCACGTTACAAATTGACAATTTGCAAGAACAAGCCAAAACGTTTGCAGATTCAGCGTTAAAAACTGAACAGGCATTACGACATGATATTGCAGAACTAAAAATTGAGATTGATAATTCTCAACAAGCTGATAGTGATCAAATCGATCATTTAATGCGTGAGAATCGTCGCTTCCAGCAGTTACTAAAAACCGCGGAAACCGAAAATCAAGAACAACTTGATGATAAAGAACGACTGCAAAGTGAACTCTTTAAAGCTCAGCAGGAAGTTGCTCGATTAGCCTCATCGCAGGCTGACAGTGACAATTCAAATGACGAACAAATAATTATGTTACAAGAGGCAAATGTTGATCTCAGTAACTTAGTTAAACTTGCAAATAATAACGATGAAAAACAACGTGAAGACATTAAGCGACTAACTGAAGAATTGTTGTCAGCTAAAAAGTTAACAACGGAGCTGCAAGAACAAGTAGACCTAAACCACAGTCTCGATGAGCAGGAAGTTAAAGTACTTAAACAGGCTAAACGTGAAGCTGAGCAGCGGAGTGACGAATTACAAAAAGACGCAGTGAAGCTAGAGCAAGCGAATGAAGCCGCGGATAAGAAGATCCATATGTTGCAAGCTCAACTAAGCTCAATACAGAGCTTTAGTAATGAGCAATCGGATCAGCTATTCCAAACCAATATTGAACTGACTGAAATGATCGAGGCATTAAAAGGTACGAATAGTCGCCTGAAGATGGAACACGACCAATTAAAAGTTCGATTAGAAGATTCACTAGGTCAATTGTCTCATGTTGATGAAGAGTTTGTCGCAACGCAGTCTGAGTTAACTCAAACGAAAGCCGATTTAACAAAGCAGCAGCGTCGTTCGCAAATATTGATGGAGCAACTTAATGTTGCTAATGAAGAAGAACAAAAAGCAAAATCGAAACTCAAAGAATTAACCATGCAGCGCATAACGTTAAACTCTGAAAAATCCGCAGCGGATGTTGAGCAAGCGCGTGAGGTGATTAAACAACTTCGTTCTGAAAATAACGATTTGCAATTAGAATTAACTGAAAAAGTAGGTGCATTGGAAACCCAAGTGACGGAATATCGGTTAAAATTCAATTTTGCCCAACAGCAACTCGAGGCTTTACAGAAGCCGAAGCCATAATGAGAGGAACATTTTGTCTAAATTAACCAACGACAAACCGAAAACCAACAACTTCCAACGTATTCGAGAGTTAGGTTACAAGCAACAAGGCATCATATCTTTGATGTTAATTGAACGCATGAAACCTAATTATTATCTATTTGCCCACGTAACCGATTTTCCTCAAGAACATAATCTCGACAACATGATTAATAGTTTGTGGGAGCGTTTGTTGGTGAAGGGGGCAAAAGTCAGCTTGTCGGCAATGGAAGATAAAATAGAATTGCTGACACCGGACGAACATGAATTTGATATGTATGGTGTTTATCCAGCGTTGTATTTTTGTACCGCTGTTTTATCGTACATCAATGGCTTACAAAGTGAAGATGACTTAGATCCGGTTGCTGTAGCAAAAATATCTCAAGGATGTATTGTGCACCTTATTGAATATCAAGCCGACACCGAACTTGATAATGACGCCGTTCGCGAACATGAGCTGATGCAAAATGAAATGGCATTTTTAAGCAGTGCCATCGATTTTGTTGAAAGCCTGCCTTTGAAACAGCTTGATGCAAAATCGATTCGCCAAAAAGCAATTGAATTTGCCCTTGCCGATGGTGTTACTAATATTGGTATCGAGTTCGAGGTCTAAAGGCCATTGGATTATAGGCGCTCAAAGCAACACTCTGAAACGAGAGCTTAGAAAGGCAAAATAAAAGAGGGTTATTCAAACCCTCTTTTTTTAATGAGTAAAAAACTAAAACTCGAATTCAAATCCTGCACGGTAGCTGATGTCTGTTTTTTCTACATCTAAAACAGGCTGACTGTTATGTTCAATCAAAACACCAAATTTAAGATATAAATTTTCAGTTAATGCCGAATTAATCGAAAACTTATTAAAGGCCCGCCAGTCGCCAAACTCTTCTATATTTGGTTGGTAATACAGGGTATTCGCCAAGTTTGCATATTTACTTAATGGTTTTGCAAATACCCAATAAAGATTGGCACGGGTTTGGGTAAAGTTGGTTGGATCATCATTTACTAAGTACTTTTCGTGCTCGTTAAACAACCCGGCTCCAAAAGCGTGGGTTTTATGGAATTCTTGGCGATAGGATATCCCTAATAAATTTCTCGATTCAAGTGAACGAAAATCGTCAAAGTTACTTTGAGTAAATAGCTCAAACGACTTCTCTTTAGCAAAGTAGTAATTGTATCTAAAGTGCAAAAACGAGCTGTTGGCGCTTTCTGCACCATTACTTTTTGCATATTCACGTGAAGCCATTATAAATCCAAAATGTTTATCATGACGCTGTGAGTGGTAAAGACCGAACTCAAAATTTTCGGTGTCTGAGTTACCACTTTTTCCGGATAAATCTAAAGACAGATTGGTAAATAGGGTTTTATCTTGCGAACGTTGTCGAAGTGATTCGGTCTCATCAATCGCCATAGTATGTGCGCTGAAGGTGAATAAAAACAAAGCAGTAAGGTCTTTACTATTTAAGGTTGTAAGGGGTTTTGCTTTGCTGAAATTTGAATAAAACGATTGGCATTGTTGAAGCATAGGTAATTTAATTCTTATTAATTTTGACTATTTATATTGAATGAATGTCAGTCCGTTGAGTCTCTTCGTGTTTTACAGGGGTTTTACAGATGTTGTTCTGTAAACTCAAGCGTCGTTACCAATAAATCGATATAAAGTGGCAGAGACTTGTCCCGCGGATTTATTTTTAATTTGTTCAAATTGTTCAGACCACGCATTTGTCGTCAAGTCAAAATCAGATGTCGTTTCCTGTTCGATATAAACTAAAGCTCCTGTAGCAATGAGTTTGTGGTCAATCAAGTACGGTACAACTTTGTCCATGAAACCTTTGTTAAAAGGGGGATCAATAAAAATAAGGTCAAACTGAAAATTTAAAATTTGCTGCTGCGTAAAAAAGTCACCCTGCAAAACGGTAATTTGTTGTTGCGCACCGAGAAGTTTGACATTGCTCGTTAACTGGGATGCCGCGGTTTTATCTTTTTCAATGCAATACACCTGCTTTGCGTGACGTGAAGCAGCCTCGAATCCAAGAGAACCTGCGCCAGCAAAACAATCGAGAACTAAAGCGTCACGAGTGTGGGTCATCAGCCAGTTAAAAACGGTTTCTTTTAACCTATCTGTTGTTGGGCGTAAGCCCTCTTTGTCGTGAACTTTTAATTTTCGTCCCCGCCATTGGCCACCAATAATTCTGATCTCACCTGATTGTGCTGATTTTGACCTTTGATTTTTGCCACGTTTTGCTGAGTTAGTCGTTGGTTTCAAAGTTTTACCTCAATTTTGGGGTTGAAATTCATCAGGTGGTTATTATTTAGTTTGTTTTAAGATAATATACGCGCCAATTATCCCGCGCCTAACACATCATTTAAAGGTTTTTTTAATGGCTAAAAAGTCTGGTTTTTTATCTTGGTTTAAAAAAGGTGCTCAGGAACCTCAGAAACAACCTGAAAATACGGAACAGAGCCAGCTTGTAGAGTCGGACAGTACAACTGAAATTGGCGAAAAATCAAACCAAGAGAAGGATGTTGTCGGGTCTGAAACAACCCCTTCTAACAACGGAGCTTTGCAAGAAGCAAATGTTGATGCTGATGAAGCGGGATCAAGTATTGTCGAAGATATCGCACCAATCACACCTTCATCGGAAGAATTTGCCGTTGCAGAAACTGGTATTGACGAGCCAGTCGCTACTGACAATAGCGAAGTCGCATCAACTGAGCCCAGTATACCTGAAGAAGATCAGGACACGAGGACTGAAACAAGCGAAGTAACAGATGATGCGACATTGGTTGATGATGTTGATGCTGAAGCTGCTGAGGCGACAGAAAATGACAACGAGAGCACGCCAGCTGAGCCAAAAATAGGTTTCTTCGAACGTCTAAAACGAGGTTTAAGTAAAACACGTCAGCAAATCGGTGGTGGCTTTTTATCTTTATTTAAAGGCAAACAAATTGATGATGACCTTTATGAAGAGCTAGAAACTCAATTATTAATGGCTGATGTTGGGATGGATACCACGGTTAAGTTGATTAACCGACTGACTGAACACGCAGACCGAAAGCAGTTAAAAGATGCAGATGCGCTGTACGGTTTATTAAAATCTGAAATGTCAGACATATTGAAAAAATCTGATGCGCCATTAGTTGTTGATAACGACGATGGACCATTTGTCATTTTAATGGTTGGTGTTAATGGGGTTGGTAAAACAACTACTATCGGCAAAATGGCCAAACAGTTTCAGCAACAAGGCAAGTCTGTCATGTTGGCTGCAGGTGATACGTTCAGAGCGGCAGCTGTTGAGCAATTGCAAGTATGGGGTGACCGTAACAACGTGCCGGTTATTGCACAGCATACTGGAGCTGACAGTGCGTCAGTTATTTTTGACGCTTACCAAGCTGCGAAGGCGCGTAAAGCCGATGTGCTTATTGCAGACACTGCGGGTCGATTGCAGAATAAAGATAACTTAATGCAAGAGCTTGAAAAAATTGTACGAGTGTTGAAAAAACTTGATGCCAATATTCCACACGAAATCATGTTAACTATTGATGCAACAACTGGCCAAAACGCCATAAGCCAAACTAAATTATTTAATCAAGCGGTTGGTCTAACGGGTATATCATTAACGAAACTCGACGGCACTGCCAAAGGTGGCGTTATCTTTGCGGTTGCAGAACAATTTGAAATTCCAATCCGCTATATCGGGGTTGGTGAAGGAATTGAAGATTTACGAACCTTTGAGCATCAATCTTTTATTGATGCCTTGTTTGATGAAAGTGAAAATTAATACTGAATTTATTCAAGTGTAGGTAAAACAGCGAAAATACCAAAAGCCCATTCAAGTAATGGGCTTTTATCTATCCTGACCTTGGGGTAATCTATGACCAGTTCAAAAACAATAATAAAGAATGAAGGGAAGTAGCGCTAATGATCCGATTTGAGCAGGTCAGTAAAACCTATCCTGGTGGGTTTCGAGCTCTTGAAAAAGTATCGTTTCATCTTGAGCGTGGAGAAATGGCGTTTCTCACAGGCCACTCCGGAGCGGGTAAAAGTACGCTATTAAAACTGATCAGCATGATTGAACGACCTTCAATCGGTAATGTCTTTATTAATGACAAAAATTTAAATCTCATTACTCCGAACCAAGTGCCTTACGCGCGCCGTGACATTGGTATGATTTTTCAAAATCATCGACTGTTACAAGAACACACCGTATTTGACAATGTTGCTTTGCCATTAGTTATCGAAGGTTATACCCAAGGTGAAATAGCGAAACGGGTTCACGCTGCTTTGGATAAAGTTGGTTTATTAGATAAAGCCAAATGTTTCCCGAAAATCCTGTCTGGCGGCGAGCAACAAAGAGTTGGTATTGCGCGCGCTGTCGTAAATAAACCACCTTTGTTATTGGCCGATGAGCCAACAGGAAATTTAGACCCTGAGTTATCAAAAGAAATCATCAATGTATTTGAGCAATTTAATGATGTGGGTGTTTCAGTATTAATTGCTACCCATGATTTAGGATTGATTGCCCGTATGCGTTATCGCACATTAAGTTTAAAACAAGGTCGAATGACCAATGATGGCTTATCTGCTGAAAACGGTTTGGGGATGTAAAATGAGCATTTTATTTAGTTCTGAACAAAAGGGTGCAACAAAACGCGGTGTTAACCCGCTGCAACGTTTTGTATACTTTTGGATTAATAACCTTAGACAAATTGTAACGAGTTTAGGTGAGATTTGGCGTACCCCAGTCGCCTCTGTTATGACGATATTAGTCATGGGGTTAAGTTTAACGCTTCCTGCTACTTTGCACATCATAGTCAAAAATGTTCAATCTATTAATGTTGAATGGGACAGTGCCTCTGAGATCAGTTTATTTTTAAACGAAGGATTGTCAGAGCAACAAATTGCCAGCGCCATTAGACGAATTAGTGCCTATGACGAAGTGGATGAACTTAGATACATTAGTAAAAATGACGCTATTGAAGAGTTTAAAACGCTTTCAGGTTTTGGTCAGGCGTTGTCATATTTAGAATCTAATCCACTGCCAGCGTCATTTGTAATCACGCCTACAGCCCGTTTTCGTCAAGCTGAAAGTGCTAAAAACCTATTACTTAAACTGCAGAAAGAACGCGAAGTTGATTTTGGTAAACTTGATATAGATTGGTTAACGCGACTCAACGCCATTGTTAATATGTTGCAGGAGTCCGTAATTACCGTTGCCATTTTATTATTGGTATCTGTGGTGTTAATCATCGGCAATACGATTAGGCTATCGATAATCTCTAGACGAGAAGAAATAGAAGTAATGAAACTGGTAGGGGCGACGGAAGCATTTATCCAGCGACCTTTTGTCTATACCGGTTTGTGGTACGGACTGATGGGCGGCTTTATAGCGTTTATCGTTGTAAACTTTGTTGTCTGGTGGATGCAATCTGCTTTAGTCGAAATCTCTGGCTTGTATGTCAACGACTTTGAAATTGAGGGCCTATCATTTGCCGAGTTCGGTTGGTTAATGGCAATAGCTTCGTTTTTAGGATTCTCAGGCGCTTTCTGGTCTGTGCATCGTCATATTAAAGAAATTGAACCAAACATTGATTAAGCATTCTTTTACGTAAAAATTGCCGTGATGCCTCAAACGGTTGAGCGGCAGGACTCAATGCTCTATGCGCTAGCAGTCGACAACGCAGGCTCCTCATTGTTCTACTTTTATACTCAGATAGTCACGGTTGTTGTTGACTAATAACTATCCGCAATCAGCAAGACGTTTCTTGTCAAAAAGTACAGCACTTAATTTAGCGCTAAAGCGTAACAAAGTGTTTCAATCTGCGTTTTTTTGAACAATATTCTTCAAATATTTTGATTTACCAGCTGGTTTTTCCGCAAAATTTCATTTTATCTATCTGTATTTAAAGGTTATTTCTAAATCTTATATTAGGCTTATAGCCATAGATCTAATCGATCTATAAATAGCGAAAAATAAATTAGCACTCTATCAGCTTGAGTGCTAAGATGCCTTTCAGTTAATTAAAGGAGGTTTAAATATGAGCCGAAAAAATCAATCAATGGCATTGGCGATAACGCCTCAAAGCGGCAGCATTGAGTCTTATGTTTCTTACGTGACAAGCATTGATATGTTAGCTGCTCAGGAAGAGAGAGAACTGGCATTCAAACTATATGAAAACGAAGATTTGGAATCTGCGCGCAAACTTATCATGTCGCACCTTCGTTTTGTTGTACATATTGCACGAAGCTATTCAGGTTACGGTTTACCTCAAGCGGATTTAATCCAAGAAGGTAATATCGGCCTTATGAAAGCGGTAAAACGTTTCAACCCTGAGGTTGGCGTACGTTTAGTTTCTTTTGCAGTACATTGGATTAAAGCTGAAATCCACGAATTTGTATTAAAAAATTGGCGCATCGTTAAAGTTGCGACAACGAAAGCACAACGTAAATTATTCTTTAACTTACGTAAGTCGAAAAAACGTCTTGGCTGGTTTAGCAACGAGGAAGTTTCAACTGTTGCAGAAACTTTAGGCGTGTCAGAAAAAGAAGTGTTAGAGATGGAATCTCGCATGAGTAATTACGACATGGCGTTTGATATCGGTAATGATGAAGATGATTCTGATTCTGCAGCGTATTCACCGTCAATGTATTTACAGACAAATAATTCTGACTTAGCGGCAAACGTTGAAAAAGAACAGTACGTTGAACATACTAACAACCGTTTGATGTCTGCAATTAAAACATTAGACGACCGTAGTCAGGATATATTGCACAGCCGTTGGTTAGACGATAACAACAAAACAACGTTGCAAGAGTTGGCTGACAAATACGGTGTTTCTGCTGAACGTGTTCGTCAGTTAGAAAAAAATGCAATGAAAAAAGTTCAAGCGTTGTTAGTTGCTTAAAGCGGTTACGCGATTAGCAGTTTATAGCACCTCAACTGTTGTAATTAGAACCAGCCAATGTGGCTGGTTTTTTTTTGCCCTGAGAATTGCATTATGAATTACGTTGGTCTGGCTGCCAATTCGCTTTATACTTCTAATAATTAACGTAAACACTAAGAACATCATTTATGTTGGGACACCTCAAAAAAATGCGTGCAAGTCTAGACACGCAAACAAATCAAGTAACTTATTTATTGCCAGTAGGCGATGAAGAACTACCGTTAAATGACTTTATTGGTAAGTCATTAACACTTACTCATACCGGCAATATTAATTGCAGCAGTTGCGGAAAAAAGACGAAAAAGAGTTTCTCTCAAGGACATTGTTTTCCGTGTATGAGGAAACTTGCGTCATGCGATATGTGCATCATGAAACCGGAAACCTGCCACCACGCCGAAGGCACATGCCGAGAGCCTCAATGGGGTGAAGAGAATTGCATGATCCCACATTATGTTTATCTAGCGAATACCTCAGGGTTAAAAGTGGGTATAACACGCCATACCCAAATACCAACAAGGTGGATTGATCAGGGCGCAACACAGGCGATTCCGTTGTTTAAAGTTAAGACCCGTTTACAGTCTGGTTTAGTGGAGATCGCGTTAGCGGAATTTATCGCTGATAAAACCAATTGGCGAGCAATGTTGAAGGGCGAAAATCCAGAACTCGATTTAAAACAAAAAGCCCTAGAGTTAGTGCCACAAATATCGGAACGACTTGACGAAATTAGACTAAAATTTGGTGAAGACTCGGTAGAATTATTGGATCAGGAATTGGTCACGATTGATTATCCAGTGACGCAATACCCAACCAAAATAGCCTCACACAACTTTGACAAAAATGTTGAAGTCAACGGCGTGTTACTGGGAATTAAGGGGCAATACCTTATTTTTGATACCGGCGTGATTAATGTTCGAAAATTTACGTCATATGAAATTGAAGTGAGTTATTAAGGCGTCTTTTATGGGATCGGCGCACTAATTAAACTTTTTATTGTGAATTAGTGTGTTGCGTCTTTGGTTGCAAGGGCAGGGGCTTTTAATATGTCAGCTTCGTCATCTTTAACCAAAAACACAGGAACTGTTGTCGGTTTTAGTAATGTCGAAAGCGGCACCAATTCTATCCCTTCCTTCTCCAATCGTTTAAGTTGACTTTTTAGTACTTGATACGTCTCTGGGTAAGGGTGCCCAATGGCAATTGCTGAACCGTGTTGTTTAGCGATTTTTATTAATTTATTAAACTGCCGTTCAATGGCAATTTTATTACGGTGATGATCCAAAAATATATTTCTGTTTAGAGACGACACACCGTACTCTTTTGCGACTTTCTCAATTTTGCTGTATTTAGTGGTTTTGCTATCCAAAAAAAACATATTGTGTTGACGTAATAATTCCATGGTCCAACCCATAGGTTTTTCCTGTTGAGTTAACAAACTCCCCATGTGGTTATTGACTCCAACAGCAAATGGAATATCTTCAAGAGCCGCCAACAGTGTTCGTTGATAAAGCTGTTTTGACATTGATTGAGTCAAAGCTCCTGGTCCAAGCAACTCATTGTGAGTATTGGCTTGCATGGGTAAGTGAATAATGACGTCGCGATGATTATTACTGGCGTGTTTGGCGTAGGCATAACCAAGTGGGGTGTGTGGCAAAACGGCATACGTAAGCTGTCCGCTTAATTCAAGCAGTTTTCTGTCGCTCTGTTTATATCCTATATCGTCAATGACAATGGCCACCTGGCCAGCATGAGCTGTAGAAAAAACAAAGCTCAAGATCAAGACGAACCAACACGTAATTTGGTTCAAGTTAGCGTACGACTCTTATTATTGTGTTTTATTATTTTTGATAACGAATCAATCGTTATTCTTAATTGACAATTATTATAACCGAGCGGCAATTGGTTGCACTCTTTTACGGCAATTATATTGAATGTTTTTTCTGGATCAAAAGCCGACTATTGATCGATTTAAGCGGTTCAGGCTTTAGCGAGGGCAACTCCACGTATAAACTTATCAATGAACTTGAGTGAAACTGTAATACACTCCCATAAACGGTGTTCGTATTTTAATTTTGAAGGAAGTCACATGAATCGTCGGCAATTTATTAAAGGCTCAATCGTCACTTCAGGAATTGCCATTTCAGGTATCGTAGGCTTAAATTTATTTATTAACAAGGTAAGTAAGGACAAACTTACAACTGAATATGCACTTACGGTTATAGACCGTTTGTCGAGACAAGAGTTGAGTTCGAGCGGGGTCTGGGAACCGTATCAAATATTTATGCATTGTGCTCAGAGTGTCGAGTATTCAATGACAAAATTTCCAGTTCACAAGTCGAGAGTGTTTAAAGAAACAATAGGTAAGCTGGCTTTTTCCGCTTTTGAGCATAAAGGTCAAATGACGCATAGCCTTAGTGAGCCAATTCCTGGAGCACCCAAAATAGCAAAGCATAAAAGTGCGCAAGTTGCGCTGACGTATCTTAGAAATACATTAGTCGCTTTTGATCAATATCAAGGCCAATTAGCCCCGCATTTTGCGTATGGTGCATTAACTAAACGTGAATTTGAAATGGCGCATATCATGCACCTCAACAACCATCTAGATGAGATTATTAGTTAATTTAACAATAGTGGCGGCATTAACGACACCAGCGAGCAGGATTTACGGTTTCGCCCTTGTAACGAATCTCAAAATATAGTCCAGCGGATTGCTGGCCGCCACTTTGACCGACAAGTGCGATGGGTTCATTTTGTTCAACATAGTCACCGGCTTGTTTTAACAGGGCTTGGTTATGCCCGTATAAACTCATATAGCCTTTACCGTGGTCTACAACAGCTACCCAACCAAAACCCTTTAACCAGTCTGCGTATAGAACAATACCGTCTGCGATTACATTGACTCTATTGCCTAAATTACCGTCAATAACAACGCCTTTCCAACGCAATGCACCGCTTCTACGTTGACCAAACTTACGAACTAAACGACCGCGAGTTGGCCATTTGAGTTTGCGTTTCAAATTATACAAACCGATTAAGTTTTCAGGATCGCGTTCTGCATTTCTTTTGGCGCGGGCAATCGCGTTTGTGAGTCGCTCTTGGTCGAGTTGTAATTGTTCGAGTTTTTGTTTGTCGGTTTTAATATTTGAGCGCAGTTTGTTTAACGCTGCTTTACGTTCCATTTGGGAACTGAGAAGTTGTTTTTTGTCGTTTAATTGATCTGCTTTACTAATGGCAAGTTGTTCTTTTTGGGCAATAAGTTGTTCTTCAACTTCGGTCAGTCGTGTAAATACGGCTTGAATTTCGTCAAGTTGTGCAACCCGTGCGTCATTAATTTTACGGTAGTAAGTAATAAGGCGTTCCAATTGTGCCGGATCGTCCTGATTAAGAAGTAGCTTAGTGTAGTCATGTTTACCACTTAAGTAAGCTGTTTTAATTAGCTCACCGAGTACTTTTTGCTGCAATTTTTTCTGTTTTAGTAGTTCAGATTGTTCTTTGTCTAGGTTTCTTATTTTAGTTTGTGTTGCAGAGATTTGTCGTTCGGTTTGCGCAAGATTAAGTGCAAGTTCTGCAACTTTGAGTTCGGCGGCTTGAAACTGAGTTTCAATATTGGATTCTTTTTTAATTTGTTGTTCAAGCAGTAAACGCTGTTGCTTGATATTGTCCTGTACAAGTTTTAACCGTGCGGTTTCTTTGCTCACGGCATCTTCGGCATACGCAGGTAATGCGAAGTACAATAGCGAAAATACGCAAATCATCCAACCAAAGGCAACATTTTTGAACGATGTCATATTAACTGTGCAGTCCACAAAAATAAAAAGGGGCAATAAGCCCCTATCTAATCAATTTGTTGGAAATTAATCAACTAACAATGTGTTAGGTGATGATTTAGTCAACCAACATGAGCGGTTTGCCTGTCATTTCTGCAGGTTGTTCCATGCCCATTAATTTAAGAATCGTTGGCGCAACGTCGCTTAATTTACCGTTAGGCACAACTTGCGCATCTCGACCAACATAAATGAAGGGTACTGGCTCACTAGTATGTGCAGTATGGGCTTGACCAGTTGTTGCATTAGTCATCAATTCAGCATTGCCGTGGTCAGCAGTGATAAGACATTCACCACCGACAGATTCTAGAGCATCAACCACACGACCAATACAGTGGTCAACCGCTTCACACGCTTTAACAGCGGCTTCGTACACACCCGTATGACCAACCATATCGCCATTTGGATAGTTAACAACGATGAAGTCAAACTCTTGAGATTTGATAGCTGCGACAAGTTTGTCCGTCAATAACTCAGAGTTCATCTCTGGTTGTAAGTCATAAGTAGCAACCTGCGGCGAAGGAATAAGTTCGCGTTTTTCACCAACATATAAATCTTCGCGACCACCAGAGAAGAAAAACGTCACGTGGGCAAACTTTTCAGTTTCCGAAATGCGCAACTGTGTTTTATCGTGTTTTTCAAACCATTCACCCATAACATTAGTCAACTCAACCTTTGGAAAGGCAACGTTGGCGTCAATATCAGCAGCAAATTGCGTTAATGTCACAAAGTCTGCAAGATTAGGAATGGCAGTACGATTAAAACCTGTAAATTCTTTTTCAGTGAATGTTCGTGTGATTTCACGTGCGCGGTCGGCTCGGAAGTTCATAAATACTACAGAGTCGCCATCACTTATTGGCGCTGCTGTACCAATAATGGTCGGCTTAACAAACTCGTCGTTTTCATTACGTTCGTAGGCGGCTTTAAGGCCTTCGACTGCCGTTGAAGCTGTAAATTCACCATCACCTAGTGTCAATAAATTATAGGCCGCTTCAACTCGATCCCAACGATTGTCGCGGTCCATTGCATAATAACGACCAATTAGTGACGCGACTTTACCTTGACCAGATTGAGCAAAATGAGCTTCAAATTTGGCTAATGCATTTTCAGCACTTCGTGGTGGCGTATCACGACCATCTAAGAATGCATGGACATAAACTTTATTACAACCTTTCTGCTCGGCAAGTTTAACCATTGCTAAAATATGGTCATCATGGCTGTGAACCCCACCTGGTGACATCAAACCCATAACATGTACAGCTTTGTCATTAGCGACGGCTTTATCAACGGCAGCAACTAGCGCTGGGTTTTCATTAAATGTGCCGTCGTCTATTGCCTTTGTGATCTTGGTGAAGTCTTGATAAACAATACGTCCAGCGCCTAGGTTAACGTGGCCAACTTCAGAGTTACCCATTTGACCGTCAGGTAAACCAACATCTAAACCGCTGCCAGAAATTAACGTGCTAGGTTTGTTTTTCCATAGTGCGTCTAAAATAGGAGTATTGGCATTAGCAATGGCGTTATTAGTGGTATCTTCACGATATCCCCAACCATCCATAATCACTAAAACGAAAGGTTTTTTATTTGACATAGGAGCTTCACTTTTAGGCTGAATTCATTTTTTAGTGCCTTTATTCTAACCTGTTTTTAATTAAGTTTTTATAACAAATTGTAATTTGCGGTTATGAAAAGTATGAACCTGATAGGGTGGAGCAAAATGAAATATAACTTTCATTCTATAAGCTTTTGGTTTCTTGCTTTGAAATAGGTATAATCGCGCGACTTTTGAAATAAATGGATGGGTACAATGACACAATTTATCGAATTTCTCGGTAACCATTATATGATGACAATGGCCTGGGCAATTTTATTTGTCATGTTGGTGTCTAGTTTTGTGAGTGGCGCAATGTCACCAATCAAAGTGATTGGTACACAAGACTTAACTATGATGGTAAATCGTTCAAATGGCGTAGTGGTGGATGTTCGCCCACAGGCAGACTTTGCAAAGGGTCATATCACTGATGCGCTTAACTTAACGTTGGACAAAATTACTTCAGAGCAATTTGGTTCTCTTGAAAAACGTAAGTCGGACCCCATAGTTGTAGTATGTAATGCTGGGGTTTCTGCAAAAAGTGCAGCACGTTTGCTTAGCAAAGCTGGATTTGAGCAAGTCACTGTTTTACAGGGCGGCATGCAAACTTGGACAGGCGCTAATTTACCTGTCGTTAAGAAAAAATAGTGAAATCGAATTAATGGCTCAAATTGACATTTATACGAAGGCGTATTGCCCGTTTTGTTCTCGAGCTTTAGCTTTGTTAAAAGCGAAGAACGTTGAATTTAATGAAATAAAAATAGATCAAAACCCAGAGCTTCGCACGCCAATGATTGAACGTGCAAAAGGTGGGTATACCGTGCCTCAAATCTTCATCGGCGATTACCATGTCGGTGGTTGTGACGATTTGATGGCGTTAGAGCGAGCAAACAAACTCGACAATCTTTTAATAAAATAATTACTGGAATAAACCATGGCTGAAGAAAACCAAGCACCTGCTGCAGATCAAGCTGCACCACAATTTTCGATTCAACGTATCTATGTTAAAGATTTGTCGTTTGAAACACCTAACTCACCAGCTATCTTCACTAAAGAGTGGAAGCCAGACGTAAAATTAGATCTTGATAACCGTAGCGTTAAAATTGAAGAAGGTGTTTTTGAAGTAACATTATCTGTTACCGTAACCGCGACTGTTGAAGGTCAAACTGCATTTTTATGTGAAGTACAGCAAGCTGGTGTTTTTGTTATCGGTAACATGCCAGAAGCACAAACTGCACACATGTTAGGCGCGTTCTGCCCAAATACACTTTTCCCTTATGCTCGTGAAACAGTTTCTAACTTAGTTAATCGCGGTACTTTCCCTGCGCTAAACTTAGCACCAGTAAACTTTGATGCGTTATTTGCTCAATATGTACAGCAAGCACAAGCTAAAGCGACTGCTGAAGCGGCTGGCGAAGGTCAAAAACTAGACGCGTAATTGCTTCGTTGGATTTAAGTCTGGGAATATGATGACAGCTGCTAAACGATATAAAATTGCAGTGTTAGGCGCCGGTTCTTATGGAACGGCCCTAGCATTTTGTTTTGCTCGCAATGGTCACGATGTGATCATGTGGGGTAGGGATAAAACTCAAATTGAACAAATGCAAAACTCGCGGGAAAACGCAAAGTATTTACCTGGTGCAACTTTTCCTGAATCGTTAGATGTTACCGATGATCTCGAATTAGCGGTTAAACAGGCTGACATTCATCTTGTTGTCGTGCCGAGTCATGTATTCTCAGATTTATTAATTCAGATAAAACCTTGGTTACCTTCGAATGCCAAAATTTGTTGGGCTACCAAAGGGTTAGACCCAGAGTCGGGTCGACTTTTACAAGACGTTGCTCGAGATGTGTTAGGAAGTGAACCGTCACTTGCTGTTTTATCCGGCCCTACCTTTGCAAAAGAAATGGTTGCAGGTTTACCAACAGCAATTTCTTTGTCATCTGAAGATCAAGAGTTTTGTCAAAAACTCAGCGACTATTTACATTGTGAACGTAAGTTTCGGGTGTATATCAATGCTGACTTTACCGCGGTTCAGCTAGGCGGAGCGGTGAAAAATGTTATCGCTATTGGTGCTGGAATGGCCGATGGTATTGGTTTTGGCGCAAATGCACGTACCGCATTAATTACCCGCGGATTAGCGGAGATGATGCGTTTAGGCGTCGCGTTAGGCGCTGAGTCAAAGTCCTTTATGGGGATGGCTGGCCTTGGCGACTTGGTCTTGACTTGTACCGATAACCAATCACGTAATCGTCGCTTTGGCTTGGCTTTAGGTGAAGGAAAAAGTGTTGATGATGCCATGACTGAAATTGGTCAGGTTGTTGAAGGTTATAGAAATACCAAAGAAGTGTATATGCTAGCCAAACGTAATAATGTTGAAATGCCTATCACTGAGCAAATTTTTCAAGTGTTATACGAAGACAAACCTGCCGCTCAGGCTGCTATGGCTTTATTAGCGCGGGATCCAAAATCTGAATAGTGTGAGTCTTGAGAGGGAAAGTACGTTTTAGGAACTAGAGGTATTTATTAAAAGTATCTTAACGATTAAAAAATCGCTACGGGCTTAACTATATTCTCGGTCTTTTGGTAAGACATAACCTGGGATCTTTGTCACATCAACTTCATCTATCTGTTCTTTACTAATGAACTGGTATGCATAGTCTAAATAGACTTCCTGGTCGACAAACGCATCAAATAAATCTGGGTCAATATGTTGGTCTAGTTTCATAAAGCCCATAATACGCAAACACTCGCTAAGCTTTTTAGGTTCTTTATAGGGTCTATCTGCCGCAGTTAATGCTTCAAAAATATCAGCGATAGCCATCATTCTGGCAGGGACCGACATTTCGTCTCGCTTGAGCTTTCTTGGGTAACCCGTACCGTCCATTTTTTCGTGATGGCCAGCCGCATACTCGGTGACATTGCGAAGATGTTTAGGGAAGGGCAGAGACTCTAGCATGTCGATGGTGACGACCATATGATTGTTAATGATTTCACGTTCTTCAGGTGTCAATGTACCCTTTGCGATAGCAAGGTTATAAATCTCGTTTTCAGTTAACAAGGGCTGGCGAACACCACCTATGGTCACGGTATGTTTCGCTGCAATATCACTCACCCGTTGTTGGTCGTCAGGGCGCATAAATTCGCCACCGATATTGGCTTTACATAAAAACTCTCTGTCGTCGTCTAGTTCGCTCAGTATGGCAGGTAGATTTTGTTCTAGTTCGGTAACATCCAGACCATTTTTTAAACCGTCGATGATTTTAGCTTGATGGGCGACGAGTATTTCGTTTTTCGCCAGTTCAATACGGCATTCAACTAGACCGATCCTGTCGTAAATAGTTTCTAGCTTTGTGGCTTTATCCATTACATATTCTGGGGTCGCAATCTTTCCGCAGTCGTGCAACCAACCGGCAACTGATAATTCGTATTTGTCTTTTTCATCTAAATAGAAATCAGCAAGCGGCCCAACGTTTTGTCGGCAAACACCTTCTGCAACCATCATCGTAAGTTCAGGTACACGGTTACAGTGTCCGCCAGTATATGGGGATTTTTCATCGATCGCGCGGGCTATTAGGCGTGTTAAAGATTGGAAAAGCTCTTCCATGCCATCGATTAACTGTCTGTTGGTAAGCGCGACTGCCGCCATTGACACAAGCGATCGAATGATGTGTTCTAAGTGCGGTTCGAAACCAATGATATTGTCGCCATCTTGAGCATTAATTAATTGGATTACTCCAATCATTTCCTGCTCATGATTTTTCATAGGAATAGTTAGGACCGATTTTGTTCGGTAACCCGTTTTTTCATCCATGTTACGTGCGCCACTCATATCGTAGTCGCCCGTATTGTAGGCGTCTTCAATATTAATAACGGTGTCGGAAACTACAGCATAGGCAACAAGAGCATTGTGATTTGGTTCACCATCGATATACATCGGAATGTCAGGAAATGGGATATTAGTCCCTGATGTACCGCCCATATACATACCTAATGTGTCATTCATTAGGGTTTCAAATTTTAGGGTCTTTTGTTCTGTAATTGAATAAATGGTACCACCATCTGCATTAGACAACTCTTTAGCGCTAACTAATATGTGTTCTAATAGCTTGGTTGTATCTTGCTCTGTTGAGAGCTCAACACCAATATTAATTAGATGGTCTAATGCCGATTGACTAAAGTCAGTACTCATTAAGTTCTCAATTCCCAAAAGCTTTTGAAGCTATTTTGTTGTTACAGGCTAAATTATAGTGATATTTCTAGAGTTAAACTACTAATTTACTTATTGCTGTTTGTTTAAAGCTCGATACATTGACCTTCTTTTGCAAAAAAAATGTCATTATCAAGCTTCATATTGTCTATTTTTTGTTGCCATTGATCAATTTCATCATCGGTTCTATCCGGATCATGACTATAAAACGCGAGCATTTTAATATTCGCACATTTTGCTAAATCGACGACTTCGGAAATTAGTGAGTGACCCCAGCCATGTTTAAGTGGCATATCTTTTTCGATGTATTGACCATCGTGGATAACTAAGTCTACACCTAATAGAAACTCTTTCCATTCATATGCGGATGTCGCCATCTTATTGGGGGGATTTAATTCGTTGTCAGTAACATAAGCAACCCGCTTAGAGCCATGTTCGACGATATAGGCAGCACCACCATTTGGGTGATTAATTTCTCGACGGTGAACACGAAAGCCGTTTATGGTTACTGGTTGTTGTTCCCACGATGTATCTTTGAATTCAAAATTTGCTTTTAATTCGTGTTCTTCGAGAGGGAAGTAGCTACCATTCATTTGCTCTATTGCGGCACGAGGTTGGTTTGGATTGGTCTTTGCTGGATAGATATAAATATTTCGCCCAGCCTGATAAAGAGGCTTAAAAAAAGGAAAGCCTTGGATATGGTCATGATGATTGTGTGACAGCAACAAATAAATGTCGTCGTGATTTTTCACCATTTCATCACCCAGTACTCTAATACCGGTACCGGCATCTAGAATAAGTTTTCGACCATCTTCCGATTCAACTAAAACACAGGCGGTATTGCCACCGTATTTAAGAGTGCTTTTGCCAGGCGTTGGGCAGGAGCCCCGTGTTCCGTAAAATGTTACTTTCATATAGAGATTAAGCTCCTGGCTCAAATAAGTCATAGGCTAGGGGAGAGTCATCGACGATTTCGTTAAACTTCATAATGGTCGTATTAGTTTGTCCTTCTAGCCCATTTGTTAGGCCGTGGATTATTAAAGAACCATCGATATAGTTGTCGATTTGTATTTTTTCGAAGGTGAATACATCACAAATATCTATTTCCGTTGTTGGTAAACCAGCATAGTCACAAGCGGCTCGGCCAGCAGGAATAAAGAAACCAGGGTAATTCAAACCACCAAATAGATTATCATAAGCACCCGTGTAGCCAGACATTTTAGCAACAAAGCCATATACATCATAGGCATCAACAGACCCTACAATATAAATATTATCAAGGTCGTCAACAGCCATATCATTAATGAAGTAATTTAGTGGTGCGCCTGATCCAATATTGCTCAAAGGTTTTAAAAGAAGGTAATCATCATAGTCTGCGCTCTCACCCTCTTCTATATAAGTATCGAAGGTAATATCTACTTGATAAATACCGCCTCCACTATGCGTGAGTTTTACCAAATAAGCTTCATTATAATAGTCATCATTGGCAGCAAGAACGAGAGAGTCATCACTTAGCTTAACCATCGTTCTTGTTTCAAAGCCGTTGCTGTTCGTCATATATAGCTCTAGGGCATGGTTATTATCTTCGTCCCCGTCAAATGTGGTTAAAAGTGTCCCATCTTGCTGAACGTTAATGGCAAAGGCATCTAACTGACTTTCACTACTGTAGTAATACGCTGTGCCTACAGCAATGACATCACCCATGCCATCAGCATCATCGTCATCTAAGATTATAGCGGCTGTTAGGTAGTCGTCCTCATCAACCTCAAATACGTCAAATACCGAACTATATACTTCTGATATCATCGTAGGGTCAGACACATCATACTTAACAATGTAAGAGTCTTGGGATTCAGAGACGCTGTCTATGACTTTACCGTAAATGATTATTTCTTCTGTATTTGGATTGTAGTTACTATGAACTGACTCAATAATACCGAAGTCAACTAAACCGGTAGTTGTTGAGGTTTCAATTGAATTTAAAACCGTACCAGACATATTCGTTCTTTCAATCGAAACAGAATACACTTCACTTGAATCATCAATTATCGCTTTGATAACCGCTAAACTTCCATCGCTTAACTCAATGATGCCGCCTGAAAGTTCCGCATAATAATCATCGTCACTGCCATCATGGTGAATTACCCCCAAATAGCGGTTACCTATTAAGCTCTGGTTTTGTAAACCATTAGACAGATAATGTTGGTGTAAACTAAAGCCTTGATAACTTGATCCGGAGCCACTATTGAAACGAGTCGATGTCGTAAAGATGTCGCCACCGCTAGTCAACAATGCACTAGCAATATTTTGCGTACTGACCGGACTAAAGTCATAAACAAAACTGGTCTCATCTATTTTCAGTGACAGGTCTGTATCTACCTCTGGGGTGTACTCGACTAGATAGGTTTCTAATTCTATTGTTTCGCCAGGTAATTCACGTGAGGATATTAATGTTAATTTATCTGTCCCATCAGTTAAGTCCTGTAAAACTACGGCATGCACACCGGAGACAGAACCAGAAGTCTGGGTGAGGTCAAGAGCACTTAAAATAGAACTAAGTGAACTTAGGATGCCGGTCGGTTCGTATTGACTCATCGTCAAGCCAAATGAATTACCGCCGCCAATTGAGGTTTTTGTCAAAAACGCAATATTACCTGCGCTATCTTGGCTTATTGAAATGACAGGGTCGTCGTCTCCTGAGCCATCGATATCTCGCATTGCAATTCCGTTACCGTCAAAACTTGTGTCGTAGTTAAGAGTGTCAGCTGACAGCCTTACAATTAATGCATCTTCTTCACTTGAACCACCACCGCCGCTTAAACAGTTCGTACTACCGCCAATTAACAGAGTGCTACTATCGGGTTGCATCAATGAGTACGCTTTATCGTTAGTTGATGACAATAAACAGCTTAACGCTGTGCCAGCTAAGTTGATGTTTTTCGAATCAAGACTAACCAAAGACGTATCATACTCAACGACATCAATTGAAGTGCTTGTTAAGTTATTGGTAATTTCAATTATATTACCACTGCTATTTTCACCAAGCACAACAGGTTCAAAACTATATTCATCTTCAGCAATTGCATTTGAATAGCTACCGTCGACTGTAAATATTGATTCGATAACCATCTCGTTGCCATTACTTTCTGAAAGAGCATATATTTCAGTACCGGCCGAATGTACTAACACATCGACGGCTTTAGAAGGTGAAGAAGGGGTTGATAGCACGTATTTGCCATCGCTACTAAATGAACTATCTAGTTGACCAGAGGCATCTAAACGTATCACCATAGCGTCAATATATGAACCATCGTCTTGAGTACCTGCAAGGTAAACTCTACCAGTGTCATCAATTTTTATGTCAGCCACCGTAAATGCATTAGGTGAATCTTCAAACATCTCTACGTTATAGTCTTGCAAATTATTGGGGTCTATGAACTTAATACCATTAACGCCAAAGCTTACGTCGTAATAACCGTTGCTATTCAACTTACTTACAATAATGGTTGTGTTATCAGATGATTGAAGCGCTAAATAACGATTGCCAGAGGCGTCTTGAACGGCATCGACTAAGTATTCACTGTAACTGTCGGCAAAGGTATTAAAGCTTTGAATACCCGTATTATTAAAGGTTGTGTCCAATGCCAGTTCGATATTTTCGACCACATCCTCTAATGTCACCGCGATGTTCTGGGTTGTCACTAAGCCAGAACCAGCTTCAGTCGCTTCAATGGCAACGATAAATATATTGTCTGCGTCACTGTCATCTAGTGCTTCAAAATTCGGTAACGAAGAGAATGTTAGCTCGCCTGTCGATGAATTGATTGCAAAAAATTCGCCGTCCGAACTTTCCGCAGCTTTTGCATAAGTTACTGTATCGGATTCTGGGTCTGTCGCAGAAACCGTCATAATAGTGTAATCATTTTCATCAACGGTCACGCTATTTGCCGTATTGAAAACGGCAGGCTCATTTAAATTATTAATAGTGGCAACAAAATCAACTGTATGAGATAGAGCGCCAGTACCATCGTCAGTTACCGTTACTGAGAATTCGAAGGTTCCATCAACACCATTATCAATTGCAGTTTCAAAATCAGGCAAAGTATTAAAGCTAACAACACCTGTTGCACTGTCTATCGACAATAATGAAGCGTCCGTACCTGTAAGGCTATAAGTTAGTGTATCGCTAGAGTCATCATCGTCGGCGTCAACATCAACAACGGTGAGTTGATTCTCATCGGGATAAATTAAATCGCTAGTTGAAATAACAGGCGCTTCGTTAATGTTATTTAACGTTACGGCCATAGCAACGGAGTCCTGCAAACTGCCTGAATCGGTTACAGTAACTACAAAATCATAGATACCATCTGCGCCAGAATCGACTGGTGTTTCAAAATTAGGTGCATTTGCAAAACTTATTAGCCCTGTTGAACTGTTAATCGTTAATAATCCCGCATCAGTACCGCTGATGGTATAAGTCAGTGTATCTTCAGAGTCAACATCAGTCGCATCGACGTCAAAAGCAACTAATTGATTTTCATCGGCATCACCGCTTGATGTGGTAGAAATCACAGGAGCTTCATTAACGTTTGCTATGGAATATTCAAAAGAAATACTGTCAGATAAGTTGCCATCGCCACTGTCGGTGGCTGTTACGGTAAATTCGTAGATGCCATCAGCGCCATTGTCTATCGCAGCTTCGAAGTTTGGTTGGGTATTAAAAGTTACAACACCAGTGCTGCTATTAATGCTGAGAAGGGCTGCATCTGTCCCTGATAAGCTATACGTTATTGAGTCGCTGCTATCTTGATCGTAGGCACCGACAGTGACGATTGAGGATTGATTTTCAGCCGCGATACCAAATGTTTGCTGGTTGGATATGACCGGTGGCTCATTTAGATTCAACAGCGTTACAAGTATAGTTTGGGTAGCACTTAGGTTAGTCTCACTGCTGTCTTCAGCTATTACAATAACTTCAAAAACATTATCATAATTAGAATCTGACGGCATGTCATAGTCTTTCGCTTCGTTAAATGTAAGCACACCGGTTGTAGAGTCTATGTTGAATTTATCCGAATCAGCACCGCTTTCACTAAAGTAATAAGTAATCGTATCTGCGCTGTCATCGTCTGCGGCTACGACAGTAGTAACTAAGGTCGCGTTTTCAAAAACAGAAATTGTATCTGTTGATGTAAAGACCGGCGCTTCTTGAGCATTAACTACGGAAATTGAAATCGGTTCTGAAGAGGACTCGGAATTAGCGTTGTCGTCCGTCACTACAATATTAAATTCGTATACATTGTCACCATTGCTATCACCAGGGGCCTCATAGTTAGGTTCATTGGTAAAGCTTACCGTTCCTGCATTACTATCAATTGTAAATAGAGCAGCATCTGTTCCTGACAATGAGAAAGTTATGGTATCACCTTCTTCGTCAGTTGCGGTTGCCGTAAATAAACTTGTTGAGTTCTCTAAGACATTCATGCTGCCGTAATTAATCGACATTTCGTTGATAATTGGTGCGTCATTAATATCGTAAACAACAACGTTAACGTTATCTAACCAACCTGCATCATCGCCGCCATAGGTGCCGCCGTGATTTTTGGAATATACCCATTCAACATCATGTGTTCCTTCTGTTAGCGTAAATTGGTATTGAGTCCAATCTTGCTCGCCACTGATTGACGTTATGAGAACACCGTCAACATATAAGCTTAATAAGTCGACACCGCTTTCAGAGGAAACTTTCCAATCGAAAGTTAGTAGGCCTCCGTCGATACTGCCGTTTACCGTTGTTTCTATCGCTGATATTTGATTACCACCTATGACACCAGAACGCAGTGCAGATCCACCGGATGTAAATTCGTCTGATTGGTCAAACCAATATGCGTCCGTGTTGGTAAAGGCGGCTGTCATCGGGTAGTCACTGTATTCAACAAATGGTGCAAAATCATCCGCCGCACTCAACGTGTCGTCGTAAGGATAAGCGTCAGAGCCGTCTAATACACCGTCGTTGTCGTCGTCCGGGTCAATGGAATTGATTAGGCCATCGCCGTCCGGATCTTCTAAAAAGTCCATAATTGAATTTTCGTCACTGTCTTCAGCATCATGAATACTGACCCCGTTATTGAATAGGGTGAGTAAAACTGCATTTCCTGCTGGATTCGTGCCTGCAATATCGGCGTGCAACGACTGTAGGTTTACGAATGTTAGTAATGGTGAAAGGTCGGTCACACTAGTGTTGTTGATATTAAGTTCAATTAACGTACTTGAACTATTTGCAAGTGAAGACATTGCATTGTCATCAAACGATGTACTTGCTGTGAAAAAGCTAACAAGTTGAAAATTTGATAGTCCAACAAAATCTGTTGTAGGAGTGTCAGAAATATTAAGATAATTTAAATTAGACATACTAGATAGTAAGCTTAAATCTGAAAAGCTAGTGTTTTGTACTTCTAGTGTCTGCAAGTTGAAATTATTTAAGCTACTCCAATCAGAAACCCCCGTTTGGTAAAGTTTGAGGTGTTCCATTTGGGTCATAGATGCTAACAATGACAAATCTGAAAAACTTGTTTCCGCTGCGGAAAAATGCGTTAACGAAAAGTTAGTCATTCCTGACCAATCTGAAATATTGTTTGACGTCAATAAAAGCGTTTGCAAATTTGCCATGTGAGTAATTTCAGATAAGTCATTTAAATTACTAAAATCTAAATTTAAATAATTTAAATTTAGATCAGTTAA
This sequence comes from Psychrosphaera sp. 1_MG-2023, assembly GCF_030548245.1. Classification (NCBI taxonomy): domain Bacteria; kingdom Pseudomonadati; phylum Pseudomonadota; class Gammaproteobacteria; order Alteromonadales; family Pseudoalteromonadaceae; genus Psychrosphaera; species Psychrosphaera sp. 1_MG-2023. Next base: position 159,288 of record NZ_JAUORW010000002.1, read on the forward strand.
AAATGACCAATCTGCAAGCGTAACATTGTAAAGCGTTAGCGTCGTTAGGTTTGAATTGCTTGTGAGAAGGCTCCAGTCCGGAATATCGATTGAGTCAAATGCGCTAAATTCAGATAAATCTAAATTAGGGAGTTCTGACCAATCTGATGCACTAGATATTTGCAAGGATTGTAAGTTATCAAATAACGCTAAGTCATCTAATGTAGTAACTGTGTCACAGTTGAAATAACTCACATCCAACATTCGAGTCGTCGAACCGTCGTAAAGACCGTTAAGACAGGTTTGCACTGTACTATCGGTATAGCTGATGTTATTAAGAAGTGAGTTTACTTCAACCGTAATTGTAAAGGTCTGAGTGACAGGGGCCGCGCCGTCTTCTCCGCCATCGGCAACTTCAATGATTACTTCACCAGATGTCGTTACACTATCTCCAGGAGTCCACGTTACGTAACCTGACGAGTTTACTGCCATGCCAGCAGGGCCTTGGACTATCGTAAATGTAAAGTCTGTGGATTGATCAAAGTCGTCAACATCAATTACCGATATTTGATAATCCCAGGTTATCGCTTCTGTGGCTGATGTGTCCGGAGTCGAGTTAATACTTGGCCCGTCATTCACAGGAGTAATATCAATGGTTAGCGTAGCATTATCGTATTGATTGTATTCATCGGCAACGATATAGCTCACAGTATCTTGGTAATTATTGTCGACAGCTGGGGTGTAATCGATAGTTGTGCCATCGGTTGTAACATCACCATACACCGCGCTGACACCAATAATTCGCAGATTTCCAGTGCTACCTTTACTGTCTAGATCATTCGATAATACATCGATATCATTTAGCGCCACTTCTTCAATTGCAGTCGCCGTATCATCGGTTAAATAAAGCGGATCGTTAATTTGATAGTGGTTTATACGCGGAGAAATAAGCTGATAATAGGTCGCTATTCCTTCATTTTCAGATGGTAATAAGTCAATAAATTGTTCAGATTCGACCACCCACAAAGTGCGGTTGACAAGATCTATATTGATAACTTGCCACGTTCGTTCGCGCAGTATTAAACAGGTTTGATCAACTTCAGGGTCACAAAATATATAACTACTTATGAATTCATCGTAGTAGCCTTTGAGGCTGATTTCACCTTCGAATTCTGACCATGTCCAATCTGTTTGGTTAAGATTAATTGAGTCACCATTTTTATACGCGCTATCTCTTACGACTTCGCTCTCTCCGTCTGGTGCTCCTATTGCTGCTGAACTTAATAACCTAAATGAGAATAAGTCGTCTGCAAGCAATTGGCCATTTTCGTCAAAACTAGCAGGTGCTGCTGTGACAAACGAGCTCAATAACTTTTTGTCGCTAACAAAATTAAGAATGTCAGAAGTACTAACTGTATTGTCTTTCGCAAAGTAACTTAATGCCGCGTAGCTGTTACCGTCAATCGTATTAGTGGCTTCTACAAGAACAACCCTATGCTCTGAACTTTCGCTAAGTGGTGTAAGCGTATAGTTTTCAAAGTTAGGGTCGAAATCTATCTGGACAGTAATTACGCCGTCACTATCAATTTGCCAATCGAAACCGGCTGACAAATTACCGATATAGCCCGTTGCTCCGTCGCTATAGAAGTCGCTGGCATAATGAGTGCGGTTAAAGACATTATTGAGTTCTTCAAATCGTGGTAAGTACCAGGTTTCGTCCGATAAGTCCGCTGTACCATAAGTGCCAACGGTTGTTTTATCATATAAACGAGAACTTGATGGATCGCCATACTGATAATACGTAGCCCCAGCAAAGTCAGTCATCGGTGCTAATACATAGCGCGTTTGAGTCTCGATATCTACATCAAAATAGAGTTCAACATTGTCGGTGATTTGGATGACTTTGGACGTCGTTGACACGGTGATAGCAAAGGTTTGATACTCATCTTCTGTCGTCTCAACAAAATTATCGTATTCAGTTTGTGTGATTAAATTGTAATCCAACAGACTGCTTGCAGTAACTTCTTCAGGGTACTCAGTTGGGTTAACCATAGTAATAGTGATTACATCGTCGGCTTCGGTCCAAGTAAATTCTTGCTCACCCGTTAGGTCAATCACTTTACCTGTGTTGTTTAGTCGTTCAAAGTAATAGATATCACCGGAAGAAAAACGAGGGTGAACACCAATACTCTGCTGTACGTAACCATCTTTACTTATAGGGAATGCTTGTACTAATTCAAATGACAATGGCAGTTGGTCAAAGTTATTAGGTAAGTTAGTACCAACACGATCCGCAGAAATTTTCGCAGAATCTGATAAGTCATACATATCTACAATGTGCAACTCATCTCCAAGAACGGCTCCAAATTGAGTATCACTGCTGCTGTATGACAATGACAAATCAAACGAACCATCAATTTCGGATTCAACCGGATAATACCTACTGTTTTTAATCTCAAAAAGTAGGTCAACATTGGTCACGGCAATTTGCCACTCGTTAGATTCACCAACATCGGTAATAACAATATCATCGGAGTTGTTTGCATCAATGTCTAGAGTACCAACTAATGGTTTTGGAGTGATAGTGATGGTGACGGTTGCCGCTTCGCTTTGCAGTTGCCCATCTGAAATAACATAACTTATTGTATCGCTTGTTGCGTTGTCTATTGGCGTATAGGTTAACGTATTGTCAGTTTCGATAACCACATTACCGGATACAGCTGTGGCAGAATATACGGTCAATGCATCGCCGTCAGCATCGGTGTCATTTATTAATACGTCGAAGTTTTGGGTACTGTAATTTACGACTGTTGCATCGTCATCAACCGCGACTGGGGCATCATTGACCGGCGTAATTGTAATATCGACATTGGCGCTACTGCTTAATTCGCCATCACTTAAATCGTAAATAAAACTATCGGCAATCGTTTCATCACCGCTATGTACGTAGGTAATCGTGCCATCACCATTAACGGTAACAGTGCCCGACGTCGGGTGCTGATTTATTGAAACAATGAGATCATTTTGCGAACTCTCTGCATCACTGTCGTTAACTTTAACATTAATTGTTGTGCTGCTTGCTTCGTTTAAGCTCGCTGTATCATCTACTGCAACTGGTGTGTCATTGGTTAAGGTAATAACAAAATCTATTGTTGAACTAACATTCACAGTGCCATCTGTCGCAATGTAAGTGGTTGAATCTGTGGTGGTTTCTGATCCATTGTGAGTGTATTGCAATGTGCCATCGCCATTTTGAGTCAAGGTACCGTTTGTTGTTGCCTCAAAACTCACTATGGTCAATGTATCACCGTCAATATCAACGTCGTTTGCTAATGGGTTTAGGGCAATCGAGTCACCTTCATTTAAAGTAAATATATCGGAATAGGCATTTGGTTCATCGTTAACAGGGGTTACGGTTAACACGACTTTCGCTGTACCTAGGTTGTTTAAACTATCTAGGACGACGTATTGAATCATATCTTCGCCGTTAAAGTTTGGCGATGTAGAATAATCAAGTTGACCAGACATATCTAAAGATGTCATGCCTGCAAACGCAGTCGCGCCGACAAGTTGCATTTCAGTTGCCGCATTTTGACTATCTAAATCATTAGTTAACACATCTATATTTGCAGCAAATTCTTCTTCATTTACCGTAAGAGCATCGTCTACCGGATTGGCGGCTGGTGAAATTGTGTAATACGTTAAAAACTCAACAAGTACATCATAAGTTGGGGCTGGTTCTTCTAGCAATATCGAGTCAAAGTCTAGAACTTGCATAGATTCAACGACCCACAAACGATTAGTTTCAGGGTCGTAGGCTTTAACATTTAATTCGTTAATAAGAACTTCGTAACAACCGCTGTCGCTCTTCGGATCGCAATATTGCAGGCCTTGTTCAGTATCAAAATATTGCACTAAATACAGAGCGTCATTCTCAATTTGTGCAGCCCAGTTAGTGACACTACTGCTATCGGAATAGCTCATAATTCCGGTGGATTCAACCATGCCAACGGGTGCATTTTGTGCGCTTATACTGCTGATGATATGCGCATTTAGGTATTTAGTTTGTAATTGACCGTCGCCATCAAAACTATCTAACTGACTGTTACTGCGACCATCTAGCAATACGTTATTTGTTAGCAAGTTAGTTAAATCTAAAGACGATAAGTCTTGCTCTTTTACAATATAACCAATTGCAGAAAGGGTTTGATCTGAGGTTGTGCCACTAATAAGTACTTCATAAGCGCTATCATCAAAGGTTACCTTAGTGAAGGTATAAGAATCGCCGTTTTCAATATTGACTTCCAATTCTGACGATTCATTAATGCTCCAATTGAAATTGAGACCCAGGTCAACTAATGAGCCGGAACCATTTACATCAAAAAATGCATTAATTGCTGTTTGTTCGTAATCTGATTTCGACAAGTCAAACAAAGGTAAAACAACATTTCCGGATAAATTAGAAAATGTATAAGTACCGATAGTTGGACGACGATATAGGCGATATGATTTGTCTTCTTCATTTACTTGAACACTGCCGCTACCAAGTTCTGACGGCAAATTGTATATCGCCTCAAAGCTCTCGATGACGTCTAAGTAAAGTGCACGGTTTTTGACCAGAGACAAAGTTAAGCTGGTGGTTTCTATCGAAACCGTAACCTCAGCGTCACTCGAACCATTGTTGGCAACATAAGTGTCATAGGTTGTTTGGTCAATCGCATTTAATTCTAAAAGTTCGTCAATACTTACCGTTTCTTCGTCAACTTTTGGGCTCGTCAAAGTGATTGACAAATCATTTCCATTTAACGCCCAAGTAAACTCTTCTTGACCGTTATCATAAGTATAGCTACCTGTTTTAACCCCAAAAGTGTCGTCAAATGTTATTGATGCACCACTGACTTCAAGCGGATTAACGGCAATTCGTTGGAATGCATTTTTACCCGAATAAGTCGGTTTACTTAGGATGAATTCGCCTAAGAGGTCTACGTCAGTTAATAACGTCGTTAAGTCTGTACCGTTAAAGTCAATTTGCAAAGAGGCCATGGTATCCAATAACGGGATTGTCACGTAATAAAGCATCTCATCTATGACGATGCCAAAATTATGATCCGATTGATCAGACAGTGTTGTGTAAATTGACGTGTTGTCACTTTCTAATTCGAATGGGTACTGCTTGTTGTCAATAATCTCAAAAGCAGACTCAACATGATTTGCGATGGCAAAGCTCCATGCATCATTATCGCTATCATATGTGACAGCAATATCATCTACTTGGTCGCCATTGATGTCATGTTGTCCCGCTAAAGAAAGCGGGGTCACAGTCACTTGGATTTGTGCAACAGTCTCTAAACCTTGCTCGTCACTCACTGTGTAGCTGACAATGTCCGACGTTATATCGGCATTTGGTATATAAACTAGATAAGCCCCTTCAACGATAGATACAGAGCCATTCTCAGCACTTGCGTTTACAATCGAAAGTGCATCTTCTTCTGGATCCGAGTCGTTTTCTAACGCGTATATTTCAACTGAGTCATAATTTACAACGCTCGCTACATCGTCTACAGCAATGGGAGCTTCGTTCTCATTGGTAATTGATACATCAAGATCGTAGCTGTCGGTTAAGCCCGCAAGGTCCGTTACCGATACATTTAGTGAATAAAGCGGGGTTGTTTCAAAATCGAACGTGGCATTGGCAATAATACTTATTTCACCGGTTTGGGCGTCGATTGCAAAGCTAGATGAGCCTGTTAACGTCCAAGTTAAGGTATCTGGCGCGTCAACGTCTAGAGCATCAAACGTTATGAAGGACGTTGCAGATTCAGGCGAGAATGACTCAAGTAATGGATCGATTAACATCGTATGACTTGTGATTTCAGGTGCTTCATTGACGTTTACCAACGTAATGGCTAAATCAAAATCAGTGCTGAGGTTTGACGCGTCGGAAACCGTAATAACGGTATCAAATGACGGTGACGTTTCAAAATCAACAGAGGCTTGATTGTCGATGGTAATAGCGCCGGTATTTGGGTCGATACTAAATGCATCGCCACCATTAGCTAACGCAAAGGTAAATTCGGTTTCGTTGTCACCGTCAGTGACGACCGGCGTATAAATAAGTGTGCCTGAACTGATATTTTCATTAATGCTAACGGCAGAATCGCTTGTGATCATTGGCGGTTCATTTTCGTTTGTAACACTGACTTGGATATCATAGCTGTCGCTTAATCCGGCTTGGTCAGTAGCAGTAACACTTAAGGTATAAAGTGGGGTTGTTTCAAAATCGAACGCGGCATTGGCAATAATACTTATTTCACCAGTTAGCGCGTCGATAGAGAACTGACTCGAACCGGTTAACGTCCAAGTTAAGGTATCTGGCGCGTCAACGTCTAGAGCATCAAACGTTATGAAGGACGTTGCAGATTCAGGCGAGAATGACTCAAGTAATGGATCGATTAACATTGTATGACTGGTGATTTCAGGTGCTTCATTGACGTTTACTAACGTGATGGCCAAATCAAAATCAGTGCTGAGGTTTGACGCGTCGGAAACCGTAATAACGGTATCAAATGACGGTGACGTTTCAAAATCAACAGACGCTTGGTTGTCGATGGTAATAGCACCGGTATTTGGGTCGATACTAAATGCATCGCCACCATTAGCTAACGCAAAAGTAAATTCGGTTTCGTTGTCACCGTCAGTGACGACCGGCGTATAAATAAGTGTGCCTGAACTGATATTTTCATTAATGCTAACCGTAGAATCGCTTGTGATCATTGGCGGTTCATTTTCGTTTGTAACACTGACTTGGATATCATAGCTGTCGCTTAATCCGGCTTGGTCAGTAGCAGTAACACTTAAGGTATAAAGTGGGGTTGTTTCAAAATCGAACACGGCATTGGCAATAATACTTATTTCACCAGTTTGGGCGTCGATTGCAAAGTTAGAAGAGCCTGTTAACGTCCAAGTTAAGGTATCCGATAGATCGTGCTCTGTTGCTTCAATCGTAATAAAGGCCGTTGCTTGCGGTTCGGAAAATGATTCGACAAGGCTTTCGATTAGCAGCGTGTGGCTTGATATTGATGGAGCTTCGTTCACATCAAGCAATGAAATTGTAAATGCAAAGTCGTTACTGAGCGAAGAGCTGTCAGTTACAGTGATGACGGTATTAAAGGTCGGTGTTGTTTCAAAATCAACAGACGCTTGGTTGTCGATGGTAATGGCACCGGTATTTGGGTCAATACTAAATGCATCGCCACCATTAGCTAACGCAAAGGTAAATTCGGTTTCGTTGTCACCGTCAGTGACGAACGGCGTATAAATAAGTGTGCCTGAACTGATATTTTCATTAATGCTAACGGCAGAATCGCTTGTGATCATTGGCGGTTCATTTGCGTTTGCAACACTGACTTGGATATCATAGCTGTCGCTTAATCCGGCTTGGTCAGTAGCAGTAACACTTAAGGTATAAAGTGGGGTTGTTTCAAAATCGAACACGGCATTGGCAATAATACTTATTTCACCAGTTTGGGCGTCGATTGCAAAGTTAGAAGAGCCTGTTAACGTCCAAGTTAAGGTATCCGATAGATCGTGCTCTGTTGCTTCAATCGTAATAAAGGCCGTTGCTTGCGGTTCGGAAAATGATTCGACAAGGCTTTCGATGAGCAGCGTGTGGCTTGATATTGATGGAGCTTCGTTCACATCAAGCAATGAAATTGTAAATGCAAAGTCGTTACTGAGCGAAGTGCTGTCAGTCACAGTGATGACGGTATTAAAGGTCGGTGACGTTTCAAAATCAACAGAGGCTTGGTTGTCGATGGTAATAGCACCGGTATTTGGGTCAATACTAAATGCATCGCCACCATTAGCTAACGTAAAGGTAAATTCGGTTTCGTTGTCACCGTCAAAAACGATTGGGGAATAGATTAATGTTCCAGCAGCTAAATGTTCATCTATCGTTAACGCTGAGTTACTGGTAATCATTGGTGCTTCAGGCACATCAATGATTGAAACTGTAATATTTTGACTCGCAGTTACGCCCAGCGGATCTTCTGCAATAACTGAAATTTGATAACTTGAGATTTGTTCAAAATTGACTGGTGCAACTAAGGTGACTTGACCTGAATTTTGATCAATAGCAAACGTATTTGAATCGTCGCTTAGGGTGAATGTGCTATTTTCAACGTCTTCATCCTCGATTAATACCGCGATGACAAGGCTGTTAATAGTCGCGTTTTCAGACAAAGTAACTTGTTCAGAGGAAATAAAGAGTGGCGCTTGGTTGCTAAGATTTACACGAACCGGCAAATTAACTTCAAATTCACCATCTTCAAAATCAAAAACTAACAGTAAGTTGTCGATGCCGTCAAAACCAATTTCTGGAATGTATTGCACAACCCCGTTACTGAAGGTTGCTGTACCGTTACTTGCACTTACGGTATTCAACGTAGCGTTGTTTGGTAGTTGATCTGAAATGTCCGCCAATGCGATTTCAATTGGCGTTATATCTTCGGTTGTTGCGATTACATCTACGACATTAATCGAAACGGTTGTTATTGAACTAAGTAAACTACCGTCACTTACGCGGTAGCTAAAACTGTCTGTCCCAACAAAATCTGAATTGGCGGTGTAGCTAAAACTCCCATTTTCCGCCATTACCACTTCGCCAAAACTTGGCTGGGTAACACTCGATAAATCAACATTGATATTATCGCCGTCAATGTCGGTGTCATTTGCCAATACACCAAAACTTCTATGCACCTGCGATGTCGTATCATTGGTTAGTTTATAGCTGTCGTTTAAAGCTGTTGGAATGTCATTTTGCGCCACAACTGTTAATTCTACGGTAGCAGAAGTTGCATTATCTTTTTCATCAGCAAGTTGATACTGAAAAGTATCTAAACCAAAAAAGTTGGGATTTGGTTGGTAACTAAATGTGCCGTCGGAAGCGAGTAGCAAAGTACCGTTTTGAGTAGTTTGCATCAGTGTGAGAATAATTTCACTCATCGCGGTGTCTTCATCAAAGTCATTGTTTGTAATTGAATTTTCTGAACTAACAACAAGTAATGAGTCTTCGTTTAACTGAAACTGATCGTTTACCGTAATCGGCGGGTAACCGTTAAAATCTGGGGTGGTGACTTCGACAATTGCTTGGCTAGTTGCGCCAGAAGGGTCGGTAATAGTGTAACCAAAGCGGTCATAATTAACGAAGTTTTCAGCAGGAGTATATTCAAATGTACCGTTTGAAAATAACTGCACGGTACCAAAGGCTGGTAAGTTTGTTGAATCAATTGCAACGGTAAGAGTGTCACCGTCAACGTCGTTATCATTGGCTAACACACCACTTTCAGAGGATGTAAAAGGCAAACTTGTCATGATGATATTATCGTCAAGTGCCGTTGGCGCGTCATTTACCGGAGTAACCGTAATAGTGACCGATGCTTCACTTGTTTGGTTGTTTTCATTAAAAATGGCGTAAGTAAATAGATCTGTACCGGTAAAGTTGTTATTAGGTACATAGCTAAAACTACCGTCACTGTTGATGGTGACTTGGCCATTACTAGGATTGTTAACCGCTATCGTGTTGGCCAAAATTACACCATCATCAAATACGGTATCATTCGTCATAAAGTTGCCATTTAATGTGGCGTCTTCAACAACGGTAAAAGCGTCATTCACAGCAATTGGGGCTGTGGTGATGACATCACCTTCTAATAACAAGGTATTGCTGTATGCACTTTCACCCGTACCGTCGATTCCGGTTACTAAGATATAATAGGAATTTCCAATGGGTTTTTCAGTTAAGCTTGCAGAATTAGTAGTTAATGATAATTTGGCGTCACCGCCCTCTAGTTCAACGTAATTTTGGCCTGTTAAACCAAATTCAGTGGTGACATACACGTTGTATCGAAGGACATTGGCATTGACATCCCAATTGACATTGAGCGTGTCTGTAGTTTCGTCGATGCTTGCTGCAACGCCAGTAATGACTTTGCTTTGCCAATTAATGTTGACTGTTGCAACTTGTTGTAAGTTATCTGCGACGTCTTCAACCCAAAGTTGCAGACTATTTTCTCCTGACTGCCATCCAAATAAATGAGGGCTAATACCATTAACCATAGTTGAAACTGCAGTTCCGCAATTTTCTTCACAAACCACTAAAACATCACTTGTACCTGAGAAACCAAGTAGGACACGTTTAATACCATCGGTATCTTCTGCCGTTACCGAAACTGTAACATTGCCAGTAAATAAGTCGCCAGCGAGAGGGTACTTAAAGTTACCCGTAGCATTTAGCAAAGCGGCATTGTAGGTCAAAGCAGAATTGACGTTTTGTCCACCAATTTTTGCTACAGGCGAAAAAGTGATGCGGTTTAAAGTTGTGGCATTAATTGCCATTTCGGCAGGCGTTAAATCTGAGGCACTATCGGCAGTTGAATGAGAACTCTCATCCGTATTGTCACTTGTATTTTCACCACCACCGCAGGACATTACAATCAGGCAGAGGCCTACCATTGTCGAGGTGTGTATTAGTCGTTTTAGAAAAACTATCATTTTACTGCCCGTGTTAAATTTATTTTGCTACTTTATGGTGAAAGTACCCTTGACATTAATGTCAGGATTGGCAATTTCTTCCAGCGTAAAATCACCAATTATTGAGTCTAATCCGTCAAGAAAGTCTACTTCTATATCGCCATCGGCTAAGTTGTCACCATGGGAGGCATAGGTTATATCTAGGTCAATTTCATCAATATTTATGACACCATCAAAAGTCGCAAACCATTCGCCACCAGCGTCGTCAAAAGACATATTGCCTTCAGGGACTGTGCCTTTGTCAAAGTCGATGGTCATTGCAACTTGGAAGTTACTTACAGGACCTACCGATGATTCTAACGAAGAATTAGCAAGTTGGTTATAGGTGAAATCCCCTGTTCGTTCTGCTAAAAGCTCTTCAATAGGTGTGGTATCTAAGGAGTTAAAATCGTCTGTTGCTAAAAATGATTCGTCTTCAATCAGATTATCTGCATCCTCTTCAACTGTAGTTGCCACTTCTTGTGCTTGTTCAACTTCAGAATCGATTTCTGCTTCATCTTCAGCATCGGTGTTTTCTTCGGAGTCGGAATCAGCCTCAACCGTAATTGACGCAACGACAGTAGTGGTTGCTACCGTGCTACTTGTACTCTCTTCTTGGGTTTCTTCTTCTTCTTCCTCTTCTTCATTCTGATCGATATCGTCGGCTTCCGTTGTCATGCCGGTTTCAAATGTTTGAGGGGGTTCGATAAATGTGGTTACTTTGCCCTGAGGATCAATACTGGCGTAGGAGTAGCCTTCATTCTGTCCGAGGGATAAAGTGCTACCCGACTGATCACCAGAGGTAATGTCTAAATCCACCGCTCCGTCCCATACAGCAACCCAAATTGTGCCGCCAACGATTTCTACTTCATAGTGAGTTCCGCGAATACCGATACTGCCCACAGGGGTTTTTAATTTGTAATCACCGCTTTCAGCTTTAATTGAACCGGTAACTGAACGTAGGCCACCTTTCACAAGTTCCATAACAACCGAACCACGACCATTGTCGTCGCTAAACTTGTAGTCGGAGATAAGGAGTTCACTATTTTCTTTTAATGCAATCATGCCGCCGTCGGTCATACGTAACTGAGCTTTTGCATTAGCACCTGTTGAAACGACATCGCTGCTATAAATCGGCGAACGGCGTTTTAATTTTCTGGTATCTGCACCGGAAGACGAAATAGCGCTTACCTCACCACGAGTTACGAGAGTCTTTCCCGCTGCGGTTTGGGCTTGGCTGTTTGATATAAACATTAAGCCTGATAATAATAGTACTGAACGAATTAACATGTACGTCTCCTAAAATCGATATTGCCAACTGCCGGCCACTTCCAAGCGGTCGTAACTAAATAGCTCTACATTACTCTCTTTGTTCTGTACATTTATCGAGAGCTTTAATTGTAGCTTATCTGATGAATTAAACAGCAGCTGTGAAGATAAGGCAGTCATTACCTCATCTCTTATTTCTTTAAATAGTGGGTGCTCGTCGTCATACTTGTGGTTTTCAACCATGATATAACTGTTGCTAACTAAGGTATTGGTGATTGGCCAAGTAACTTGGTATGTAACACCCATAGTGTCTTTACTATTGTAATTACTTGCTTGATCGTCGGTAACATCTTGTTGCCAATGTCCAATTATGGTGTGCAGTAGCTTTGTTTTGTATTGGAACGAACCGCTAATTTTGGTTCGTGTCATGTCAAGCTGGGGATTAACATCATTGGCTATTTTTGAATAGTTACCGCCTAAACGATAACTGGTTTTGCGACTGGTGTTCTTCTGAAAAAATAACGAAATACCATTCTCTGTGCGGTAAGGCCCTATTTCTTTTTCAACATTGCCCGTTAAGTCTTCAACACTTGTGGCTTGTTCAACTTCACGCCACAGTGGCCGAGAAAAACCTGCGACTGATACTTTTCCACGCAACAATTCTTGCTCATAGGCGAGATTAAACCCAGCTTGAAAACGTTGATATTGAGTTTGTTGTGCATAGCCAAAATAGCTTGCCAATACATCAATTTTTAACCATTGATATTGGCTGATAGGGTGCTGATATCCTGCCATATAATTTACAGAATAACTCAAGTCACGTGTTGCTCTTGAAGTGTCAAATAATTGAATCTCGCCGATATTAGGTAATGTAATCGTTTTTTGGTCTGTACCGCTATTTACGTTGTTATCATATGCAATACTTGACGATACTTGCTGATACCAGGTTAAATTACGATTGACTAAAATTCTTTCAACACGGTTATGTAAAGCTTCTGTTTTTTCGCGTTGTGTTTGGGTTAACGGGCGTGTTAATAGGCGCTCTAACTCGGCGGCTGCGGCATGAAGGTTATCTACTTTTAGATAACTAGAGGCTAAATAGTAGCGACTCAAATAAGAACCTGGTTTGGTTAATAAAACCCGTTCAAAAGCAAAAACTGCTTCTTGATATTTTTCACTGCCGTAGGCCGCTAAACCAACTAATAAATCAAATTCAGGGTCACCACCGTATTCAAAGGTTTGGTCGTCACCATATTGATATGCAGCAATATAATCTTTGGCTTTTAATAATGAATTAAGTTGTTTTATCACTTCGGTAAAAGAGGGCTGTTCCGCATGTAGTTGTGCAGTCATCCCTAAAGCAGCGATTAAACAATATATCCTTGCCATACTTTTTAACATTTTAAACCTAGAATTATTTTCAATTAGTTACCAAATTTGATTGAGCCTTTTATAAAGTCAGGCTCCTCCCTTCTTTTGCAAAAAAGAAACTATAAGGTGGTTTCTCACCGAGTATTCTTGCCGTTAAATCATCAAGCTGATCATCTGTTCTTAGTGGGTCGTGGCTAAATAAACACAATAGCTTAACGTTAGCCAACTCTGCTAAGTTTAGTGTTTCATCAATGGATGAATGACCCCAACCAAGTTTATCATTCATTTCATGTGCTAAATATTGTGCATCATGAATTAACATATCTGAGTCTTCGCAAAATTTAACCCAATCTTGGACACCATGTTTATTATGACTTTCAGGGGCTAATAACTCGTTGTCAGTCGCGTATATTAACAGCTTATTGTCACAAAATATCCTAAAGGCTGTGCCACCGTCCGGATGATTCATTTTCATCGACTGAATATGAAAGTCACCAATGTCGTATCCTTCTGAAAAATCTGTCTTTTTTATCGTAATTGTCGAAGGCACTTGATGATATTTAACCGGGAAATAACTTTTGGACATTTGGTCTAATATCGCCGTATCGTGCTGAGTATCGGTTTGACCGGGGTAAATGGTGATTTGACTGTTCTTTTTAAAGACAGGCGAGAAAAACGGAAATCCCTGTATATGGTCCCAGTGATGGTGACTCAACAAAATATTGATTGGCAGTGGGTAATCGCTAAATTCACAACTGGCGATCCGTAAACCTGTGCCCGCATCTAATATTAGCTTTTGGCCATTATTACTTTCCAGTACGGTGCAAGGCGTATTGCCTCCATAGCGGCTGGTTTCCTTTCCTGGCGTTGGAACCGAACCCCGAACACCATAAAACGTAACTTTCATTAGATAACTACCCCTATAATAAGTATGATTTTTATACGCCAAAGCCGCTGATATTACAATTGAATAACGCCATATATGCTTGAACTTTCCTATAAAACTAGTTTTTTTGTTAGGTGAACTAGAAAGATCGGTAATATTTGTTATACCTAAATGAAGTTGCACTAAATTGAATTAGGACATCATTTCTATTAATGACTGACTAAAATAGTCCGATAAAGCTTAACTAACACCATCCTAAATCATAAACTTTATAGAAAGGCTTCTATATGAACTTATTGACAAATTTAACTATTAGAGCGCGCCTGCAGGTAAACGCAGTCGTGATTGCTCTGGCTTTACTTACGCTATTTGCTTTGATGCTGATTAACCTAACTAAAATGAATGATTTGGGACAAGCGCTAGTAAAGGTGGAGTCGCTAAATTCTCAAGTATTAATGTTACGTCGAAATGAAAAAGATTTTCTCGCGAGAAAAGAGCTTAAATACGTCGATTTGTTTACTAAGAATTCTGCTCTTTTATCAAAACAAATTGCAGAACTAGGTGTTATGACCTCTGATTTGGGTATTAAAGCATCCGAACTAGACACCTTTGCTCAAATATCTGAGCTCTACACGAAGCAGTTTGTCGAAGTGAGTCAGTTTCAACAGAAAGTCGGCTTGGATTCAAAAGATGGATTATATGGCGAACTACGAAATGCTGTGCATGATGTCGAGGATATTTTAAAGAGTAATCAGACTCATAGATTATTGGTTGATATGTTGCAATTACGCCGAACAGAAAAAGACTTTATGTTACGTCGAGATGCCAAGTACCTTACGGTATTTGACGAACAAATGACGCATTTTTATAAAGACATAGATAATGCCGATCTAACGGGCGACACCGCAACCCGAATTAAAGCGTCTTTGGATATCTATAAAGAAAAATTTTTAAACCTAGCGAAAGCGGAAAAAGCGATTGGTTTAAACGCGCAGTCTGGCCTTTTAGGTCAACTGCGTGGGACGATAACGCAAACTGAAGACAGCTTGAGTGCGATTAAAAGCAAACTTGAAACTAGCCTAGAGCAGGCAATTAGTACCGCAACGATTACGGCTATTATCGTCTTTATCGGCGCTATGATTTTTGTCATGGTAGTTGTTTATTACACGAGTCAGAGCATTATTAGTCCAATATTGGCGGTTAGAAATGCAATCTCTCATATACGAACTAAAAAAGATCTTACCTGGCTTGTTAAAACAAAAGGTAAAGACGAACTGGTTGAGTTAGGTGAGGATGTTAATACGCTTATAAGTGATTTTAAACATTTAATTTACAACGTAAATAAGGCGTTAACTACATTGGATAATGCCACGGTAGAACTTGCTGAGAATGCCCAAGATACTTTAGATGGGATGGAAAAGCAGTTCCAAGAAAGTGATATGGTCGCGACATCGGGCGCCGAAATGCAGGCAACAGTTTCAGATATTCATCAAAATACCCAATTAGCCACAGCGACCGCAAATAAAACCGGAGAATTAGCTGATAGTGGCTCGAACGAGGTTGAACAGACGTCGAAAAATATTAACGAACTGGCCAGTCAGTTACAGGAAGCCTTATCACAAATTGAAAAACTAGAACAAGACAGTCAATCAATTGGTACTGTTTCAGACGCTATCCGGGGGATTGCTGAGCAAACAAACTTATTGGCGTTGAATGCAGCGATTGAAGCTGCGCGTGCTGGAGAACAAGGTCGGGGTTTTGCTGTGGTTGCCGATGAAGTTAGAAACCTTGCGATGCGTACACAAGAGTCCACAAGTGAAATTGAAACTATCATTAATTCTTTGCAGATGAGTACTCAGACTATCGTTGCTGTTGTGACACAGTGCCATAAATACGGAATTGAATGTTCAGAGCAAGCTAACCGTGCGGGTGAGTCGCTTAAGTTAATTTCAAGTCACGTGCAGGAAGTGGTGGATATGAATAGTCAAATTTCCAATTCACTGCAGGAGCAAGATGAAGTCGCGACAGAAATGAGTAAACACGTTATTCAAATACGAGATATTGCCGAACGCAGTCAAATGAGTGCAGCGACGAATGCTGAAGCAAGCCAAGATATTGCTAAGCAAGCAGCAATATTACATGAAGAAATTGAGCGATATAAAGTGTCTTAGTGAGCTCAAGGGCAGGTATATTAAATGAATAAAATGGGGCCACAGTGGCCCCATTTTAGTGTTAGCGATTGGTCATTTACTATGCTTAACCAGCCATTTGTGCGGGTGTAGCTTGCGCTTGTTTTTTGGCTAATCGAGCTTGATGCAACAAAGGTTCAGTATAACCACTTGGTTGTGTTGTTCCCTCTAATACAAGATTTAATGCAGCATTAAAAGCTATGGACGAGTCAAAATGAGGCGCCATAGAAACATAACTTTTGTCATTGTGGTTTTGTTTGTCTACGATTACCGCCATCTTTTTGAAAATGTCGACTACCTGTTGTTTATTGCATAAGCCGTGATGTAGCCAGTTGGTGATATGTTGGCTTGATATACGACATGTCGCCCGATCTTCCATTAAGCCCACATTATTAATGTCTGGCACTTTAGAACAACCAACTCCTTGGTCAACCCACCGAACCACATAACCGAGAATTCCCTGAGCATTATTTTCGATTTCAGCGGTGATCTCTGTTTGTGTAAGCTGTTCTTCATCTTGCAACAAAGGTATTTGCAGGATCTGATCAATATTTGACTTACAGCGTGTCAGTAGCGACTCCTGAACCGACCCAACATTGATTTTGTGATAATGCAATGCATGTAACGTGGCTGCCGTTGGTGAAGGCACCCACGCTGTTGTTGCTCCAGCTTGAGGGTGGGCTAGTTTGGCAACCATCATGGCTTGCATATGATCTGGGATAGGCCACATACCTTTGCCGATCTGAGCTGCGTGGTGAAACCCAGTTGCTAATCCGTAGGCCACATTTGATTGTTCGTAAGCATCTAGCCAAGGTTCAGTTTTAATTTGAGCTTTTGGTAAAAATGGGCCCGCCAACATGCTGGTATGAATCTCATCACCTGTACGGTCTAAAAATCCAGTATTGATAAAGACTACTCGTTCAGCCGCTTCGGCTATACATGCCTTCAAATTCAAAGAGGTTCGACGTTCTTCGTCCATAATTCCCATTTTTATGGTATGGCGAGGAACGTCGATTAGGTCTTCTATGTCGTCAAATAATTGATTTGCAAATGCGACTTCTTCTGGGCCATGCATTTTGGGCTTAACGATATATATTGACCCTTTTTGCGAATTTTTGATTGTGGCATCAACAGGTTTAAGCAAATCGATTTTACCAATTAAGCTAGTAATTACGCCATCCAAAATGCCTTCAGGCATTTCTTTTTGGTTATATAAGACTGCAGGGGTTGTCATTAAGTGGCCAACATTGCGGACAAACATCAATGAACGACCACTTAAACTAAGTGAATTGCCATTGTTACCAATAAATTGCAGATCTGGATTCATTTTGCGGAGGATTGACTTACCCCCTTTATTTACTTCAGTTGATAAATCCCCCTGCATTAACCCAAGCCAGTTTTTATAAACTTGCACCTTGTCTTCGCCATCAACAGCTGCAACTGAATCTTCACAGTCCATTATTGTACTGATTGCCGACTCAACTTTGATGTCTTTGATATGGGCTAAATCGGTTTTACCTATAATATGGGTATCGTCGATTTCGATGTAGAAATGCAAATTGTTATGTTTAAACAAAAGATGGGTTGGTGCATGAGGCAGGCCACGGTATCCCGCAAATAGCGTTGGGGTTTCTAGTGGTGCAATTTGACCGGCAACCTTAAGTTTTAGTTGACCTAGTTCAATGTCAAAACCTAAAACATCTTCCCAACTTGCGCCAGATATTGGCACTATGTCATTTAAAAAGGCTCTACCATAGGCAATAACCTGTTCTCCGCGAATTGGATTGTAATGTGCGCCAGGTTCTGACCCCGTATCATGAGGAATAACGTCTGTACCATAAAGTGCATCATATAAACTTCCCCATCGAGCATTTACTGCATTTAGGGCATATCGCGCATTCATTACGGGCACAACAAGTTGTGGACCGGCAATTTCCGACAACTCATTGTCGACGTTTTTCGGGCTGATAGTAACGCCATCTGGCTCTGGTAACAGATAGCCTATGTCACTTAAAAAGCGTTTATATTCCGAAAATTCAAATGTTGGGTTTGATTGATGATACGCATCAATTTGGCTTTGCAATGTTTCACGCTTATCTAACAAGGCCTCATTTGTGGATATATGTTTGCCTAGTAGCTGCTCAAAACCCGTCCAAAATGCATCTGGTTGTAACCCCAAGTGTTTTAATACGGAGTTGTTTACGAATTGATACAAAGCTTCGTCAATCGATAGATTGTTAAATTGAATGTGTTCTACGTCCTGCATAATATAAGACCCCAACGGAAATTTAGATAACAATTGATATTAAATGGAAATGCCTATATTTAAACAGTTTAGTGTTTTGATGTTTGTCATTCACGCTATGAATAATGGTGCTAAGGTATTTCTTTTAAACAAGTTTATGGCTCCAAAATGACCAAATTACTGTTTGGCACCTACATCTACGATAAGGCGTCTTAACCAAATATGCCCAACATCGTGGTGCAATAGTGGAGACCAGGCCATCTTTAAGGCTATTGGCGGAATGTCAAATGGCGGGTCCATCACGCATATCATGGGGTTATCGGCATAAAGCTCGGTTGCTTTGGTTGGTAACGTTGCAATTAATTGCTGTTCTTTGGCAAGCCACATGGCCATGTGGTAATGCCGTGTAAACACGCTGATGTCTCTTTTTTTATCTAGCTTTGCCAACTCTACGTCAACCCAACCAAGCTTTTGAACTTCGTTTGGATCAATACCTACACCAACGCCAAAGCCGGTTTTGCTCACCCAAACGTGCTTTGAACTTAAGTATTTATCTAAGTCAAAATCGGGCAAACATGGATGGTCGTTGCTTACCATGCAAGAGAAAGTATCGTACCAAATTACTTTTTGGTGGAATGACAACGGCAACTCTTCGAACCGGTTGATCGCCATGTCTACTTTACCAAGTTCTACATCGTGAAAGCTCACATCCGAAGGCGTTACAATATCTAAAGTGAGGCTAGGAGCCTTTGTTCTAAGCTCGCCAAGCACTTTAGCAAGCAATGTTGTTTCGGCGTAATCACTGGCCATGATTCGAAAAGTGCGATTTGAAGTTAGCGGATCAAACTCGGTTTCAGGTTGAATTGTCGCTTCAAGCTTAGACAGTACATCACGGACCACAGGTTGTAACTGCAATGCCCGGGCTGTAGGCATCATGCCCTCTGAGGTGCGAACAAGTATTGGATCTGAAAACAAATCCCTAAGTCTTTTTAAGCCATTGCTCATCGCAGGTTGAGTGATTGAAAGTTGATCTGCCGAGCGAGTTACGTTTTTCTCTCGTAATAATACATCCAGATATACCAATAAATTGAGATCGATTTTACTAATATTCATGCTGTGAATTCCGTAAATGAGATTTATCTATTTGATGAATCCTAGTGCAATACCCTAGAGTTGTCATCAACAAATGCAAACAAGTTTTGTTTTATCTCGACAAACCTTGTTGAGTTTCAATTATTAAAATAACAACTCGAGGAATCGACTATGTCTGTTTACACAAATGAAATTGAACTATTAGAAGCCATCCGTAGCCAGAATGGCGAAAGCTGGAGCGCGATTAACCCAGAGCACGCAGCAAGAATGCGTACGCAGAATAAATTCAAGACTGGATTGGACATCGCCAAATATACAGCCGCAATTATGCGCCAAGACATGGCAAATTATGACGCAGATTCAAGTCAATACACTCAATCGTTAGGTTGCTGGCATGGATTTATCGGCCAACAAAAAATGATCTCTATTAAGAAACATTTCAATAGCACTGACCGTCGTTACCTTTACCTATCAGGTTGGATGGTAGCAGCACTTCGTTCAGAGTTTGGGCCATTACCTGATCAATCGATGCATGAGAAAACCTCTGTATCGTCGCTAATTGAAGAGCTTTATACCTTTTTACGCCAAGCCGATGCTCGTGAAATGGGTGGCATCTTCCGTGAAATAGATAAAGCGCGTGAAGCGGGAGACCAAGTGCTAGAACAAAAATTGCAAAATGAGATTGATAATCACCAAACGCACATCGTACCAATTATTGCCGATATCGATGCTGGTTTTGGTAATGCCGAAGCAACTTATTTACTCGCTAAAAAGATGATTGAAGCGGGAGCGTGTTGTATTCAGATTGAAAACCAAGTTTCAGATGAGAAACAGTGTGGTCACCAAGATGGTAAGGTCACAGTGCCCCATGAAGATTTCCTAGCAAAAATTAGAGCGGTACGTTACGCATTTTTAGAACTGGGTGTTGATGATGGTGTTATTGTCGCCCGCACAGATTCATTAGGTGCAGGTTTAACAAAACAAATCGCAGTAACAAATACACCGGGTGATTTAGGTGATCAGTACAATAGCTTCTTAGACTGCGAAGAAGTTTCTGTTGCCGATATGAAAAATGGTGATGTGGTGTTAAATCGTGATGGCAAGTTGTTGCGTCCTAAGCGTTTGGCTTCAAACTTATTCCAGTTTAAACCGGGAACTGGTGAAGACCGTTGCGTTCTAGATTCAATTACATCACTACAAAACGGCGCTGATCTGTTGTGGATTGAAACAGAGAAACCGCATATTGGTCAAATTGGTGGAATGATCAACCGAATCAGAGAAGTCGTTCCAAATGCGAAATTGGTTTATAACAACAGTCCATCGTTTAACTGGACACTAAACTTCCGCGAACAGGTGTTTGATGCCTGGGTTGAAGAAGGGAAAGATGTAACAGGTTACGAGCGTGCAGATTTAATGAGTGCAATTTATGATGCAACAGAATTGGCAAAAGAAGCTGATGAAAAGATCAGAACGTTCCAAGCTGACGCAGCCAAAGAAGCGGGTATCTTCCACCATTTGATTACGCTACCAACGTACCACACTGCTGCATTGTCTACTGATAATCTAGCCAAGGAATACTTTGGTGACCAGGGCATGTTAGGTTATGTAGAAAATGTTCAGCGTAAAGAAATCCGTCAAGGTATAGCGTGTGTTAAACACCAAAACATGGCCGGCTCGGATATGGGTGATGACCATAAAGAATACTTTGCCGGTGATGCAGCACTTAAAGCTGCAGGTGACGACAATACAATGAATCAATTTGGCTAATCTGGTTTCCCAACCAATAATCATTTTGTCATGAGTTTAAAGTCAGCATTCGCTGACTTTTTTTTGTTTAAAATTTATTATTAGCTCGCTTTATCGTTAAAATTAAAACCAACTATACTCAAAACATCCCACTGCAAATCGAGCAACTTAATATGGCACTTAATATCATTGGGATTGATCATATTGTACTTCGTACCAATAACTTGTCGGGTCTTGTTTCATTTTATTCTGACATTTTAAACTGCCCAATTGAGCGTGATAGAACAGAAGAATTGGGCTTAATACAATTGCGTGCGGGTCATTCGTTAATTGATATTATCGATATATCAGGCGAGCTTGGTCGAGAAGGTGGTGGTGCGCCATGTAAACCCGTTAATCTCGATCATTTTTGCTTAACTGTAGCTGACGCTACAATAGAGCAAATCAGTCAACATATAAAAACACACTCCCAGTCTCCTCCGCAGTTTGAGGTTCGGTATGGCGCGGGCGGATATGGCCCCTCCATTTATATTCAGGACCCTGATGGCAATACTGTAGAGCTAAGAGCCACCAGTGATTAGCAGTATAAATCTGCCGCGATAATCTGCGTTATATTTCAATTTGACAACTTTCATCTCGTTGCAATGTTACGGTCACGGAACTGTCATTTTGGCAGACTACATTGACCAGGTAATGTAGTTATGGAATGTAATATATGATTTCGGTAGAAAATGTCGTTGCGGAAAATTTCCCAGCAATTGAGTCAGGTAGCCCGTTTTTAAAGAACTCGTTTTTGCGTTTTTTAAGGTTTATCTTCCACGAATCTGAATTCCAACGTTTTGAACAAACTTATCCACATCTCGTCGGTGTTGATTTTGTCGAACAAGCACTAGAATTTTTCGAATTTGGGTTTATCACCAAAGATCGTGAATTAAGGCATATCCCTTCGACAGGCAAAGTTGTGGCAATTGCCAATCATCCAATCGGCAGCTTAGACGGATTGGTTTTACTTAAAATGTTTTGCAATATTCGAAGAGATGTAAAAGTGGTTGCCAACGACATTTTGTGGGCGATAAAACCGCTGCGACCTTTATTGCTTCCGGTAAATAACATGGGCAATAAAACTGCCAAAGAAAACATGAAAGCGATTGAAAATCACCTTGTCGATGGTGGCGCATTGTTAATCTTTCCCGCTGGTGAAGTGTCACGAATGTCAGCAACAGGTGTTAAAGACGGTAAATGGAAAAACGGCTTTTTACGATTTGCTAAAAAAACACAAGCGCCAATTTTGCCCATTCATATTGATGGCAAAAACTCTGCGTTCTTTTATGGTTTGTCGATGCTGGCAAAACCGGTGTCAACGCTGTGGCTAGTTCACGAAATGTTTAAAAAACATGACCAAGAACTTAGAGTGAGAATTGGAAAACCAATAAGTTACGCTACCTATACTAATATTCCTGTTGAGAACAAACAGCTCGTTAAGTTGTTCAAGAAACATTTATACAAATTATCAAAGAAAAAAACCTTACCCATTTTTTCTGAGCAATTAGAAAGTATGGCCCACCCCGAAGATCGAAAACAGCTGAAGTCAGCACTCAAGCTAAGTGAGCTTATTGGCACAACCAGTGATGGTAAATTGATCTACAACTTTACTCACGACAGTGATTCGTCGGTTATGCGTGAATTGGGACGGCTTAGAGAGCTTACATTTAGAGCGGTCGGTGAAGGTACAGGCTTAAGAAGAGACATCGACAAATACGACAATATCTACGACCACATTATTTTATGGGATGACGAAGAGCTCGAAATTGTAGGTTCATACCGAATGGCACCAACCAAACGTGTTAAGGAGTTTCACTCCCACATTGGTTTATACACAGATACGCTGTTTGATTTAAGCCACTTAACGGATGAAATAGTACAACGTGGGCTAGAGCTAGGACGAAGCTTTGTGCAACCCAAATATTGGGGCAAACGTAGTTTAGATTATTTGTGGCAGGGCATTGGTGCTTATTTGGCGAAACACCCTGATATTCGATATTTATTGGGGGCCGTCAGTGTCAGCAATGACTTAAATATGGAAGCAAAAACCAGCTTGATCCGATTTTATCAGGCCTATTTTGGCAGTCGTGGACCAATTGTTTATGCCAAAACACCATTTTTGTTACCAACCGATAGCGGCCTTCACTTTAATGGAGATGACTATCAAACCGAATTTACCTTACTAAAACAAAAAATGAAAGATGAAAACACTAGTGTTCCAACGTTATATAAACAATATTCAGAACTGTGTGACGACGGCGGAACCCAGTTTTGTAGCTATAACGTTGACCCAGACTTTTCAGACTGTATTGATGGATTTGTGCTGGTGGACATTGAAAAAATGAAACCCCAAAAGCGGAAACGCTATCTGCAGAGTTAAGCGTGAGAAATAAGTCTGTAGGAATAACTTTGTAGATAATCAGGATAACGAAAGGATCTGTTATGAGCCAAGCCAATTATATTGCCAAGAATCATCACCGCACCATTTGGTTGTCGGATATTCACTTAGGATGCCGTGATTGCAAAGCGGAATTTTTACTAAACTTTCTACATGACAACACCGCTGATAGAATATTTTTGGTCGGCGATATTGTGGATTTTTGGGCGTTGCAACGTCGAGTTTACTGGCCAGAAACGCATAATCAAATACTTAATCTGATATTGCAACGGGCGCAGGAAGGCGTCGACGTTTTTTATCTACCAGGTAATCATGACGAACTCATGAAGCCTTATGTTAAACAACTTTTTGGTAATGTGCAGATACATTCTGAGTTTATTCATACCACAGTCACGGGCAAAAAATTATTGATGTTACATGGCGATAAATATGACTCCGAGGTGTGTTTTGGTAAGTTTCATGCCAAATTGGGTGATGCCTTATATGATGTTTTGCTGTGGTTAAACCGGCAATGCCATGCAGTCCGAAAACGTTTAGGATTACCTTATTGGTCAATGGCGTCTTACATTAAAACGAAGGTTAAAAAGGCCAATGAAGCAATCCGTAGGTACCGTGACGCCGCGATAGCTGACGCCAAACGACAGGATGTTGATGGCATAGTGTGTGGTCATATCCATTATCCTCAAATGGAAATGGTTGACGGCACTTTGTATTGTAATGACGGTGACTGGATTGAAAACTGTACCACCATGATAGAAAGTCAATCAGGGAACTTAAAGCTGCTTCGATGGAAAGATGGTGAAAATAAAACTGAAGTATTGAGCCAAATGAACTGGGGTGAGCGGCTGTCAAAACTAGACGAAGCTGCGGCGTAATATCGAGGTTATAGCAGACGTAAAGAATACGTATTTACGCCACTGTTTTGGTCATAAATTGTTCATAAAGTTTTATGTCTGTCATACAAATTTCACATTTCTGAATTATAGTTAATATTATGGCGGCATATCTTGTCGCTTTCATTTCTTTTATAGAATCATAGGTTTATTACCGATTGGTATGATGTAGGACAGTCGATGAATGTAAGCATTGATAAAGAACAGAAGTATTTTCCTAAAGAGCTGAGTTGGTTAGCGTTTAATGCACGCGTACTGCAAGAAGCTGCAGATAAAAATAATCCAGTTATTGAGCGTATTCGATTTTTGGGGATCTATTCGAGCAATATGGACGAGTTTTATCGTGTTCGTGTCGCCAATGTCCGAAGGAAAATCATTATATTTAATAACAGTGCCGATCTTGATGCTGCTGCCGACACGGAACTACTGATGGCGCAAATCCAGCGACAAGTAGCGGAATTAGGCGCAAAATTTGAAATCGTATTTCAGCAAATTGTTAAAGAGCTTAAAAAAAACCACATCTGTCTAATTGAGCAACCTCAAATTAACGACAAACAACGTCATTGGCTAAAAGGTTTTTTTGATAACAAAATACTGCGCCATATTGCGCCCATTATGATTGAAAAAAAGGTCGATCTGGTTGGCCGACTAAATGATTCCTCGGCCTATTATTACGTCGCAATTCATCGTAATGACAAACCGACCAAATATGCCACGTTGGAAATACCCACCGACAAGATGTCACGCTTCGTCATCCTGCCGCAGGAAAAAGGAGACAAAGACAAACGCATTATCTTGTTAGACGATGTCATACAGCTATTTATTGAGTCTATTTTTCGAGGGTTTATTAAGTTTGATCAAATAGAGTCCTATTCATTTAAAATGACCCGAGACTCTGAATATTCCATTAATGATGACATAGTCGATTCCTACGTAGAAAAGATGTCTGACAGCATGAAGCAACGTCTAATTGCCGAGCCTGTGCGGGTTATCTACGACGGCGCAATGCCGCCGGAAATGGTAAAAAGTTTAAAAAAGCATCTTAAACATTCATCGTATGACAATCTAATTGCTGGTGGGCGTATTCGCAACGTATCTGACTTTATTGGATTCCCCAATATAGGTCGTAAAAATTTAGAAAACCCACCACTACCAGCGATTACAAGTAAGCAGTTTAGTTGTTTTGATACGGTGTTTGACGCAATTTCCCACGCCGATATTTTATTGTATTACCCATATCACCGCTTTTTACACTTCACTGAGTTTGTCCGCCAGGCGGCGTTTGACCCTTTTGTAAAGCATATTCGTATTACTATGTACCGCATTGCGCCAAATTCTCGAATCGTCAGTTCGCTCATTGATGCCGTGGATAATGGTAAAATGGTCACCGTAGTCATGGAACTGCGTGCTCGATTTGATGAAGAGGCGAATATTGCATGGGCAAAAACCATGACAGATGCCGGTGTGCGTGTCGTATTTGGTAATCCCTCATTTAAAATCCACACTAAGGTATGCGTGATCAGCCGCGAAGAAAAAGCACAGCTTGTTCATTACACTCATATTGGTACCGGTAATTTTAATGAAAAAACGGCTAAGGTTTATACCGATTTTAGTTTATTTACCAAACGTGAAGACCTCTCATTAGAAGCAATATCGGTATTTGAACTCATTCAATTACCTTACCGCCAACAAAAATTTCGCCATTTAATGGTTTCACCAATCAATTCTAAAGAAAAAATATTGGCTTTGATTGATCAAGAAATTATAAATGCACAGGCGGGCAAAGTTGGCGCGGTCACATTTAAAGTGAATAACTTGGTAGACAACGACATTATCGATCGACTTTATCTAGCCAGTGAAAATAATGTCAAAGTACGTGGAATTGTGCGTGGTATGTGTGCCCTGCGGCCCGGAATTAAGGGGTTGAGTGACAACATTCAAATTATTAGCGTGGTTGACCGGTTTTTAGAGCACCCTAGAGTCATGTTGTTTCATAATGACGGCGACCAAAAAACGTATATATCATCGGCAGATTGGATGTTGCGCAATATGCGTGATCGAATTGAAGTCGGCTGTCCGATTTATGACCCCGTTTTGCAAGAACGCATTAAATATTTGCTCGAATTGCAATTTAAGGACACGTTAAAGGCCCGAGTTATCGACAAAAACCAAGTAAATGGGTATGTTAGGCGAGGAAACCGAAAAAACCTTCGATCACAGATCGAAGCCTATCATTACTTGAAGCACTTGGAAAAAATCGATAATGACTGAAATAACAACGGCATTTGATGAACTGGATCTCCGTAACTCGACTAAAATAGCCGTTTTAGACATAGGCTCAAACAGTTTTCATCTGGTTGTCGTACGTATTATTTCAGGCACGGTACAGGTACTGCACAAAGTAAAACAAAAAGTACGTTTAGCAGAAGGGCTATCAGAAGAGTGTTATTTATCTGAAGAAGCGATTCGTCGTGGTCTTGATACGCTCAAAATGATGGAAAAGAGCATTAGTGGCTTTGATCCAGATTCGGTTCGAATTGTTGGTACTTACACACTTCGTAAAGCACGTAATGCATATAAATTTATAAAAGCAGCGCGGAAAATAATTCCTTATCCGGTAGAAATTATTTCTGGGCAGGAAGAAGCTCGCTTAATTTTTAATGGTGTTGCTCACACACACCAATTACCACAAAATTCACTCATTGTTGATATTGGCGGTGGTTCGACAGAATTTGCGTTAGGAAAAAATCAAACACCTCAAATATTGAGAAGTTTGGATATGGGCTGTGTCAGTTATACTCAACGTTTTTTTGTTGATGGCAAGATTACCCATAGTAACTTTTCAAAAGCAATAACGGCTGCTCAACAACAACTTGAAAAAATTGAAGATAAGTTGTTAAAGGCGACGTGGCAACAAACGCTAGGTACGTCAGGCTCAATTGAAAGTATTATTACTAGTGCGGATAATAATGTTGATTTAGATGATTTTGAATTGACCCTGGAACACTTGGAAAAGTTGCGCGCATATTGCGAGCAAGTTGGTGAAATAGACGCTTTGCAACTTGGTGAAGTTAACGACCAACGTATACAAGTTTACCCCGCTGGGTTGGCGATATTAACGGCTATATTTATTAGTTTAGGTGTCGATAAATTAAGTTTTTCAAATTCAGCGCTGCGTGAGGGGGTCATCTATGAAATGGACGACTCTTTACACCACGATGATATTCGAGAGCATTCTATTCAAAGCTTAGCAACACGGTATGATGTTGACATCGAGCAAGCAAATTTAGTGTTAAACACGTGTTTTAATTTGTTTAAACAAGCCAAAGAAGATTGGTCATTAAATACCAAACGAGTTAAAGATTTACTCGGGTGGTCGGCACTTTTACACGAAATTGGATTACACATTCACTCGCGCGGTGTCCAAAAACATTCAGCTTATATTTTACAGCATGCTGACCTACATGGCTTTAATGCTGAACAACAAACCTTCCTGTCGCTATTGACGCGCTTTCACCGTAAAAAAATCCGCTTAGCGGAGTTACCAGAACTAACTCAATTTCGACAAATTGAATTACTGCAATGTATGATTATTTTACGTTTGTCCGTGCTCTTAAATATTAAGCGACAAGCAAACTTTATCCCCGACATCAAATTTGAAGTCGATGATCACAGTATGTTTTTAACTTTCCCAAAAGGGTGGTTGGCGGACCACCCTGTAATAGCAGCAGACTTGAAAATGGAACAAGTGTATCTGGCTAATATTGGCTTCAAACTCAAATTTGGCGAATAACGTTCTGATGTCACAAAGTTGTCGCGCGGTGTTCACATAATCGACATTTAAATTTTCTAATCTAATCACACTTGAAACCTTTTATACCTTAGTAAGGGGTACAGCATGGCAAGTGTAATTAGAGATGGAAAGCTTCAACAATTAGATACATTTTTGTTTTATAAGTGTCATCTATTATCGAACAACCCGATTAAAAACCTCAGTGTCTGGGTTTCACGCACTGGTGACGGCTATTTGTACTTCGCGATAGCACTGTTGATCTTGTGGGCTGGAACGCCGCATGGAGAATCGTTTTTTTATACGGCACTCGCCGCTTTTGCAATTGAAGTTCCAATTTACATCAGTTTAAAAAACCTCGTAAAACGAAACAGACCTTTTAATAAATTACAAGCATTTCAATCTCATATAGCACCTTCTGATAAATTTAGTATGCCGTCTGGACATACCGCAGCCGCGTTTGTTTTTGCCTCCATTGTTGCAACGTATTATCCAGAGTTTGCGGTTTTAGCTTATTGTTGGGCGAGTTTAATTGGTTTAGCAAGGGTATTACTTGGGGTGCATTTTCCTGGTGATATTTTAGCTGGTGGTTTGTTGGGTTATGGTTGTGCTCAAGCAGCATTTGTTCTATTGGCAATCTAGGATTAAGGACAAAAATGAGAATATTATACGGCATTCAGGGTACTGGCAATGGCCATATCACAAGAGCAAGAGTTATGGCGAAGGCGCTTGCTGCGCAAAACGTAGATGTAGATTATGTATTTTCGGGCAGACCGCGAGACCAATATTTTGATATGGAGCGATTTGGTCAATATCGTACTTTTGACGGACTGACGTTTAGCCATGATCACGGCAAGATAAATTATTTAAAAACGGCAAGCAATGCCAAACTGTTTGGCTTGATAAAAGACATCCATCAGTTGGATGTCAGTTGCTATGATTTAGTACTTAATGATTTTGAGCCAGTTTCTGCATGGGCAGCAAAAAAGGCGGGTATTGCCGTTATTAACATTAGTCATCAAGCCGTGTTTAACTATGAACAGGTTCCTGCAAAGGGCATGAATTGGATTAATAAGCAGATCCTAAAATATTTTGCACCGGCTGACATTTCCTTAGGTGTGCATTGGTTTCATTTTGGCCAAGCTATTATTCCCCCTTTTATCGAAAGAGAAACACCTACGAGCGCTTTATCTGAAGATATTTTAGTGTATATGCCATTTGAAGAGCTTGATGAGATTAGTGATTTGTTGAACGGCCAACATGATCACAATTTTGTTGTTTACCATCCTTCAATAGAAAAGGATGTTGATACCCGAGCAATTAAATACCGAAAACCGTGTCGTCAGGGATTTTTACGAGACTTAGAGTCATGCGCTGGTGTTATTGCGAATGCCGGGTTTGAACTCTCTAGCGAAGCACTGTGCGTGGGTAAAAAGTTATTGCTAAAACCACTAGATGGCCAATTTGAACAAGCCTCTAACGCTGAAACTTTGAGCTTGTTGGGACTTGCGAATGTGATGACCGGTTTAGATGACGCCGTTTTGGAAACTTGGTTGCAACAGGAATCGAAAGACGCAATTAATTATCCGAGTGATCCAACCCCCCTTATTGATTGGCTATTGGCAGGCGACTACAAAAATCCAGAAAAGTTATGCCAAAGTTTATGGCAACCAATATTAATGCCTCAATTTGTAAGGTGATCGCTGTTTTAATTGAGGTGCAATGGGAAGTTTTGCACCTCGAAGCCGTTAAAGCGTATAAGACAATCGTTTGATATAGCTAGGTGGCTTACCAAATGTTGAACTTGAAACTGATTCAAATAAATGGAATTGGTCAAAACGCAGTTTTAATTTTGGCGTTTGTACATCTATCGGCGTGTTTTCGAGGTGCTTGCGACATAAACTAATATGTGGACGGTATTCGCTATGGTGTTGTGGCAAAGATAACTTGTTGTTAACCGATCTGCAGCGTTTTGCTAAAGTCATGAGCGTGTCCGTTTTGGTCACTCCGAGATATAACACCTGTGGTTTCAAAAATGTACCAAGCTCTGCTATTTCGGCTGTTACTAAGCTTCTTGAAAACTCATTCGACTCTGATACTTTTTGCAGCAATAAGTCCAAGGATTCCATTTTACTAGCTGGAATATGCCCCAAAAATGACAGGGTAATATGGTAGTTTTCCATTGGTACTGGCTTGCCAGGCAAAAAGCTTAAATGAGTTTCACGCCAATGATTTATTGCAAGTTTTGTTGTTTTATCGAGCTCTAATCCGATAAACATTCGACTCTGACCTTGTGACATAAAATTCCTTAAATGTTTGCCATTGGGGTATAATAGCGCAACTTTTTTTCCTGTAATCTGATCATTGATGTTACCTGTAGATGCCATATTTAACCAATTACAATTACGATTAGCGGAGTCAAATCGAGTAATATTACAAGCGCCCCCTGGGGCGGGTAAATCAACTCGGTTGCCGCTACTTTTGTTAGAAAGTGGCCACTACACCACCGGTAACCAGATTGTTATTTTAGAACCTCGTCGAGTTGCAGCGCGTCAAATTGCGTCTTTTCTGGCGCAGCAGCTTGGCGAGTCAATTGGCGAAACCATCGGCCTTGCAATGCGAGGCGAGAATAAATCGAGTAGCCAAACCATAATTACCATAGTGACCGACGGTGTAATGGTTAGAAAAATTCAACGCGATCCTGAATTATCAGGTATTGGATTGATTATTTTCGATGAATTCCACGAACGCGCTTTGCAAACCGATTTGGCGTTAGCGTTAAGCATTGACGCTCAGGAGTTAAACGAAGCGTTGCGACTTATGATTATGTCAGCGACCATAGATTTAGCGACTTTATCGACCGAACTAAACGCTCCAATCGTAGAGTCCAAAGGGCGTCAGTTTCCAGTAACGATTGAGTATGTTGGCGCCAGTTTATTGCCAAGCCATGACGAAATCGTAAAGGCTATTCTCCATGCTGCTAATAATCACAGTTCGTCAATTCTGGTATTTCTTGCGGGTGTTAACGACATCACCAAAATATCGGGATTGCTTGCGCCTCATTTAGATCAAAACACTCACTGCTTGCAACTGCATGGGCGTTTATCGATAGCGGAACAAAACAAAGCGATAGAGCCCTGTGTTGCCGGAACCCGTAAAATAGTATTAGCTACCAATGTGGCGCAAACCAGTTTGACCATTGAAGGGGTTGATGTTGTGGTGGATGCCGGCAATGAAAAGCTGGTGTATAGCCAGCCTAAGTCGGGTATCGAACAATTAATCACTCAACCTACCTCAATTGCTTCTGCGGAACAGCGGGCTGGTCGTGCTGGCCGATTAGCACCAGGGTTTTGTTATCGGTTAGGCTCAAAAGAAAACTTTGAGCGACGACGCAGATTTGATGTTGCTGAAATCGAACGAGTTGACCTTGCTCAATTGATGTTAGAAGTTTTTCTTTGGGGCACAACAATAGACCAGCTATTTTGGTTAACAAAACCCGAAACACCACGAGTCGCACGTGCCTGTGAATTGTTGGCTTCCCTAGGTTATCTAAAACAAGTAGACAGTAAGTGGCAACTGACGGCACTGGCCAAGCAGTATCAAAAAGTGAGTACCGACATTCGAAGTTTTCGAATGATCCAATTTGCTCAGGACAATCAAACAACAATAGATGATACGCGCATAGTGCCAACGGCATGTTTGCTCGCTGCATTATTAGAAGAACGTTCGCTGGCTCAATCTGGTGACGTGCACAATTCACTGCTTAAGCTGTCATCTTATCAATGGCAACAGTTGTTAACTGGAGCAAACAGAATAAGCTCGCGACTTGCAATCAAGCCGATTTCCCGTGGTGATTTAGCGGAAGAGCATATCGGCCTTTTATTGTGTGTGGCATTTCCTGATCAAATCGCTAAAAAAACAGCTAAACGCTGGAAGTTAAGCGGGGGTAGTGCCGTTGAGTTTCATCAGCGTGAAGTCGAACCCGTCGCTGAATTAGTGGTTGTTGCCAGTATCAATGCATCTAAATATGGCAATTATGTTGGCCATTATACAAGGGTGAACTTGGTCGATATTGAGTCATTTTTTCCGAGTATTATCGATACCGTTGATGAACTTACATGGTCAGAGTCAAAACAAAAACCGTCTAAATTACAGCAGACTAAAATTGGTCAACTTATCCTAAATTCAAATCCTGTTGCCGTTAATTTGGAACAGTCTGAATGGCAAAATTTGTGGCTAAATTACATTAAAGATAATGGTTTAGGGGTCTTAGGTTGGAATAGTGACAACATTGTCAATTTAAGAAACCGATTTATCTTAGCGACTCGATATGGCAGAGACGAGGATTGGCCAAGTTGGCGGGAAGAAGTTTTAATAGCGGAGTTGCCCAACTGGTTAGCGCCATATTTATCTGATGTGCGTTCGTTAAAACAGCTTAAAAATATCGACTTGCATCAAATTTTATTGAGCACAATTGATTGGCAAAAGCAGCAAGCGCTAAATCATTTATGCCCAGTTCGATACCTCACACCTGCCGGACATGAACGTAAACTCGATTATTTAGGGGATATCCCCAAATTGTCTGTAAAACTACAAGAGATGTTTGGGACGCCGACTAATCCCGCGATTTGTGACGGTAAACAGCCAATTTTGATTGAGCTATTATCGCCCGCCAAACGACCATTACAAGTTACTCAAGACTTAAATCATTTTTGGCAAAATGCTTATCAGGACGTCAAAAAAGAAATGAAAGGTAGGTACCCTAAACATCCTTGGCCGGATAACCCAGTGGAATTTCAAGCAACAACTAAAGTTAAAAGTCGCCTATAATTATTTTGGTGTGCCGTATTTGGCTGTATTGCGGGAATGAAAAAAGCCAGCGGAATTCGCTGGCTTTTTACGGTTAACTAAATTTAGATTCAGAATTTTCTGCGTCTAATTGCAACCAAAGCTGGCAACATAATTAACATAAAGGCGCCAAATCCAAGTGCACTGCGTTCACGAGCATTTTTATTGGTTGTGCCGGTACCCGTTGGCGTTGTCGGGTTAGTCACATTTGTTGCGTCAAAAACCACATTTTTCAAGTAACCAGTATCTTCAAACTCCATCGTGTAGGGGTCTTTCTCATATACCCAAGCAATAAAGTTAATACCTTCACCTAATTCAAGTTCAACGGTTGTGAAGTCTACTTCACCTGAAATAAAGTCGTACAATTCGCCATTTAGATAAATGTAAAGGGCATCATAAGGTGATTCAGGGTCGTCAACATTTTCTTCAGATGAAACTGACCATTCAAAAGAGAACTTACCTTCGCCAGTAACTTGTGCAAGCAAAACACTTTTTTGTAAATTGTCGATCGTTCCGCTACGGACACCATCATCTGTTGGGTTTTCACTCCAAATGGCGTCACCACCTGTGAACCAAGCAACATCGCCATTTGCGGTAAATTCAGTGCCAATGTTATTGGAAGCGTTAATTGAAATCGCTGTTACTTTTGTTCTTGTTGTGGTGATACTTGCATCATCAGCTGTCACGTTAATATAGGTATCTAAATTACGCGCTCCTGAAGAGCTAACAGTAACAAGAGCGTCACATGATGCACCCGGCGCTAAATTAGCACAATCAGATGAATCAATTTCATAATTTGAGCTTTCTGCAGTTAACGTCAATGTTGTCGATACAGCGCTATTGTTTGAAACTGAAATATAGGTACTTAAAGCTGTTGCTGAAGGAATATAACCTAAGTTTAAGTTTTGCTGCATGGCAATACCTTCAGTAATACCATTTATCCAAGGTAAAAACTCAGATACACGAGCATAGACACCAGGATAACCCTGAGCGGCGCAACCGATCCCCCAGCTCACAACACCAATTTGTTGGAATTCACCGTTAGAATCGACGACAAGTGGACCACCACTGTCACCTTGGCAAGAGCCTTTGCCACCATCATATGTACCGGCACAAATCATAACTGGAGCGATACCCATTTCTTCAGCGGTAACGTCTTCTGTAATACCTTGTTGCTCTGCCATCATGTCGGCGCATTGTTGGTTGCTAAATAACGTTAGGTCAACTTGATGTAAAACATCTGGGAAATCCGATGTAGGACCGGCGCCCGCTGCATATCCTTCACGACCGCCCCAGCCCATAACGGTTACCATAGAATTATCAGTTACTGCCTGGCTTGTAGTTGTACCTGAACCAAGTGAAACTGTAGGTGTTGAGACTGGCTCTACTAATTCGATTAATGCAACGTCGTTTACGAGAGCTTCGTCATCGTATTCGCCATGCATATAAATGTTCTTAATTTCTAACGCATTTTCTGCACCGTCACTAAGGTCATATTCACCAACGTTCACTTTTAAAAATTCTGAATTTGGACCATCGACACAGTGAGATGCTGTTAACACCCAACGGTCGCCAATTAAGCTGCCGCCACAGGTAGAAGATTGGATTAATTCAGCAGAAGTTGCTACTTCAATAGATGCCGTAGTTCCCACTTTATCTAGTAACAATTCACCGTCTGTTTGAATTACAGAAACAACAGGGATAGTACCTGCAAAGTCGTCCCCTAACGTACCGCTGATAATGCCGTCTTCATTATTATAAATAATAACGCCAACGCCGCCGCCGCTTTCACAGTTAAGGGCTTTTTCAGAAAAGTTAATTTCACCACGTTGGATAAGACAAATTTGTCCTTCGGCATCACATTCTGCATCACCTAGGCCGCAACTCATAAGTAAACCAGTTACTGTGCCACCTGGAGAGCCAGTAAATGAATCTGACGTGTAAGATACGCTATCTACTTCAAGCGATGTAGAGAGTACTTCATAAGTATAAACAAGCGCTGTTATCCAAGGCCATGCATCTTGTTCGGCTTCTACTCCACCAACTATGCGTTTACCTATGCTCGGTTTAAATTCGTTATCAGAAGCGATAACATTCGAAGTAGCCAAACTAAATAAAGCGAGTAAGGCAATTAAGTTAAATTTCATTCATGGATCCTTTGTTATTCGGCGACAAAAAACTCGATTGTGGTCTGATGTCTTTTTTCTTAGACGGCAATTTGCCCAGATCTGGTATTGGTTTGCAAATTAAATTGTCAATTTAACCTTAGTGTAAAATCAGTAAATTGTTTATAAAGAGTTACAAAGGAATGTTGATTGGTAAACATTCATATAAAAAAACAAAACCCAATTTGAATTGAAATTTCTTTTAACCATAAGAAGTTTAGGGCTTTTTTATCTTGACCTCGTTTCTGACAAAAAAATGAAGCGGTGTTTTATTAATCTAATATTCCCTATTGTTATAACTTATGCTGTTCGTATTTGTGTTTTTTCTCTATTTGCCAATTTGAATTTGTAATTTCATTGGTTAATCGTTTTAATAGCCGTTGACAATAACGGCGAGTATTTAAATTAATAGTGTCTATGAATCCATCGACTGACCCAAATCAAATATTAAAGCTATGGTTTTTTCGTTTTGTAAAAACTGGGTTGTTTTTGTCTATCGTTTTGGCGTTTTATTTAGTTTATTTAGATGCTTGGGTTCAAGAGCGGATGGCCGGACCGAAGTGGCAAACACCGGTTAAAGTTTTTGCCCGTCCACTCAATTTGTACCCACATTATTTTCTCCCTAAAAAAGAACTCATTGAAGAATTAGAATTACTGGGTTATCAACAAACTAAGGCGTTGATTAAGCCTGGGCAATTCAGTGTTAAAACTAACTATGTTGAAATATATCGCCGTCATTTTGTTTACGCTGAGGGTGAACTTGATGCAAAAAAGATTAGAGTAGGGTTTGAAA
Organism: Psychrosphaera sp. 1_MG-2023; assembly: GCF_030548245.1. Lineage (NCBI taxonomy): Bacteria > Pseudomonadati > Pseudomonadota > Gammaproteobacteria > Alteromonadales > Pseudoalteromonadaceae > Psychrosphaera > Psychrosphaera sp. 1_MG-2023. Next base: position 195,563 of record NZ_JAUORW010000002.1, read on the forward strand.
AAGACCGTATCGCACAAGTCGCTAGTTTTGTTGATACAACTTGGCAAGTGACACCAATTGAGCTACTTGACCCTGTACTAATATCTCGTCAAACCCACGGAACTAACGAAGATCGTGATATTGTCGACCTATCCTTGGTCCCAGAATGGATGGTTGATACGTTACTTGTTGTCGAAGATCGTAATTTTTATCATCATTATGGGGTATCACCTAGTGCCATTGCCCGGGCATTGTGGGCGAATTTAATGGCCGGTCGAAAAGTGCAAGGTGGCAGCACGTTGACTCAGCAACTGGCCAAAAATTTACTGCTTAATGACAACCGCAAAACTTACTTAAGAAAAATAAAAGAAGCGTTTATTGCGCTGATTTTGGATTATCGATTTAGTAAGGACGCTATTTTAGAGGCGTATTTTAACGAAATATATTTAGGTCAGGATGGTGGCAGAGCCATCCACGGGTTTGCGCTAGCCAGCAAATATTACTTCAACAAATTATTAGTAAATTTGAGCCCTGAACAGTTTGCATTGTTGACGGCTATGGTCAAAGGACCCTCTTATTATAGTCCGACAAAACATGCTGACCGGACAAGACAGCGTCGTGATCTTGTTTTGCAATTGATGGTATCTGAAAATGTCATTACTCGAGACGAGTATCAGCTATATGTCAGTTCTCCAATGGAAGTTGATTTGCAAAAAAGGCAGGGTAAAAGTCGTTTTCCTTCGTATATTCAGTTAGTTGAACGTGAATTAAAAGCCTTGGATTTGCAGTATCAAAATGAACGAGGATTATTGGTTTTTACGGGTTTAGATCCAGTACTTCAAAAAAACTATCAGAAGCATTTTGGTCAATCAGTTAAAAAGCTACAGACCACTCATAAGCTTAAAGACGTCAATGGCGCTGTGGTTAGTATCAGTTTAGAAGACGGCAGTATAAGCGCATTAATTGGTGACAAAAATCCACATGCTTATGGATTTAATCGAGCTTTGGATGCCAATCGAAATATCGGTTCGTTGATTAAACCTGCAGTGTATTTGGCTGGTTTACGTAGTGGCAAGTTTCATTTGGGCAGTCAATTATCCAATATGCCAATCTCGATGGAAAATAAACAAGGCCAAACCTGGCAGCCTGAAAACTACGATAAAAAAAGCTCCGAAACTATCATGTTACATGATGCATTGAGTCAGTCGGTTAATTTGGCAACCGTGCATTTAGGGATGGATGTTGGCTTGAATAAGATAATCGATACGTTACATGATTTAGGGGTAAATCGAAACATACCTCACTACCCAAGTTTAATGCTAGGGGCCATTTCAATGTCACCAGTTGAAGTTGCAAGCATGTTTTTACCGATTGCTAATTTCGGACAAAAACAGGCTGTTTCAGCGATAACAAAGGTGACAGATAAGACGGGTTTTGTTTTGTGGCAGAAAGATGTAGAGCGAAAACAGGTGGTAGATTATGCGTCGAGTTATGAGCTTGGATTTGCATTAAATAGCGTGACAAAAACAGGCACGGCTATGCGACTAGGTAAATATTATCCTAAGGTTAGTTATGGTGGAAAGACAGGTACGACTGACGACTTAAGGGATAGTTGGTTTGTTGGTTTTGATCAAAACAAGGTTACGTCTATATGGGTTGGTAAAGATGACAACTCGCCGGTGGAGTTAACCGGAAGTCGAGGCGCTTTGTCGATATTTATTGCGCTACAACAAGCAAGACAGGCCGAGAGTGTATTAAAGCCGCAACCTAACGATATTGAAATGCGATTTGTTGATAAAACAAATGGCGAGATCCTGTCCGGTGAGTGTGGTGAAAATATTGCTTTGCCAATTAATACCAACAAAATTGGCCTAGTAACAGAATGCCCATCTATTTTTGATTGGTTTTAATCAGTAAAAATTCAGTGGGTATGAGCACAACCCACTGAATCTTTAGATACTTTGATGACGCTGAGTTGTTAAAGTTGACTAAACGCTTCACCAACAGCTGCAATAGTTTTATCTAACTGAGCTTGAGTGTGGGCAATAGATACAAAGCCAGCTTCAAATGCTGACGGCGCCAAATACACGCCATTGTCCAAACATAGATGGAAAAACTTTTTAAATCGTTCTGCGTCACACAATTTTACGTCAGCAAATGATTCAACTTTTTCAGCATCGGTAAAAAACAAACCAAACATGCCGCCAACTTGGGAAGTTGTAAGGGGTATCCCATGTTTAATAGCTTGTTGCTTAATGCCATCTAACAAATAGGTCGTTTTGTCAGCTAACGCCTGATGAAATCCTTCAACTTCCAATTCTTTTAATGCGGCTAATCCGGCTGCCATTGCGACAGGGTTCCCCGATAATGTCCCGGCTTGATAGACTGGACCGTCTGGTGCTAAATGCGCCATAATCTCGCGTTTACCACCAAAAGCGCCAACTGGCATACCGCCTCCAATGACTTTACCAAGGGTTGTTAAATCAGGTACAACATTAAACAATGTTTGTGCACTGCCTTTGTGGACCCTAAACCCAGTCATTACTTCATCAAAAATCAGCACGGCTTCATATTCGTCACAGATGTCACGTAAACCTTGTAAAAATCCGTCTTTTGGTGGAATGCAATTCATATTACCGGCAACAGGTTCGACAATAATACAGGCGATGTCAGAGCCATGTTCTTTAAACAAAGCACGTACAGAATCTAAATTATTAAACTCTGCGGTTAATGTATGTTCAGCGACAACTTTAGGCACACCCGGAGAACTTGGAACGCCCATTGTGAGCGCGCCAGAACCGGCATTAACCAGTAACGAGTCTGCATGGCCGTGGTAACAACCTTCAAATTTAAGTAATTTGTCTTTGCCAGTAAAACCACGAGCTAAACGAATTGCACTCATTGTCGCTTCAGTACCTGAGTTAACCATCCGCACTTTTTCAACGTTTGGTAGAAACTCTGTTACTTTTTCTGCCATAGTCACTTCGATCTCTGTGGGTGCACCAAAGCTCAAACCATTTTCAACGGCAGTTAAAACAGCTTGTTTAATTGCGGGGTGATTGTGACCTAAGATCATTGGGCCCCAAGAGCCTACGTAGTCAATGTATTCATTGCCATCGACATCCCAAGCTAATGCGCCGTCAGCTTTGGCAAAAAAGATTGGTGTGCCGCCAACGCCGTTAAATGCACGAACCGGTGAGTTCACCCCACCTGGGATATGAGATTTAGCTTGTTCAAATAATTCTGAAGATCGAGTCATAATGGATTCTGCTATTTTGATTACGTGGAGTTATTTCGACGATACCCAAGGTACGTCACACTGATATTTATCAACTTTTTCTGCAACCCCTAGGGTCATTGCAAAAAGGGCCATACGTATTAATACGCCGTTGTCAGCCTGGCGGAAAATCGCCAAATTAGGATTTTGATTTAAATCGTTATCGAGTTCATTTGCGTCTGAACGCGAATCTCTAGGCAGAGGATGCATGATAACCGTATTCGATTTGCAATATTTAGTATAAATCTCATTGTTTAACCTAAATTGACCACGGTATTTATTCGCTTCATCTTGAGATTCAAATCGCTCTTCCTGAATGCGCGTTTGGTAAACGATATCTGCATCGATATTTTGTTCCATTTTATCGCTAATTGTCACCTTGTGACCTGCATTTTCAAGGGCACTAACGACATAATCTGGCATTGCTAATTCTGAGGGGGACACTAAGTTCAAGTGAATGTTTTTGTACATAGCTAGAAGTTTTGAAAGAGAATGGACCGTACGACCATTTTTTAAGTCACCGACCATAGCGATGTGCATGCCATCTATTTTTTGTTCAAAAGCGGCTAGTTCTTTGTCTATTGTGTAAAGGTCTAACAGCGCTTGAGTCGGGTGTTCATTTGCCCCGTCGCCGCCGTTTATAACCGGGACTCGACTGCCCTCTGCAAATTCAGCAACAGAACCCGTATCTGGGTGACGCATTGCGATGACATCACTATAACTACTCACGACACGGGCAGTATCGTATAGTGATTCGCCTTTTGCTAAGGCCGAAGATTGCATGCCAGTGGTTTCGCGAACTTCACCACCGAGTAAATTAAATGCACAGCCAAAACTCACACGAGTTCGAGTTGAAGGCTCAAAAAACAAATTACCTAATATCGCACCTTCCAGTACCTTAGTACGAACTTTACGGTGAGCGTAAGGCTCCATTTTCTGGGCAATGTTAAAGATATATTCTAAATCTTCTCGTTCGAATTGATTGACCGATAAGATGTGTTGTCCGGTGAAGTTCATATCTTTTTTACTCGTTGGCTGTAAATTGGCGGGATTTTAACAAAGTTCAACCTAAGACAATAGCGAAATTAGCGCCTAATACTAAAATGGTTTTACGACGGCTAAAACAATAATTGCTAGTAGGATCAGGACTGGGACTTCATTAAAAAAGCGATAAAACTTAGAACTCTTTTGATTACGGTCGTGCTTAAAGTCGGCTAAGAGTTTGAAGCAATATCCGTGGTAAATGTAGAGCAAACTGACGAGTAATAACTTGGCGTGTAACCAATGGGCTGATTTGAACCACGCTAAGCCATATTGAAAAATGAGTATTACCCCAAAAATGAATGTCAAAATGGCAAACGGCGTTACAAAATATAGCAATCGTCGTTCCATAACCTTAAACGTATCTGACGTTACTTGGTGTTGATTTTCTGCGTGGTATACAAACAATCGTGGGAGGTAAAAAATTCCTGCGAACCAGGCAACCATAAAAAAGATATGAAAAGCTTTAAACCACAAAATACTCATATCAACGCATTCCTCTTCATCAAAATTAAATGTAATTGCTCCCAGGTCACTATGCCCACGACTTTTTCGCCGCTAATTGAGGTGACTAAAGTAGCGCCGTCGCGTTGATCTTGAAGTAATTCATAGACATGGGCGAGGGTAGAGCGAGTATCGATGGTTTGCATTGGGATGTATTTTACTTTGTCCTGTTTTTTAGAAAAGGACGAATCGAACTCCGCAAGAGAATAGTCGACACCTAAGTCGTGGCGTATAGCGACAACAAGGGATTGCTCAGGCTCGAGTTCACGAATATGGAATCTGACATCTTGCTCATTGACATAATCGATAATTTTTAGATTGCGGTTCAGTTCAGCTAAAACTCCAATCTTTTCAAGCTCATTTGTGGCAGGAGGGGTCTGATACATCAAGCCTTGGAAGTCGAGTTGCTGAAGGAAGATAGATCGATTTTTTAAAAATTGCGCACTTGTCACATAAGCCATAACGATGACTATAATAGCCGGTGTTATGGCACCGGGGTTGGCGGTAAGTTCCATTACAGAAACCAATGCGGCCAATGGGGCGTGTAAAGTCGCTGCCATTAGGCCCGCCATACCAAGTACGGCATAGGTACTCATATATTGGGTGGTAGGGTCTAACGTTATGACCACATTAGCGATGAGCAAACCAATTAACACGCCGATACCAAATATAGGGCCAATGATGCCACCGGGGATACCTAAGCCTATCGCCACCCAAGTTAAGATCACTTTGGAAACGAGCAGTATGACAATTAAGTTTAAATTTGTAGGGTCGACCATCGCTTGATATATGGCGCTTGTACCGTCACCAAATGATTCAGGAATAAAGTATCCAAAGATGGCGGTAATAGTGCCAGCGAGTAGCAGTCGAGGGAACATAGAAACATATCTAAACGCTTTAATGACTCGCATTAAGTTACGATTAAATACAAACGCAACTGCGCCCAATGTCAGTCCTAAAATGATTAACCAAGGATAGTGATAGGACGGTAATATAAATACGCTCAAAAATTCAAATTCAGCTTGGGTGCCAAAGACGGCTTGGGTAATTAGAGAACCTGCTGCCGATGCCAACATGACGGGAATAAAAATATGAATTTTGTATTCACGCAACACCACTTCCATGACGAATATAACCGCCGCGAGAGGCGTGTTAAAAGAGGCTGATATACCAGCGGCGATACCACAAGCTGAAAGTGTTCTAACTGAATTGTGTGGAAGTCGTAACCATTGGCCAAACCAACTGGCGCCGGTTGCCCCTATGTGAACCGCCGGACCTTCTCGTCCAACGGTAAAACCACTTGATAATGCGAGTACGCCACCGACAAATTGGTTGGCAAAATTCCAAAACGGGATATTACCATAATGGGCTTTAATTCGATGTAATACAAAAGGGATCCCTAAACGATAATGCTTGTAGCCTGTGAAGTCGGCAAAAATGGCAATGAGCAAAGCCGCAAAAATAGGTAAGGTCGGAACGATATATTCGAGGATGTCGTCAAATGGTCCTCCAGGATTAAAAAACGACTGGATCCACTCGATAGTTAGGCGAAAAAGAACAATAAGAACAGCCGCTGAGCACCCACCAATCAGTCCCAGTATACTAAGCTGGATACTGGTCCTCGGGTAAGCCAGTCGTCTTCGAAGAGCGAAAAGACTGTTTGAAAGCATGTTTTATCCGTAATTAATAACGACACTGTTGTCTTTATTTGGGAGTAAAGTATGCCCTTAAAGGAAAACAGCGCTAGTCAAACGATGAGACAAAAGTGTAACATAAAGTCATGACATATAATCAAATTTATCTTTTATGAATGCGTGGTGGAGTTTCGAAAGTATTAAGAACCGTTTAGGTCGCTTTCAGTTTTTATTATTACTCATCGTTATATTGGCGGCGGTATTTTATGCCGGTTTTCAATTGAGTGGGCAAATTGTTATTTGGCAGAAAAATCAGTTAAATACACAACAGCAAAGACTTACAGGGCTGTATGAGGAGTTAGACCAGAAGATCAGGCAAATAAACTACCTTACAGTTGAAATGGAAGTCGAGCAAAATGCTGCAGTGCAGATGAAACAAGAATTGTTGGGATTAAAAGAAGAATCGCTGCAACTCAGAACTGAGCTCAACTTTTATCAGAAAGTGCTCGCACCTGAGCTGGTCGCAGACGGTTTGGCTATTGAACAGTTTGACATAGAATCGACGAATCGAATTAATCACTACAAATTTAAGTTCGCATTAGTGCAAACGGATACACGCAAGCGAAATGCCAAAGGGTATATTAAATTAAATATAGTAGGCATTGAAGATGGACAAACTAGAACGTTGGATTTAGCTAAAATGTCAAATCTAGCATCTGAGCAATTACGTTTTAGTTTCCACTATTTTCAATATTTTGAAGGTGAGTTTGAGCTCAAAGAAGGGTTCATTCCAGAAGACATTGAAATCAAAGTGGTTCAGCCCAAAACAAAATGGCAGCCATATAAATCGTTTAATGAAAAGTTGGAATGGCCTGAACTAAGCTCCTAATTCCTTTAGTAATAATCTCATATCTTCAGTTGGCGTAGCGAACCGTTTTAATGTTTGCACTGCCTTCTGAACCTCGCCCAACGTTTTTAAAATACGAGCGTAATTAATAACGACTTGGGGATTCTTTGGTTGTTGCAAATAAGCTTGTTCTGCAAATACAAGGGCGTTTTTAGGCTTGTTGGTAGACAAGTATAACCATGCCAAATTATTTGATATTTGCCAGTGTTGTAAGATAAAACGACGAGATTGGGGGACATCAAGTATCGCAATTGCGGCTTTTGGGGCATTTTGAATTAGCCAATTAGATACCATCGCCCGGGCATTGTGATCATTGGGTGATTGTCGGAAGTAATGATGCGCAATGATAACAAGATGGTCAAAGTGACCTTGTTGTTTTGCCGCGGTCGCTAATTCAATCATCGCACTTCGTGTAGGGTATTGATTAAAATAGTTCGCCACTTTTAGCAGACCATCTGACGTTTTACCCTGTTCAATTAACAATTTACCTTTTAACCACATTAGAGCGGGTAATGGTGGTTTTTCACTTAATTGTGTAATTAAAAACTCTGCAGTTGCTAAATCACCGGTATAAAGCAATGCATTTGCCTTAGCGTATTGAATGTTATTGCTCGATTTTGAATGGGATTCAAGCCAAGAGATATAGGTCAAGATTAGATCGTATTGGCGCTGATCTTCAATTAGTGAAATGACATAAAGGTATGTTTCTTCGGCAGGAAAACGATTAGAGAAAAGATACAAGTCATCCTTTAAATCCAATTGGTTAGTGGCAATTTGGGCACGGAGCCATATCTGCCAAATTTCCAAAGTCCAATCGGTAATTTCGATATTTGACTTTATTAATTCGCGAAGTTTGTCGTACTGACCATCTTGATATAGATATTGAGTTATCGCTATGATCGCTGGCGTGGCATCGCCGTTGAAATTTATACTGGCCATTAATTGCTTGGTACTAATCGCATTGTTATCGCTTGCTTTGAGTTTCAATAATCCGGTTATGGCATTCTCATGATTAGGTTTTAATTGTAGCGCCTGTTCAAAATAGTGTTTTGCCGTTGAACTATCTTTATCGTCAAGGGCTTTATATCCTAGGTGAAGTAAAGCAGGAACATTTTTGGGTTGCAGTTGCAATGAATGGCGTAGCCATTTTGCAGCTAGGTCGAATTGCTTGTTTTGCTGGTGTAAAAGTGCGATGACATTCACGGCTAGTACGTTATTTTTATCATCTAAGTGCCAATCAATCGCTTGTTTCATGGCATCGTCGTATTTACCTTGGTCAGCGAGACTTAAAATATGCGCCATTTTGATCGTGACGTTATCTTTTTGTTCTTGTGCTAATCCCTGAATGATTTCTAAGCCATGCTTATTGCCAGCGTTAAGTTGCAAAATACCTTGTTTGAGTTTAAGCATGGGGTTAGAAACAGGGGCAAATTGTAATTTTTCGAGTATTTCGTTTGCCGTTTGATGCTGTTTTTTCGCTATAAGCTGATCAACAAGTAAATTGCCTAAATGAAATTCGGAATCGGTATCCACGTTAATTTCGTTATATTTTGCAACAGCGTCATTCAGCAACCCTAAATTTAACTGGACCCAACTAAACACTCGCAAAAATCCCTGGTGATTTGCAAACTCATCCTGAAGACGTTCTAAATGGTTAAAAGCCACTTCAAACTGTTCCAAATTCGCAGCCGCAATACCCGCCATTAAAGCATTCGTCGAATTTGCTAGGCCATTTTGGATTGACAATTCGGCATGAAATTTAGTTAATTCAAAATTACTTTGTCGATAGAAAATAAGCGCCTGAAGATGATTGGACAGCGGTTGCTCTGGATTTTGCTTTAAAAGTACCGCAACGTGCTTTTGCATTAGCTCATATTTATCAAGATGTTGTGCTGTTAAGGCTAGCAGGAAGTGTACATAGGTTGCCGTTGGGTTTAGGGTCAGATAGGTACTGTAATCTCGATAGGCGTCGTTGTATTTGGCATTCGACGCATGAATTTGCCCGCGCAATAACCAAGCCGCTTTATAGTCTGGTTCTGACAATATCAGCTTAGAAATTGTTTCAACTGCCGATTGAGGGTCCGTCTCTGAATTGACAAATGCTTGCGTATATTGACCAAGAGGTGATGCTAACGTTTCCGTCGTCAACTGAGATAGAAGAGCTCTGGCATTTTTGGGGTCATTGGATTTTTGGGCGAGTAAAACTTGGTAGAGCGACAATAGTGGATCTGTGTCTACGTTTTTACCGAGGTATTTGGCAATTAAGTCCGCCAAAGAAACTAAGTTGGCCTCCTCAAAATAATACTGTGAAAGTGCTTTAATTGCTTCGACTTGGAAACGCGGGCTATCAGTAATATCGACCCAAAATCTCTCGGCGTTTTCTTGCTTTCCTACGCTATCGTATGATTTGGCTAAAAGGTATTTGGCCTGGTCTAAATCAACATTAGTTTCTGCATTGTAGAGTGATATGACATTTTTTAAGTGGATGATGGCCTGAGCATATTCTTTTTGCTGGAATTTATTTTGGCCCATCTCCAAGTGTTCGTTGGGAGTACGTGTGGGTGAACATGCAGTAAGTAACCCAGAATTAAAAGTTACGAGTAAAACCCAAATGCAAAATTTATTTGCCATACAATAATCAACTTACAATAGGAGTACAAAAAAAGGCGACAGAGTCGCCTTTTATACATCAATTCCAAATATTTGTAAAAATTGGACTAACCGCGTAGCGACTTTCTTCTACGCCATAATAATGCAGCGCCAAATAGACCAACTAGGAATGTTGCATTTGGTTCATGGACATCTGTCGTGCCACCACCGTTGCCGTCACCACCACCATTGTCGCTGACCATATAGCTTAAATTAAACTGCCAACCGTCTGTGCTATTACCTAACCAGTTCCAAGTCCAGCCTTCAACAAGACCTTCAACCCAATCACCAAAGTCAAAAGTGCTAGCATCTTCCACAACTACACCGTCATAAATTAAGTCACCGCTTACTTCGATATACGTAAATGATTCACCTTCGATATCTGACAGATCTAATGGGGCTTGGAATGCAATATCAAAATCAAAAAGCCCAAGGAAAGACAGGTCACCATCAACTATAATTTTGTCATTAATAAAGACACCATTGTCTTCAGCAATCTCCATGGCTAACGTAAGTGCTGTCCATTCAGAGTCACCTTCAAATGTCAGAGTACCCGGACTGTTGCCTGGATTAATTGTGGAGTCTGAAATTTCGGTAGCGCCTTTGAATGTGCCATCACCAGAAATTGTTTGGCCTGCTAAGGTCAGAATAAAATCGTCACCCACTTCGATGATACCGTTGTTGTATATGCGACCCATGTCGTTTACAGAACCGCCACTGGTAAAGGTTCCTGAGATAGAACCATCACCTAAGAAGGTTATTTTTTTGCCTTCGTTATTGGTAATTTTTAGTTTGTTTGTAATTACACTTTCATTTTGAACTTGAATGTCGCCATTGTTAACAAAGTTGTAATTATTACTCAATTCACCATCTATATTGAGGTTTCCGTTTAATGTTGTATCGGTCGTAGTGAGATATTCGCCCTCAATGCCATAATTCGAAAACGTTTCATTATTTATTAGATTGCTAAAACTATAATCGTCTAAGTCAGCAAAGTAATCACCCGTTACGTCACCAGATTCATCAACCGAAGATATTGTTTTAATAGAAGCTTTGTTACCAACCGCTTGATTCGTTAACAAAACACTATTTTGTTCTGAGAAGTTTACTCGTACATCGTTATCGACAAATGTCGCGACAACATTGGCGCTATCAATTGGGCCTGAGACAAACAATGCATCTGAGTTATTTTCAATCGTTGCGCTTGCTTCAACTGAGCTATCCCAAAAGACTTTGTCATCGCCATTTCCGCCGTTGACGAGATCGCCATCGCCAGCAATAAAGGTATCGTCGCCGCCTTCACCAATTAATTCATCAGCACCTTCGCCACCGTCTAAATAGTCGTCACCACTGCCACCTTTCAAAGAGTCGATACCTTTACCGCCATATAAGATGTCATTGTCAGCTAAACCTTTAAGCGTGTCGTTTCCGTCACCGCCATATAAAGTATCGTTGCCGTCATCACCTTCTAATTCATCGTTTCCAGATTCACCGTAAAGGGTATCGTCGCCATCATCGCCACGCAGTCTGTCGTTGTCGTCGCCACCCCAAATATTGTCGTTACCATCACGACCACGAATATTATCTTCGCCAGAATCACCATAAAGGAAATCTGCGCCAGCACCACCGTCAATTACGTCATCGCCAGCATCGCCATGAATTGTATCTATGCCGTCACCACCGTCTATTTCATCATCGTCGTTACCACCGCTAATAATGTCATCGCCAGCATTACCAAAAATAGTGTCTTCACCGTCACCACCGTTAATAATGTCGTTGCCTGCAACACCGGTAACGTCAGGATTTGAATATAAGTCTGCAATGGTATCTGAATTAGCTGTGAAGTCTTCATCGCCATATATGATATCATCACCACCTTGACCATTAATAATGTCAGAGCCATTTCCACCATAGATTTCATTTTCGTTGTCATCACCACTAAGGGTGTCACCAAAAACAGAGCCAATTAAGTCTTCAAATCCAGAAATAGTGTCAAACCCATTCAGGCCTGTATCTTGTGAAGTTTCATCGGCTAAATCAATCATGACGGCATTATCGCTATGCGCATAAGATAACGTATCTGTGCCGGCTCCACCCTCAACAACATCGTTACCTGTACTGCCTTTTACGAAGTCGTTACCGTCACCGGCATCGATAATGTCGTTCCCTGCGCCACCATCTAAAATATTGAGTTTATTATCGCCAATTATTGTATCGTCAAATTCTGAACCTTCGACAAGTTCAATGTTTGTAACGGAATCTGTTTTTGAGTTTGCCGCATTCGTCGCAGAGCCAGTTTGTAAATTTACATCAATGGCATGGCTCAATTCTTCATAGGATAACTTGTCATAGTTGCCTATTCCGCCGTCAATATCATCATTACCGTCACTGCCAATAATCAAATCTTGACCATTGCCACCACTAACAATGTCGTTGCCATTGCCGCCATTAAGCACATCGTCAGCATCTTGACCATATAATTCGTCGTCGCCGTCATCACCAAAAAGGGTATCTTTGCTATTACCACCTTTCAAAATATCGTTGCCATCACCGCCAACTAAGGTATCAGCTCCACCGTCGCCATTAAGTTCATCATCACCGTCATTGCCGTATAAAATGTCTGAGCCGCCTTTACCACTAATGGTATCATTGCCACCTAGACCATTAATTTCATCATCGCCACTATTGCCATTAAGCGTGTCGGCATTCTCAGTTCCATTTACGACGGGATTTGCGGCAGCCAAAGTGGTAGTCGGGAGCAATAACGTCCCAAGCAAAAGAGTTTTGAATACAAATTTCGAGTTTTTAGGTAAGATCACAACAACTATTCCTTACGGATTTCTAACCATTAATACATTTACGAGATACATTACGTTTTATACTAGAAATACTGCAAAAAACATACCTTAAATTTTGAATCCTTTAATAATCAAGGTTATATCCATTCTTACTGAAAAAGTGAAGTTGGTTTGTAAAAAATACTGACACATAATCGGTAATATCATGACACAAACAAGAAAAACTCTTGTTTGTGTCTATGCCTGACTTGGTAAAGCGGATGGTGCCGAATACCGCGCTAATCAGTGGTTTTCCCTCGTCCAATTTAAACTATCTTTATTATGCTTTCTGGTTCTCTTGAATACTTGATTAAATTTGTCAGGTATTAGATAATCAGCGCCCTTAATAACAGAGGTTTTAGTAATGACAGAAATGGTATCCGCAACTGATTTGGCCCAAGACGCACCTGAATTACCAATTCAGTTTTCTGACGCGGCAGCGGCAAAAGTAAAAGTGTTAGTTGAGGAAGAAGAAAATCCTGAATTGAAGCTACGTGTTTATGTAACCGGTGGTGGTTGTTCTGGATTCCAATATGGATTTACTTTTGATGAAGCTGTAAACCCAGGTGACACTGAAGTTGTTAAACAAGGTGTTTCTATGGTGATTGATCCAATGAGCCTACAATATTTAGTTGGCGGTATTGTCGATTACACAGAAGGTTTAGAGGGTTCTCGATTTTTTGTTAACAATCCAAACGCATCGACAACGTGCGGTTGTGGCGCTAGTTTCAGCGTTTAATCTTAATTGTAAAAAAAAGAGACACAAGATATTACAAAAAATGACCAATAAGTTGGTCATTTTTTATTATGTAGCCTATTTTTGTTGAGTTTGTTGCCATAGAATGGGGCCAGCCACTATTCTTTAGTTCAAATTTAGGAAAAATATGAGCGCTACAAATAACGCCCCAGGATTATTCGAAAGAAAGCCTTACATTCTCGCCATGATACTTACTGTCATTCTCGTGGGTTGGATGGCATCAGGTAGCTTGCAAAGTAAAGAAGTCGCTGCCAAAAACGAATCTAAACATGAAACCAAGTTGCCTAAGGTTGAAGTCACTTCATTTGAAGCCTCGTCTATTAGCCGCAGCATCGAGTTGTATGGTCGTACAGAACCCGAACGTAGCCTTAAACTAAGCGCCGAACTTGATGGTCGCGTAGCTGAGATTTTAGTGATTGAAGGGCAAAGCGTTAAGAAGGGGCAGGCAATTGTTAAACTCGCAATCGATGACCGAATTGAACAAATAGAATTTGCCAAAGCGGTCGTTGAACAACGTGAGATTGAATATGCCGGCATGAAGTCTTTATCTGAGAAAGGACTTCAGGGACAATCACTTCTCGCACAGGCCAAAGCCGCTCTAGTCTCTGCAAAAGCCAACCTAAGACAAAGCGAAATCATGCTTGAGAAAAGCACAATTCGCGCTCCATATTCAGGCGTATTGGACGAGCAAAACATTGAGCTAGGCAGTTTTGTAAACAAGGGCCAAGTGATGTTTACTCTGATTGACTTAAATCCACTTATTGTTTCAGCCAATGTAACTGAATCTCATATCGCTAAGTTAGACCTCAATACCAAAGTTGTTGTAAAAATGGTGGATGGGTCTACCGTTAAAGGACGCATGAGCTATCTAGCAAGCGTGTCGGATAAAGGGACCAATACGTTTCCAGTTGAAATCGAAATAGACAATCCTAATCAGCGTTTACGAGCCGGTGTCAGTACCGAAATTTCATTATTGTTTGACAATGAATTAGCAATAAAAGTCACGCCAGCGCTGTTGTCACTTGACCAGTTGGGTAACTTGGGGGTGAAGACGGTAGAAGATGGTGTCGTAAAATTTAATCCCATTGATTTAATTAAAGCAGACAAAGATGGCGTGTGGTTAGGTGGGTTTAAAGCTAAAACTGACGTAATAACGCTTGGGCAAGGATTTGTAAAAATTGGCGACAAAGTCAATGTAAGTTACAAGCAACTATAGGCAGGGACGCAATATGTTAGGTGTTATCGACGCGGCCTTAGACCGCACTCGCACCGTTTTAATGCTCTTCATTTTGTTGATCATTTCCGGTTCAGTAACCTATTCAAACATTCCTAAAGAGTCCAATCCGGATATAACTATTCCTATTATTTACGTTTCGATTGTCCATGACGGCATTTCGCCAGAAGATGCGGAACGAATGTTAATCAGACCAATGGAAAATGAGCTTAGGTCTTTAGAAGGGGTCAAAGAAATGACCTCCAACGCCAGTGAAGGTCATGCCTCTGTTCAACTTGAATTTATCGCCGGTTTTGATTCAAAAGAAGCGCTAGCCGATGTGCGCGACAAAGTGACAATCGCCAAAGCAAAACTGCCATCAGAAACCGAAGAGCCGGTAATCAAGCAAGTGAGTATGGCCGACGAACAGCCTGTGATAACAGTTGTACTTTCAGGGCCGGTGCCGGAACGTGGTTTAGTCACTATTGCTCGGGAACTTAAAGATGTAATTGAAGGACTTAAGGAAGTTTTAGAAGTTGAAGTCGGTGGTGACCGCGAAGATATTGTTGAAATCGTTGTTGACCCACTTTTGATGGAAAGTTACGGCCTTGATCAAGGTGACATCTTTAACTTATTAGATCGAAACAATCGCTTAGTTGCAGCAGGTACATTAGATAATGGCGCAGGTCGATTTGCGGTTAAAGTGCCGTCTGTTTACGAATCAGTAAAAGACGTGTACGACCAACCAATTAAAATTGACGGTGATAAAGTCATAACATTTGGTGACGTTGCTCAAGTCCGCCGCTCTTATAAGGATCCAAATAGTTTTGCTCGTTTAAATGCTCACCCCGCGGTGTCACTAGAAATTAAAAAGCGACCAGGTGAAAACATTATTGAAACCATTGAGAAGGTTAAGGATATTGTTGAGCAGGGAAAAGGGTTATGGCCGGAGCATATCGAAGTTACTTATACCGGCGATCAATCAAAAGATGTTAGGCAGATGTTAAAAGATTTGCAGAACAATGTTCTCTCAGCGGTTATCTTGGTTGTTATTGTAATTATTGCCACACTTGGCAGCCGTTCTGCAATATTAGTTGGTATATCAATACCAGGCTCATTTTTGACGGGTATCCTGGTGATATCTTTAATGGGAATGACGGTCAACATGGTTGTTCTTTTTTCATTAATAATGGCCGTGGGTATGTTAGTTGACGGTGCCATAGTGGTGACCGAATTTGCCGATAGGATGATGAGTGAAGGTAAACCACGTAAAGAGGCATATCGAGTGGCATCTAGGCGAATGGCATGGCCAATTATTGCATCTACAGCAACAACCTTAGCCGCTTTTGCGCCGTTAATATTCTGGCCGGGAATGATGGGTGAGTTTATGAAATACTTACCTATTACACTTATTGCTGTGTTAACAGCCTCGCTGTTTATGGCCCTGATCTTTGTTCCCGCCATTGGTTCACTAATCGGTAAAGTTCGACCATTGAGTGACAAGAAAAAACGTCAATTAATACAAGCTGAAGAAGGTGACATAACCAAGCTAGGTGGCTTTACCGGTCGTTATGTTGGCGTTCTGGCGAAGGCAATCGCGCACCCGTTTAAAACGTTGTTGCTCTCTATTGCGATCTCCATTGCAGTGTTTATGGGTTACGGTGCAAGTGGTTTAGGTGTTGAGTTTTTCCCAAATGTTGAGCCTGTTGGCGCGAATATTACAGTACGTTCCCATGGTGATTTGTCGATTCATGAAAAAGACAAAATCATGCAAAAAATAGAACAGCGTTTGGTGGGCCTCGAAGAAATTGAAACCCTTTATGCGCGTACCGGTGGTAGTGATCAAGTTGGCTACATGCGAATGAATTTAGTTGATTGGCAAGTACGCCGAAAGGCGGACAAAATCATTGCCGATGTTTATTCTTTGACGGAAGATATCGCCGGCGTCGAAATTGAAGTCCGCAAAGATGAAAATGGCCCAAGTGGTGGTAAAGCGTTAGTACTCGAACTAAGTTCACGTTTTCCTGGGGAGCTGTCAGATGCCGTACGCACGATTCGGAAGGCACTCGATGAAACAGAGAAATTTATCAATATAAGTGACACCGCAAATAAGGATGGTATCGAATGGCAATTACTTATCGATAGAAGTAATGCCGCGCGTTTTGGCGCAGACGCCACTTTAGTTGGTAGCTCAATTTCGATGATTACAAATGGTTTAAAAATTGGTGAATACCGCCCAGACGATGTTGATGACGAGTTGGATATTCGAGTTCGTTACCCAGAAGAAAAGCGTGATATCGGCCAATTGCAGTCGGTTCGTGTAAAAACCGCATCAGGTCTCGTTCCTGTGAGTAATTTTGTCGAACAAAAAGCCGTTCCAAAAGTTGATGTTATTCGTCGAGTCGATGGCCGACGCGTTGTGCAAATAGCAGCAGATATGGCACCGGGAGTTTTGCTTAGCCAAGAGCTTCCGATGTTGATGGAACAACTACCCAGCTTAAATTTGAGTAAAACCATTAATATTCAAGTTCGTGGTGAAAATGAAGATCAAGCTGAATCGGAAGGTTTCTTACAAAATGCGTTTTTAGTGGCACTGTTTGTCATGGCGATTATTTTGGTTACTCAGTTCAATAGTTTCTATCAAGCTTTGTTAATTTTAAGCGCTGTTATTTTCTCGACGGTTGGCGTGTTCCTAGGACTGATGATAGTGCAAAAACCGTTTGGTATTGTAATGTCTGGTATCGGTGTTATTTCGTTGGCGGGTATCGTGGTTAATAACAATATTGTATTAATTGATACTTATAATGTTCTGCGTAAAGAGGGCATGCGAGTAGCGGAGGCAATATTAAGAACCGGCGCGCAACGTTTACGTCCAGTTATGCTCACCACAGTGACTACGATTCTAGGGTTAATGCCAATGGTATTAGAGGTTAATATTGACTTATTGGATAGGTTAATGGAATTTGGCGGACCCTCTACCCAATGGTGGTCTCAGTTGTCCCTGGCCGTTGCTGGTGGATTAGCGTTTTCAACCTTATTGACGTTAGTGTTAACGCCTTGCTTACTAATGATGGGCGAGAATATTAAGCTTTGGTATCGTGGTGTTAGGAAGGTAAGGGCTACTGAAATAATAACACCGACTCCTACAACGTAAAGGTATCGCTTGGTATTAAATAGTCTTCAACCCTTATGTAAAAAGAGCAGACAATGTCTGCTCTTTTTTATTTGAGGTGGTGATTTAGTAAATACATCAATCCAAAAAATACTGCCATAACGCCGGTTAAGCCAATAATATAATAAAAGCCCTGCTTACCTTGTTCTATCGTCCAGCCTTTATTTTTTAAATAGAGCCACCAAATAAAACATAAAATAAGTGGCAGTAAAAAAAACAATCTAATCATAATTTTATCGTGAACATCCGTCGATTCGTATTTTGATAGTTAAACACAACTAGTGCCTTTGCATCTACTATTTCGCTCATCGTAGATGAAAATAATGCATGGTTGCATTAGCAATGTCGTATTTTTCGATTAAGTTAACGTTTTGTTGGGACCCAATCTTTTTTAATCAAGTACAAGATACACATAATTGCTGGAATGCCGATAAGAGCGGTCATGGTGAAAAAATGTGTATACCCTAAGCTCTCTAACCAAACACCGGAAAAACCGCCTAAGAACTTAGGCAAGAGTAACATAGCAGAACTTAACCAAGCATATTGGGTTGCGGTAAATTCTTTATTTGTAATAGACGATAAAAAACCAATTAGCGCCGCCATTGCAATTCCCGCACTTAAGTTATCGACAGCAATAACCGTTCCTAGCAATAAAAGTGATGGTTCTGACTGGGACAAATAGATAAACAGGATATTCGTCACAGCAGATAGAATGGCACCGCTTAATAATATTTTTAAAATGCCAAAGCGATTAATTAAACCACCGGCAAAGAATGCCCCAAGCAATGTCATAACGACACCAAATGTTTTCGACATTGCCGCAATATCCTGCTTGGTGTAACCCATGTCGATATAGAACACGTTGGCCATGACACCCATGACAATGTCGGAAATACGATATGTGCAAATTAAAATAAGTAAGATCAAAGTCATCCACTTGAAGCGTTCAAATAGGTCGATAACGGGCTGGATTAAAGAGTAGTACAGCTTTTTAATCCAATTTCTCGGTTGAGGCGTTAAGCTCTCAGTTACTTGTATCTCTTCTGGTTCAGGAGATGATAATGTGGCGACAATGCCCACCAACATGACACAAGCAATAGCAAAATAAGCCCATCGCCAACTTGCATACTGGTAAAGCGTGCTGTCTGTTTGAAAATAGGTAGCAAGCAGTAAAGTGCCAGCGGTTGCAACTATCATCGCTAGGCGGTATCCAACCATATAGGAGGCGGCCATTGCGCCTTGTTGGCGCGTTTCACCAGATTCAATTCGAAAGGCGTCAATGACAATGTCTTGGGTGGCGGAACAAAACGCGACAACGAGCGCTGCTACGGCCATTTGAGCAAGATGACTTTGAGGATCAATCATCCCCATAGAAGCAATTGCCATAACTAGGCAGACTTGGCTTAACAATAGCCAGCTTCTTCTACGCCCAAACAATGGTGCTAAAACTGGGAGTGACCACCTATCGACGACAGGCGCCCATGCCCATTTAAAGGCGTAAACCAATGTAATCCAGCTAAAAAATCCTATACTAGAACGCTGAACACCAGCCTCTTCAAGCCAAATAGACAAGGTACTGAAAACCAACATGATGGGGATGCCAGCTGAAAAACCGAGGAAAAAAACTCGAATGACATTAGCTTGCAAATAAACGGAAAATCCGTTTTTTATGGAGTATAAGAGTGACAAAAACAATCGGCCTTTAGGGAATCAACTAAGCCGATTGTTTCTATATATGTGTGTTAAATCAAGCGCTTTATTAATTTACTCATTTTTATGGGCGGATCCCGCAACAAAAGTCGGGATAACGACCACAACCTCGTAAGTAATTAATACAGGTATCTACTTCAGAGCGAAGTTTAGGGCAACCTTTAATCTCACTTGAATTACTGCACACTAATTGGTGCAACAAGTACCAAAAAGCACTTTCTTTTGGCGTCATTTTGACATCATTAGCAGCCACTTGTGACCATTCCTCTAACGTGTCCCAACAATATAAGTTAACCTCACTTGCTGGTAATGATCCCCAAACAAAGGCATCAGCATAATACGATAATTGCCTTGCTTTGTTGTCGATAAATGTAGCTGCGTTTGCCACTATAACTCTCCCGCTTATTGATATTATTTTTAGGGAATTAACAAGTGGTCTTTATTTGACCACCTCCAAATGATTATAGTGGTTATAAATTATTCTGCCAGTACTTCTATTTTATGAATAATAATCGGTTTATCAGGGAAACTCGGCCAACCCAATTCTGGTGACGTGCCGGTTGTAATAGCTTCTATTTTTTCAAAAATGTCTTCACCTAATGTAACACTACCAAATACGGCGTAACCCCAATTTCGGCCTGGGTCTAGGCTTTTATTGTCCCCTAAGTTGAAAAAGAACTGACTGGTACCCGAATGTGGTGCGTATTGCCGAGCCATTGAAATTGTATATTGCTCGTTTTTTAGGCCATTTCCTGATTCGTTCACAATTGGCGGGTATTCAGTAACACTTTCCATTTCAGTGGTGTAACCACCACCCTGTAGAACAAACTGTGGTTCTAGACGATGGAACTGGGTGTTGTTGTAGCGCTCAGCAACGACATAGCTTAGAAAATTGTTCACCGTAATCGGCGCTTTTGCTCTGTCTAATTCAACAATTAGCTCGCCCATATTAGTGATGAACTTTACCTTGGGGTATAGGTTGTCTGGTTGAATATATTCTCCTCTAGGGGCGGCGGCAACATTTGCTATAGACGCCATAAGAAAAACGCAGACTAAGATTTTTTGGATTGTTTTCATTTATATTTCCTATTACACAGATGCCCCAACAGAGTAACAAAATCAGTGGCTTATACCAATGGATGAAGCATATCCTAGGCGACTGAATTAGCCAATGAACGACCTAGAAATCGCACTAGATTGTTTTTCTATTTAAAAGCGCTTGAGGTTAAGTAAAAGGGTAACAATAAAATATTATGATATTCAAATAGCATTCTACTCGTTTTAAATGCTACTCATGTTTTTCTAAGGTTAGTAATTGTTTTGTGACGTTTTAGTTTATGTAGCTTGTTTTAAGTTGATGATTAATTTAATTTTGTTGAACAATAATTTTAATAACTTTTAGTATCTATTTTATTCGATTACGAAACAGCTTCGTAGTGTATTGAAATACTTAATTTAAATTTTGATAGAAATTACCAAATTAAATAAATGTTAAAAATTGCGCTTTTTAAGCGGAGTTTACAAACACATTTAAATAAAGTAATGTTTTTATTCGATTAAAAATTAAGCAAACCAATAATAAAAATAAATTGTTAAATTATGCAATTCGATGGCGTAGATATAACTAAATTTAAATATCTGATGTGGACGTTAGTATCACGAGCTGGTGATCCTAAGTTGTCGACTTTAGTTCAGCACACCGCAAAAAAAGCGACGTTTTCTGAACGGATGGCAATACTTAAAGGGATTAATCATATTGGTGAGCCCTGCGCACGCGTCTTGGATTTTAGAATTTATTTCTATGAGATGTGTAAGTCTTTCGAATGTAATGGTATTCGTCACTTCCTTGACCCTGAATCAATAGATGTATTTAACGCCCTGCTAGATAAAACAGAGGGCAGATACACACTAGGTGTTTACGAAGAGCTGAGCAATTATGCCAAGCGCCGATATGCTCGCTTACCCGAAAGTGAGAAAGAAACGGGGCCTGCGATTGACACTAAGCTGATCCAATTGAACCGCAGAAAGATCAAAAGCATTAGAGAATGTGGAATAAAACACGACGTTTCTGAAGATGATATCGATATTAATGCGCTAGTAGATAGCATTGAACAGCGGGTGTTAGAGCAACATTATTTAAACAATAACAAATCTGTGTTTTATACCCTTGATAACGGATTAAATAATTTTAAACCGCTCTCGGTATTTTTAAGTGATTCCAATTATACATTTTGGGAGTCGCTACAAATAGATCAGCATTCCTGTGTCGTTAGTGCACTCGTTCTCAAACCGGAGTTTCAAGCGGTTTTATCCCAAAGCCAAAACATTACTAAATTTTATCTCATTAAGAAGTTACTGGTTAACGATCAAACCGATTTTGTCGCAGTGGATTTTACCAAGTTGTCTTTGGTGTTAGCAGAGCACCCAGAATTACAAGACGCGCTCACAAGTGAAGAAGTGCGACTAATTAAAATTGATATTATGTCGACACATATTCGAAGTAATATCGAAGCGCCTTCGGTTTTAAATTCGCAAAATAATATCCGCCTGCAGTCGATCAACAAACCGCCATCTCGAGACGTCACAACATTGTTATCTAGCAGTGACAAATTGCTGTCTGTGAGTGATGTGTCTGATATGTTATGGAACTTAAACTTGTTGAAGCCTTATGCTAAACAAGACAACAGTGAGAGCTTACCTGTTTCACTTCTGCAGTACGTCATAAGACCCCGGATGGCTACTCAAAAAATCAGCGTTGCGGTAAATAATAATAACGACTGCCGAATGGAGGATAGATTCCACTGCAATACTACGTGTATCGTTATTCACCGTAAAACCAAAAAATCATTTGTTGGCAAGACCCTCAACTTCTCAACTAAAGGTTTGGCTGTTAAATTTGACGAGTCGTTAGACTTTAATGCAAACGATGAAGTGCTTGTTACTTTGCCTAGCGTCAGCCGTCGAATGAACCGAACCGTTAAAAACCAAACTTATAGTGTCATTGAAGGCGACGGCACACTGCTGAGATTAAAAGTTGAAGGAGTGGCAAAAGAGCACCAAGGTCGTCAGTTACTTAGCGATTTTCTTCAACGTTATTGCGGTCAACTTAAAGCCAGCGGCAAAACGGAGGACATTTTAGGGTTAACTCAAGCCTTGCGTTCAGTTGTAAGTGCGAACCATGAAAGCATGCCATTTACCTATGTTATGGATAAGCGTACAAGTTTTATTGAACATTTAGGAGTTGGCAACATATCAATTTCTAACTTAGAGAAAAAAGATTATTTTCATGATTTGCAGCGACTTGCATCAAGTAAGATGTTTGCTGAATATGTAAAAAACCTATATTGGCAGTTATCTGACGAAGTGCCCGAAGTCACAGGTTACATATTATTACTGCCTAGTATCACCACCCGCAGTGGCAAACAACATATGTTTTGGGTTGAAGATTTATTAACATTAGAAAAACAAAAGACTGGTTTTGATTTCATCTCCCAATTAGGGAAAGTTACTAAACCAGCCGTTTTGGCTATCCGGTTATGCCAACCAAAACCATTAAATGATAAATATTTTATCGATGAGTACCATCATTTAGAAAGAGTTCACCCGGTTGCTGTTGATGGCCTGTCTTGTGGCGACGATGCAATAATGGCCTACGGTGAAGTTTCAGAAATAACCGAATTATTCAAAATAGAACAACCTGAATTTGAAGAAGAACTGTTGATAGAAATCTGATAACTAACAGTAAACCTAGCCAAACAGCAACAAAAAAGCGACCGTAGTAGATCGCTTTTTAGATCTATAAATTGTTTTTAGTGGCTCAACGCAGCATTAAATTCAGGGTCTTCTAATGTGCGAGACAACAAGGTGTTTGCCATTTTATTAAGATGTATTTCAATCTCTGACTTGTCCATATTGAGTGGACCATCTTGCTTAATTGTTGTTTGGTAGTTTTTAATCCAACTAAATCCATTCTCACCAGTGATTTTCGCTTGCCATTCCATTACAGACTCGGCTTCAAATTGCATAGTTCCCTGCATTACGTAGGTCGCATAATTTAAAATTTCAACAGTGAAATCCAATCGCCCACGGGGATTAACGGTCACTGAGTCGTTTAACCACGTGGTTAATTGCGACTCCAAATTGGGATTAGGAGGGGTATCTACCTTATTAATGACTGCTAATGTTTTATTACTTCTAGAGTCAACAACGGTAGCGCTTTTTACGCTCATCATTGGTTTGTTGATTATCGTATCGGGAAATATCAACATAGGTTGAGATGTTGGCGTTATACACGCAGACAAAAAGCCGATAACGACTGAGGTTAATGTAACGCGAATTACAGTACTTAAAACTGACATCTTATGCCCTCTTTATGCAGTGGTAGATTGAGAATTTTTTATTTTGTGCATGAACTTTAAATCCACCGAACATCTTTTTCAAATAACTTTGATAAGGTAAGTGGTTATTTGCAACAACATATAGCGAGGCACCAGGTTTAAGAGCCAATAATGATTGTCTAAACATCTGCTTAGCAATATGTTCCGTTAATGTGTTTTGCTGATGAAACGGAGGGTTACACAATATTACGTCAACACATTCGGCTTTCTGTTTAGTTAAACAATCATCCTGAATAAAGTCGCATCGCGAGAATTCATCAGGGAATGTTTGGGCAATATTGTGTTTAGCTGACTCAACCGCCATATAAGACTCGTCGACAAAACGCAGTGAAATTGGTGTTTCACTTTGGGTTGTTTGTTTCAAAACAGCAAGACCTAACAGACCATTGCCACAGCCTAAATCAACCACTTTCTGATCCGAGGTAAACGTCGGCAAGTTCTCAGCAAGAAAACGCCCACCTATATCAAGTCCGTCATGACTAAATACGTTAGCATATGCGCCAATTTGAACCCCTTGCTCTGGCCATTCAATGTAATTTAAACGGTCTTCAACAGGAGATATTTCAGGTTCTGATGTACCATTGCTCTTAAGTGTGCCAAATATAAGTCGACTTT
This sequence comes from Psychrosphaera sp. 1_MG-2023, assembly GCF_030548245.1. Classification (NCBI taxonomy): domain Bacteria; kingdom Pseudomonadati; phylum Pseudomonadota; class Gammaproteobacteria; order Alteromonadales; family Pseudoalteromonadaceae; genus Psychrosphaera; species Psychrosphaera sp. 1_MG-2023. The sequence goes on from NZ_JAUORW010000002.1 coordinate 220,255, forward strand.
TCTTTTTCGCTAAGCTTGTTTTAACGTTGTCGCAATACTTTTCAAAAATACTCATTATTTTTGATGTAACTTGTGTTGTTTTACCACACGCTACGATTTCAACAGCTTTATTGTTTTGTGCTAACAGTTGCAATTGGTCCTGTAAATACGCGACACTTTTAGTGAGTTTTAGAATAACCACATCGCGACTTGGAATTGGCTCAAGACTGTTGCAAAAAATAGGGTCAACAATTTTATTCTCGGCACCATTCTGTATTGTTGCAAGTTCGCTAACACGTGAGTCAGTCACTGAAACTCGATTAAACTGATTAAGTGCAGTGGCGATAGCGCCAAATTGGTCATTTAATATCGTGATGTACTTTTCTGCAGGATAGGTGTTTGCAACGTATTCGATAACAAGTTCGTCAGCGCTGTCCCATGCTTGTAGAGCAGCATCGTGTTGATTCTTTGGGTATCGAAACAACGAGTATTCGCCGGTTGCGCATTGCAGTGTGGTATTGAGTGGCATAGTGGCCCAGTTAATTATGAAGCAATAAAATATGATTGTCCCATTGCTATGAGGTGAAGTAAATTGCAACAGGAACTATTTGACATAAATTCGTTAATAAAAGCTGATTTAGGGGCGTTATCGCCTTGGGTCGAATATCGTCCGAACTGGCTATCGAATCAAAGTGCAGACTTATTCGCTACGTTAAAAGCTAAAGTACAATGGCAGCAACCTAAGATTCATGTCTATAATAAATGGCATATCATACCCAGAATGCAAGCTTGGTATGGAGACGAAGGATTGACCTACCGTTATAGCGGCGTTGACCATCAATCCGTTGGTTGGCCGCAAGCATTGAATACGTTAAAAAATAAATTGATGGAAGATACCGCTTTTAGTTTTAATTCTGTTTTATTGAATCGCTACCGAAACGGTGAAGATAAAATGGGCTGGCATGCTGACAATGAGGCAGAATTAGGTAAAGATCCGGTTGTCGCCATTATTTCACTTGGAGCCGCAAGAGAAATCCAGTTTAAGCAGTTAAAAAGTAAATCGGTTAGTAGCATCTCGCTCGAAGACGGCAGTTTATTATTGATGAAAGCGGGGATGCAGTCTCAATTCCATCATCAAATCCCAGTCAGAAAAAAAGTGTCATCAGAACGGATTAGCTTAACGTTTCGGTTTATAGTGCAGTGAGCTGCAAATAAGACACTATATCCTCTACTCAAAAATTATTATTAATATTCTCTAAACCCGATAGAATACCGGTCACGAAACTAGGATTAACACGATAAAATTATGCAGATCCAAAACAGAATTACAGACAAACTAACAAATGCGTTTTTACCGTTACATTTACAGGTCGAAAACGAAAGCAATAATCATAATGTGCCTGCTGGCAGCGAATCTCATTTTAAAGTGGTAGTTGTGAGTGAGTTATTTGATGGTAAGCGACTGATTCAAAGACATCGTTTAGTTAATGCATGCCTTGCAGAAGAGTTAGCGAATGACATTCATGCTTTAGCAATCCACACATATTCTGAAGCGGAATGGCAGGAAGTAAATGCAGCGCCAGAGTCTCCCGATTGTCTCGGTGGCAGTAAACTGGGTTAGTAAAAGTGGTTAGGTGGTATAAGTTTAGTACGACAAGCGGTTGGGTGCTCGTCTGTACTAAAACTTATACGCATGAACTAATATCTTTAAACATTTAATAATGTTTATGCTTTGTTGTATTTACGAGCAAAGCGTTTGATGTTAATACCGTTGCAGATATAGCTAGTAACTTCTAGGCCACCGGCTTTAATTGCTGCATTGATACCTTCTTCAGCTGCAAGTACGCATATTTGAGATGCATCATCCTGAACTTTGGCTTTAAATACATACTCTACTTGTTCAGCTTCTACTTGTTCAACTTGCGTTTTGAACTTTGCTGCAAAACGACGAATGCTTGTACCATTGCATTCTGTTGAATTGAAAGCGCCGTCGGTATTTAGTCCACTAAAGCGTGCGGCTTTCTTGGCTGCTGAAATTCCCTGTTCTGCGGCGATAACGCATAAATTAGTAACTTGTGTGTCATTTACGGCGACAAATTTATAGTCAGTTGACATTGCAAATGAATTTGCGCTCATTAGTGTGGCTGCTGCTAAAAATAACTTTTTCATAATATTCTCCCAAATAGTAAAGTTATAACTCTTTAAAACTAGAGTTATTATACTAATTAACTTGAGTCTGTAAACTAAATTACGTAATAAAATTACATGATAGTTACTTTATTGATAGATTATTTAAATTAATCTGTGAATTGTGTAATAAAGTTACAAAAAAGATTTTTTAACCCCATAGTTTAATTTTTTTAACTTGTGTGGCATACATAAGCTTAAAGTTGCCTCTTTGCGATGAGTTTAATAAAGTACTGCCGCAATCCTGCTATTTGGTCGCGTTTAACACTAGACGAAGCGGAATTACGCGGTAGAGTCGATAACAAAATAAATAACAAATAGGTGACTCCTTGATTTCCCAAAATCGTATTGCTTTTCAATTTGTAACCCTATGTTATAAATTTTCTAATCTAGTTGGGCGTACTATCGCTTGGCTGACACTTACAATGATGTTGCTCATGACCTCAGTTGTTATCTTGCGCTATGCCTTTAATGTTGGCTCAATTGCCATGCAAGAAGGCGTAATGTATTTGCATGCATTTGTTCTAATGCTTGGCATGGCAACAACCCTAAAAAACGACCAACATGTTCGCGTTGATATTTTTTATCGAAGAATGAGTTCCAAACATAAACAATCTATCAATGTAATTGGACATTGCTTATTTCTAATCCCGACCTGTATTTTTATCTTAATGATGAGTTGGGATTATGTTTTACAATCTTGGCAAGTTAGCGAAGGGTCACAAGAAGCCGGTGGGTTACCGATTGTTTACTTACTTAAGTCACTTTTATTCATTATGCCTTTATTATTAATCCTGCAGGCGTTGGCTGAAGTAGTAGAAATACTTACTAACAAATATGGACCCCAACAAATAACCCAAATCACAGATAAGGAGGCTTAAAGATGGAATGGTTAAGTCTTTTGATGTTTATTATAGTCTGTGTTGTGCTGATGTTTGGTTATCCTGTAGCGTTTTCTTTGGCTGGGACGGCATTGATCTTCGCTGGTTTTGGTGTGTTATTTGATGTTTTTGATGGCTCGTTGTTAAGCGCACTACCTAGTCGGTTGTTTGGCGTGATGACAAATCAAACATTACTTGCCGTTCCGCTATTTGTTTTTATGGGCGTCATGCTCGAAAAATCAAAAATTGCTGAGCAGCTATTGTTAAGTATGACTCAAGTATTTGGCCGTTTACCAGCGGGAATGGGCATTGCTGTTACTTTAGTTGGTGCCCTAATGGCGGCAAGTACCGGAATTGTCGGCGCAACGGTTGTTACGATGGGCTTGTTGGCAATACCTACAATGCTAAAAACAGGCTATAAAGAAAGCTACGCGACGGGCGTTGTTGCAGCTACGGGTACATTAGGTCAAATAATCCCACCATCAATTGCACTCGTACTACTTGGAGACGTTTTATCTAATGGTTATCAACAGGCGCAATTAGCCCAAGGTAACTTCTCACCCGAAACAATTTCAGTAGGGGATCTGTTTGCTGGTGCTATTGTACCAGGGGTGATACTAGTGGGTTTGTATCTATTATATTCAATATGTATTGGCCTTTTTAAGCCGGAATGGACACCAAGGCAAACAGACGTTGAAAAGGTATCAGTGTCGGTACTAATTAGCAGTCTAATCCCGCCGTTAGTGCTGATCTTTTTGGTATTAGGTTCGATTTTATTTGGCGTTGCGACACCAACCGAAGCAGCCGGAATTGGTGCTTGTGGCGCTATGCTCATTGCGATGACAAAACGCAGTTTAACCCTAGGGACGTTAAAAGAGGTAATGGCTTCAACTGTTAGCGTAACGTCAATGGTATTTATGATCCTCATTGGCGCGTCTATATTCTCGCTTGTTTTTCGCGGATTTGGTGGTGAAGAGTTGATCCATAGTTTGTTTCAAAATATGCCTGGTGGCGTATTTGGCGCAATCTTAATCGTGATGGTGGTAATATTTTTACTCGGCTTTATATTAGACTTCATTGAAATTACCTTTGTAGTTGTACCATTAGTTGCTCCGGTTTTGTTTATGATGGGCGTAGATCCAATATGGTTAGGAATAATGATCGCAATAAACCTTCAAACTTCATTTTTAACCCCCCCGTTTGGCTTTGCATTATTCTATTTGCGCGGCGTGACACCAAAATCTATTCCTACCACCGCTATATACAAAGGCGTAATACCCTTTATTATTATGCAAATTTTTATGTTAATTGCCTTGGCGATATGGCCGGAATTAGCAACTGCACTTCCAAACTATATATATGGTTAGAGATAGATAAGGAAAAGTTGATGAAAAAATTAGTAGGAAAATTAATAGGCTTAGCGTTTATATCTATGCTGGCGGTATCTTGCGGTGGCGATAAGCAGTCATCTGGCGATGTTGTTAAAAGCCAAAAAACTTTTAAGTGGAAATTAGTGACAAGTTGGCCTAAAAACTTCCCGGGCCTAGGCACTGCACCAGAAAACTTTGCCAAACTTGTCAATGAGATGAGTGGCGGACGATTAACCGTAAAAGTCTACGGCGCTGGTGAAATTGTCCCTGGCTTTGAAGTTTTTGATGCTGTATCGCAAGGCACAGCGCAAATGGGCCATGCAGCATCGTATTATTGGAAAGGTAAAATGCCTGCAGCACCAATATTTACCGCAATACCATTTGGTTTTAACGCTCAAGAAACGAATGGCTGGTTGCATTATGGTGGTGGCATCGAAATGTGGCGTGAATTATACAAACCATTTGGCGTGATCCCGTTTGCTGGCGGTAATACCGGTGTACAAGCCGCGGGGTGGTTTAAAAAAGAAATAAATAGCGTAGCGGATTTGCAAGGTCTCAAAATTAGGATCCCCGGCCTTGGTGGCGAAGTGATGAAAAAACTTGGTGCGGTACCAGTGGCTTTAACTGGCGGTGAATTATTTACGTCTTTGCAGTCAGGAGCGATTGATGCAACAGAATGGGTTGGACCATATAATGACCTTGCATTTGGGTTTCATAAAGTCGCTGAACATTATTATACCTCTGGGTGGCACGAGCCGGGGGCAATGTTAGAATTTACTGTCAATGAAAAAGCGTATAATGAGTTGCCTAAAGACTTGCAAAAAATAGTGGAAGTGGCGACCCGTGCTATAAATCAAGATATGTTGGATGAATATACGGCACGTAATAATAATGCGATGGAAACGCTAAAAAACAAGCATGGTGTTGTGTTTAAGTCGTTTCCAAATGACGTGATGGCGGCTTTGAAGCAAGCTTCAAATGAAGTGATTGCAGAGCAAGAAGCGAGTGATGAAACGTTCGCTAAAATTATGAAATCATATCGACAATTCCAACTACAAGTCTCTGAATATCATAATTTGTCCGAAGTTGAATATTACAAAAATAGAGAACAATAAGATAAATTGAAAAGAATTGGGCTAGTCTGATCTGTTTTTAGTGAATGAACAGGTAAACTTGCCGCAAATTTTGAATGCTTATCAGCACAATACTCAGATAGGAAATTATAAAGATGGTTATTAAACCGAAAATTCGTGGATTTATTTGCACTAATGCACACCCAGCTGGCTGTGCTGAAAGCGTTAAGCGTCAAATCTCATTTGTAAAAGAGCAAGAGTTTGCTGCGAACGGACCAAAAAATGTATTAGTCATTGGTGCATCAACAGGTTACGGCCTAGCATCGCGAATCGTTTCTACGTTTGGACATGGTGCAAATACATTGGGTATTTTCTTTGAAAAAGAAGGCACTGAAAGAAAAACAGGTTCTGCCGGTTGGTACAACACCGCCGCTTTTCAACAAGCTGCAGATGAGGCTGGTATCTATTCAAAAAGTATTAACGGCGATGCATTTTCTAATGAAATAAAAGCAAAAACGATTGAAACGATCAAAGCTGATATGGGCAAAATCGATTTGGTCGTTTATTCACTTGCCTCTCCACGTCGTACTGATCCAAACACGGGCGAAACATATTCTTCAACACTAAAACCGATTGGTAATAGCGTCACCACTAAAAACTTAAATACGTCTAAACGTATTATTGATGAAGTTTCGGTAGAAGCAGCAAACGAAGATGAAATTGCAAATACAGTTAAAGTCATGGGTGGCGAAGACTGGGAAATGTGGATTAATGCATTAAAAGATGCTGATGTGTTGTCTGAAGGGTTCAAAACAACAGCTTATACCTATATCGGGAAAAAGCTGACTTGGCCAATCTACGGTCATGCAACTATTGGTAAAGCGAAAGAAGATCTAGACCGAGCGGTCACAGCAATCCGCACGCTTACTGAAGATCTTAAAGGTGAAGCTTATGTTTCGTCGCTTAATGCCGTTGTCACCCAAGCGAGTTCGGCAATTCCGATTATGCCACTATATATTTCAGCACTTTTCAAAGTGATGAAAGAAGACGGTACTTACGAAGGCGTAATCCAACAAATTTCTGCATTGTTTAGAGAAAATTTATATGGCGATACACCTCGCTTTGACGATGGTGGTCACTTGTTCCAAAACTACAAAGAGCTTGAAGACTCGGTACAAGAGCGAGTACAGGCGGTGTGGGACAGTGTTGATACCGACACAATTGACGAAATGACTGACTATGTTGGCTACCATCAAGAGTTTTTGCACTTGTTTGGTTTCGACTACGACAACGTTGATTATGATGCCGATATAAACCCAGTGGCAGAAATTGCTAACGTCATCTAACCTTAGAGCCAATTGCTAATTAAAAACCGAGTTTTGACAAAATACTCGGTTTTTTTATGGAATTGGATTTATCCCAATTAAGATATCTATTTGGGATTCTACGTTGAATTTTAACTGAGTGGTTGATTTTTAGCCTACTAATTAGGGTGTTGAGACGCAAATAATGCAAATTTGCGATAGGCAAAAAGGCCGATAAGATGCTACAATTTGCGGCTAAATGATGTAGGTGGGTTACGCTTACAAAAAATAAAGATTTTACGGCATTTGATAGTGCATCGAGTGCTAGGCAGTTAGATAGGAAATTTGATTGCCAAAAAGATTCCATTTCTTCCAACTTAAAATTAGTGCATATGCGTATGATCAACATAAAAAAAGGTTTGGATCTGCCTATTGAAGGCGTTCCACAACAAGCCATCCACGATGGTCCAGCAGTTAAAACTGTTGCTACGCTTGGCGAAGAGTACCATGGCATGCGTCCTACGATGCATGTTAAGGTCGGCGACAGTGTAAAGAAAGGTCAGGTTCTTTTTGTAGATAAAAAGAATGTTGGCGTGAAATTCACTGCCCCTGCAGCCGGTGTAGTCAAGGAAATCAACCGTGGCGAGAAGCGTGTACTTCAATCAGTAGTGATCGAAGTTTCAGGCGACGAGCAAGTCACATTCGCAAAATATGAGCCTAGCGAGCTAGCTTCTATTGAACGTGACAAAGTGGTTGATAATCTAGTCGAATCAGGACAATGGGTTGCGTTACGCACTCGTCCGTTTGACAAGACACCTGCCTTAGACAGCACTCCGTCATCAATCTTTGTTTCAGTAACAGACACTAATCCGCTTGCTGCGGACCCAGCTGTCGTTATTGCAGAGCAACAAGAGCTATTCAATGCGGGTTTAACCGTGTTAAGCCGATTGACTGATGGCAAAATTCACGTATCGAAAAAACCAGGTGCAAACATTACAGCTGAAGCTCCAAATGTTCAATTGCACGAGTTTGGTGGTAAACACCCAGCTGGTTTGGTTGGTACCCAGATGCACTTCATTGATGCAGTTTCTGCAAGCAAAGTTGCTTGGCATGTAAACTATCAAGAAGTGATAGCAATTGGTCACTTGTTTACAACAGGTGAATTAAGCAGTGAGCGTATTATCGCTTTGGCTGGCCCAGTTGTTAAAAATCCTCGTTTGATCCGCACAACTGTGGGCGCATCAACTGCAGATATTACGGCAGGTGAATTAGAGAGTGGTGAAAACCGCATTATCTCTGGTTCAGTGTTAAGTGGTACTTCAGCGATGGGCGTACACGGATATTTGCATCGTTATCATTTGCAAATTTCTGTTATTGCGGAAGGCCGTGAAAAAGAATTTTTGGGTTGGGCTATGCCTGGTTCTAATAAATTCTCGGTTACTCGTGCATTCCTAGGCCATTTAACGCCTAAGAAGCTTTTCAAAATGACAACTACGACAAATGGTTCTGACCGTTCAATGGTGCCAATCGGTAACTATGAACGCATCATGCCTTTAGACGTACTACCAACATTGTTATTACGTGACTTGATCTCTGGCGACACAGATTCAGCACAACAATTGGGTTGTTTGGAATTAGCAGAAGAAGATTTGGCACTTTGTTCATTTGTTTGCCCTGGCAAATATGAATACGGTTCGATTCTTCGTGATTGCTTGACCACGATTGAAAAAGAGGGCTAATCATGGGTCTTAAAAGTTATTTAGAAAAAATTGAACCTAATTTCGAACCAGGTGGAAAATACGAAAAATGGTATGCTCTGTATGAAGCAGCTGCGACTATTTTCTATACGCCTGGTCTTGTTAATAAAGGTCAAACCCACGTTCGTGATAGCGTTGATTTAAAACGTATTATGATCATGGTGTGGTTGGCATTATTCCCAGCCATGTTTTTTGGTATGTTTAATATTGGCCATCAAGCGGCTGATGCTTTAGCTGCCGGATACTCATTACCTGACACATGGCAGTTTGGGCTGTTTGAAGCATTAGGCGGATCACTCGCCGGTGACTCAGGCTCCCTGATGAAAATGTTCTACGGCGCTTGTTTCTTCCTACCTATCTATGCAACGGTTTTCCTTGTTGGTGGGTTCTGGGAAGTTGTATTTGCATCAGTGCGTAAACATGAAGTAAATGAAGGTTTCTTTGTTACTTCAATTTTATTCGCGCTTATCCTTCCAGCGACTATTCCACTTTGGCAAGCGGCACTTGGTATTACCTTTGGTGTTGTTGTTGCAAAAGAAATATTTGGTGGTACGGGTCGAAACTTCTTAAACCCTGCATTAGCGGGTCGTGCGTTTTTGTTCTTCGCTTACCCTGCCGAAATTTCAGGTGATGCAGTTTGGGTTGCCGCTGACGGCTTCTCTGGTGCAACTATGTTAAGTCAAGCAGCCGCTGGTTCGTTGGACTACAATAACATTGCGCTTTGGACTGAAGCATTTTACGGCTACATTGCTGGTTCTGTAGGTGAAACATCAACACTTGCCTTGTTAATTGGTGGTTTGTTTATTATTTATCTTCGAATTGCATCTTGGCGCATTGTTGCCGGTGTTGTAATAGGTACAATTTTAACGGCAACTGCATTTAATGCGATTGATAGTGCGACTAACCCAATGTTTCAAATGCCTTGGCATTGGCACGTTGTTGTTGGTGGTTTTGCACTTGGTGCATTGTTTATGGCAACAGATCCAGTATCGGCGTCATTTACTGATAAAAGTAAATGGGCATACGGCTTGTTAATTGGATTCATGGTTGTAGTTGTTCGAGTTGTGAACCCTGCATTCCCTGAAGGCATGATGTTAGCTATTTTATTCGCTAACTTATTTGCACCATTGTTCGACTACTTTGTGGTTCAAGGTAACGTAAAACGGAGGCTAGCACGCAATGTCTAATAATAAAGAGACTTTTGGCAAAACGGTTGGTTTCGTATTTGCTGTATGTATCGTTTGTGCGGCGCTGGTATCAGTGTCTGCGGTACAACTTAAACCTCGTCAAGTAGCCAACAAGCTACTTGATAAACAAACTCTAGTACTTGAAGCTGCAGGCTTACAAGACAAAGCAGCTGGTAACATTGTTGCAACATATAATAAATATGTAGAAGCTCGTATGATTGACCTAGAGACTGGTAAATTTGTTGAAGGTAATCCTGATTTATTCGAAGAGCGTCGAAATGCACGTGACCCGAAAAAATCTGAAAAACTTGCAAATGACCCTGCAGGTATTAATCGTCAAGCAAACGAAGCTGTTATTTACTTGGTTCATGACGATGCCGGTAAAGTTGCTTCGATTGTATTACCAATTGTAGGTTCAGGTTTATGGGACTTAATGTATGGTTATGTTGGTCTTGAGGCTGACTTAAACACAGTTAAAAATGTTGTTTATTCAGACCATAAAGAAACTCCGGGACTAGGCGCTGAAGTTATGAATCCTAAGTGGAAGGCATTATGGCCTGGCAAAAGGATTTACAACGGTAAAGGTGAGCCTGTGGTTAACTTAGTTAAAGGTGGTGCAGATGCTAATGATGTTCACGGTGTGGACGCGTTATCGGGTGCAACATTAACAAGTAACGGTGTGACTCGTACATTGCAATTCTGGTTTGGCGAACAAGGTTATAAACCATTTATCGCCGCTAATCGTGGGAGCTTGTAATCATGTCTTCAGATGCTAAAAAAGTTTTATCTAGCCCTATTGTTGATAACAATCCAATCGCTTTACAAGTTCTTGGTATATGTTCAGCACTAGCGGTGACGAGTTCTATGGCAAACGCGCTAGTTATGACTCTTGCAGTTGTAATGGTAACGGCGTTTTCAAACTTATTTATCTCTACTATTCGTAACCATATCCCATCAAGTGTACGTATTATTGTGCAGATGGCGATTATTGCGTCTTTAGTAATTGTTGTAGACCAAGTATTGAAAGCATTCTCTTATCAGTTATCAAAAGAACTTTCGGTATTTGTTGGCCTGATCATCACAAACTGTATCGTTATGGGACGTGCTGAAGCTTTTGCTATGAAAGAAAAGCCGATGGTAAGTTTCTTAGACGGTATCGGTAATGGCTTAGGTTATGGCTTTATCTTGATGTTAGTTGCATTCTTCCGTGAGTTATTTGGCTTTGGTACTATTTTCGGAATCGAAATTTTACCACTAGTTCAAAACGATGGTTGGTATCAAGCTAATGGTCTTTTGGTATTGCCATTCAGCTCTTTCTTCATCATAGGTTTGATCATTTGGGCAATTCGCCAGTGGAAACCTGAACAAGTAGAGAAGGATTAATCGAAATGGAATATTATTTAAGCCTTTTGGTTAAAACGATCTTTATCGAGAATATCGCGTTATCGTTTTTCCTTGGTATGTGTACATTCTTAGCAGTCTCTAAAAAAGTGAGCACTGCGATTGGTTTAGGTGTAGCCGTTATTGTCGTATTGGGCATAGCGGTACCAGCTAACCAAGTTATTTATCAAAGCATCTTGGCGCCAGGCGCTTTAGATGGTGTTTTAGGCATTACAGACCCTACTCAATCTGTTGACTTAAGCTTCTTATCTTTCATTACTTTCATTGGTGTTATTGCGGCACTCGTGCAAATTTTGGAAATGGCATTAGACAAATACTTCCCGCCGCTTTACAACGCGTTAGGTATTTTCTTACCATTGATTACTGTTAACTGTGCAATTTTTGGTGCGGTTTCTTTCATGGTTGCCAAGAACTTAGGTTTTGTTGAAAGTGTTGTTTACGGTATCGGTTCAGGTATCGGTTGGGCGCTTGCTATCGTATTGTTGGCAGGTATTCGTGAGAAAATGAAATATTCAGATGTGCCAGATGGCTTAAAAGGTTTGGGTATTACGTTTATTACTGCAGGATTGATGGCGTTTGGCTTTTTATCCTTCGGTGGTATCTCGCTTTAAGGTTAATGTCGGCCTCGTGTTTTTACATGGGGCCCTTAGATAAAAAATAAGGAAAAGTCGATGGAAATCGTTCTCGGCGTATCGATGTTTACCGCAATCGTAGTAGCTTTGGTGTTAGTTATTTTAGTAGCTAAGTCAAAACTAGTATCGACCGGAGATATCACAATTTCAATTAATGGCGACGCTGAAAAATCAGTTGTAGCCTCTGCTGGCGGCAAGTTACTTAACGTCCTAGCTGACAAAGGGATCTTTATTCCTTCAGCTTGTGGTGGCGGTGGTACATGTGGTCAGTGTCGTGTACACGTCCATTCAGGTGGTGGCGATATTCTTCCAACTGAAGAAGGTCACATTACTAAACGTGAAGCTAAAGAAGGTTGTCGTCTATCTTGTCAGGTAGCGGTTAAACAAGATTTAGATATCGAATTAGAGCCTGAGATTTTTGGTGTTAAGCAATGGGATTGTGAAGTTATCTCTAATGATAACAAAGCAACCTTCATCAAAGAGCTTGTATTAAGAATTCCTGATGGTGAGTCAGTTCCGTTCCGTGCCGGTGGTTATATTCAAATTGCAGCACCTGCGCATCACATCAAATATTCTGAATTTGACATTCCTGACGAATATCGTCCGGATTGGGAACGTTTCAACTTCTTTAGCATTGAGTCTAAAGTAGACGAAGAAACGATCCGTGCTTATTCAATGGCCAACTACCCAGAAGAAGAAGGCATTATTATGTTGAACGTGCGTATCGCTACGCCGCCACCTAATAACCTAACACTTCCAGCGGGTAAAATGTCATCGTTCATTTGGAGCCTTAAAGAAGGTGACAAAGTAACGATTTCAGGTCCGTTTGGTGAATTCTTTGCCAAAGACACAGACGCAGAAATGGTCTTTGTTGGTGGTGGTGCTGGTATGGCGCCAATGCGTTCACATATCTTTGACCAACTACGCCGATTAAAAACCGACCGTAAGATGAGTTTCTGGTATGGCGCTCGTTCTGCCCGTGAAATGTTCTATGTAGAAGATTTCGATATGCTTGCTAAAGAAAATGACAACTTTGAATGGCATGTTGCTTTATCTGATCCACAACCAGAAGATAACTGGGAAGGGTACACTGGTTTCATTCATAACGTATTGTTTGAAAACTACCTACGTGATCATGAAGCACCGGAAGATTGTGAGTTCTACATGTGTGGTCCTCCAATGATGAACGCTGCCGTTATCAACTTGCTTAAAGATTTAGGCGTTGAAGACGAAAACATCCTTCTTGATGACTTTGGTGGTTAACCCCCTGATGTCATTAAAGATGTTAAAAACAATTTGGCTAGCCCTGGTAGGGCTGGCCTTTTTGGTTTCTTGCACACAGCAAACTGAGTCTGAGGTTCAGCCTGTTCTTTTGCAGGGCAAAACCATGGGTACGACCTTTAGTGTTAAGTTATTCCCAACACAAGACGACATCAATCAGCTTAATTTGTATGAGTCAGTAAACAATGAGTTAATTAGAATTAACCAACTCATGTCGACTTATATTGCAGATTCTGAACTAAGCAAATTTAATCAAACAGAAGCGGGTAAACCGTTTGAGTTTTCAGCGGATAATGTTGAAATTTTGACAAAGTCTTTCGAGATTAATCGCGAGTCAAATGGTGCGTTTGATGTAACGGTTGGGCCTATTGTAAATTTGTGGGGCTTTGGTCCTAATGGCCGAATTGAAACTCGCCCAAGCGACGCAGATATTGCAAACGTTAAACATTTTGTCGGCATAGACAAAGTTTCGCTGACAGGTAATGTGGCAGTTAAAAAGCATAAAGACGTTTATGTTGATTTTTCATCAATTGCTAAAGGTTTTGCTGTTGATAAAATTGCTGAATATTTAGAGCGAAATAACATTACCAATTACTTAGTGGAAATTGGTGGTGAAATGCGTCTTTCAGGCCATAAACCGTCAGGAGAATTATGGACGGTAGCGGTCGAAAAACCGGTGACAAATAGACGCGAAGCTCAGTTGATATTTAGTCCAGGCAATATTGGTATGGCTACGTCTGGTGATTATCGTAATTATTTTGAAGAGAATGGTACTCGATTCTCACATACGATTAACCCAGAGACTGCAGCACCAATAACGCATAAGTTAGCTTCGGTAACCGTATTACATAGTTCTGCGGCAAGTGCAGACGCTTACGCTACGGCTATTAATGTTTTAGGTCCCGTTAGCGGTGTTGAATTTGCAGAGAAAAATGGTATCGCGGCTTACTTTCTAATTAAAACGGATAATGGATTTGCCGAAGTTTTGTCGACGGAATTTAAAAAGTTGATTGGTAAAGGCTAACAGAATGTTAAAAGTATTTTTATTGACGTTTGCGCTGCTTTTGATTGTGTTTATCGCTATGTCGGTAGGCTATTGGATCAAGCAGAAAACAATTGCAGGCAGTTGTGGTGGTTTAGGTGCGTTAGGAATTGCTAAGGCATGTAATTGTGACAACCCTTGTGATAAGCGACTTGAACGTCAGAGATTGGCGCGAGAAGAAAAAGAGCAAGCTTGGAAAGATAACCAAATTATTTAATGAAAAGCGCCGAAAAGGCGCTTTTTTATTGGTTTAACGCAATGGTTGTGAAATTAGTTCAGTATAGAAGTGATTTAAGCTGTTGACGTCAGTTGTCCTGTTTCAAACGCCTGTTTAAAATGTTTCCGGCATAAGCTCATATATTTATCATTTCCGCCAATTTCTACTTGATCCCCTGAAGAAACCACGTGCCCATCTTCACCATACCTAACCACCATATTGGCCTTTTTGCCACAATGACAAATTGTTTTTAGCTCGACAAGCTTGTCAGCCCACGATAGTAAGTATTTACTACCTTCAAATAACTCACCTTGGAAGTCTGTTCGAATTCCATAACACATAACGGGGACGTTTAGTTTATCGACAACATCGGTAAGTTGTTGTACCTGATTTTTTGAAAGGAATTGAGACTCGTCGACCAACACACAGTGCAATGCTCTATTTTCTTTGATTTTAGATATCTGCTGAAATAAATCGGTGTCGCTGTTAAAAATATCGGCAGGTTGGCTTAAGCCAATTCGAGAACTCACAACGCCTGTTGCGGTGCGGTCATCTATTGCAGCAGTAAAAATGGCACTGTACATTCCTCTTTCAACATAATTGTAAGCTGATTGTAACAAAGACGTCGATTTTCCAGCGTTCATTGTAGAGTAGTAGAAGTATAGTTGCGCCATGTTTTTAATATTCTCGATAAAAAGTGTTCTTCGCCGTCATGGGAGTTTACCTACTAACTGCTCGGAAATAAATTATTTGATTGGTAGCCTAAAACCACTTTGGTCACTTTAGTTTTTGCGGTCAATTCGACTTGTTGAAATGAAATGTATTTTTGCTCTTGGGCATGACCTCTTTGCATACGTATGGATGACCAAAAATTCAGTTCTTCTGTCGACTGCTATAAGAAATACGGTAAATTACCGTATGAATTTAACAAGAGCACAGTAAATGTTGAGTATCCAAAAGAAGTTGTCTGCACCGTTTTATATGTTGTTAAGCTTGCCATCCACAGCTATGGGGTTTGCACTATCTGTTCAAATTTCAGCATTGAGTTGGTTGCTGAGCACACAATATGGCCTCGATATTCATGAAATTGGTATTGTTTGGGCCGCCGGTCCAATAGCCGGTATTTTAGGTCAAGTTATTGTTGGCTTTATTAGTGATAAAGTTTGGTTTTGGAATGGCAGACGAAGACCATTTATCATTATTGGCGGCGTATTAGCGTCACTATCTCTATTAGCCTTACCGAATATCGGCATCATAAACGAGTCTTTGGGTCATGTTGGCTTAATGGCCGTTGCTATAGCCGTTGCTCTATCCCTCGACTTGTCTATAAACGTTAGCTTTAACCCTACACGATCAATAATTGCTGACGTTACTCCAGCAGGGGAGCAGCGCACATTAGGTTATACTTGGATGCAAACCATCTCCGGAACCTTTGGCGTACTAGCCTATGTTATCGGCGGATTTTGGAACAATTTTCTACTTATTTACTTTGGTGCTGCACTCGTCCTGCTATTTTCAGTTATACCCGCATTGTTTATCGAAGAGCCTAAAGTACTTGAAGGTGAGAACAAAGAAGCGGATGTAAAATTTTCTTGGTATGAAGTACTTAGCGATATAAAGCCACTTTGGGGCTTTTTAGTTTATTCAATTTACGCCAGTGTTTTACATTTAACTGGTTTTGAAGTTAAGCACTATTATTTCGAAATATTGGCCTTGCTCATCACCTTGTATTTCGTATTTGAAACACTATCGAAAAATGAAAACGACTTTTCTGAATCTGACGCTAAGCACTTAGGATTCAAAAAGGTATTGGCGGCACACTCATTCTCATGGATTGGAATTCAAACGATGTTTGTTTTTTGCTATGCGTTTTTGCAAGAAAAAATGTCGACGCTCACTACGGAGGAATTAGGCCAAACAATTTCGTACAGCTTTGCCATTTTAAACGCCGTAGCTGCACTATTACCCGCTTTGGTTTTAGGACCCTTAGCCATTAAGTTTGGGCGTATTCAAGTCCATGCCTATGCATTATTGGTGACCGCAGTTGCGTACGCTTTGATCGCATTTTTTGCAACGACACCGATGATCATGTATCTCTTCATGGCGTTAGCTGGCATTGGTTGGTCTGCAGTTGTAAGTTTACCCTTTGCGATTATGTCAGAGCGTGTCGAAAACGCTAAGATGGGCTTGTACATGGGGTTATTTAATTTGTCTGTGGTTTTACCGCAACTTGTGGTTTCGTTGGGGGTGAGTCTATTCCTAAATAAAGCAGATGATAAAAGCATGGTCTTTGTGGTCTGCGCGATTTCAATGACGATCTCGGCAGTCTCGTGGTTAATGATCAAAGAGAAGCCAGTGCCCGATGTCAACGCGAACTAAATAGGTTAATTTGTTGTAATAAAAGGATAATTAAATGGATTTTTTGACGGGACTAAAGATCCATTTATTCATATGAACTAATAATCTGTCTATTATTTATCCTTTATTCTAAAATAGGGCTTTTGTTTTATAATAGTTATGCTATTATACGTCGCGCTACAGATGCAGTATTTATTTTGTTATCCGCTTTAGTTACACCAGTAAACCCGTTTTTTAATATTATATTGAATTCAGTTTTACCCAAGGCACTATCAATTAAGTAATTTCTTTAGCTCGACCGGTCAGAAATGACCATTCAATTTAATATTTAAAAAGGTAAGATTATTATGTCTACTACTACTGGCACAGTAAAATGGTTTAACGAAGAGAAAGGTTTCGGATTTTTAACTCAAGAAGGCGGCGGTAAAGATGTATTCGTACATTTCCGTGCTATTGCTTCTGAAGGTTTCAAAACTTTGACTGAAGGTCAATCTGTTCAATTCACTATTGAACAAGGCCAAAAAGGTCCTCAAGCATCAAACGTTGTTGTTATCTAATTTTAGATTTTTCTAAAAATAGTTAATAATTGAAAGGTCGAGTAAATTTTTACTTGGCCTTTTGTTTTATAGAGTGTTATAAAACCACTCAAGATTGTGTTTACCCCAAAGTTCTTCTTTTCTGTATAACTTTTTAATGCATTGATTTGACATTAAAAACGTATTGTCTTTATTGAACTCGTAAAATAATCCGAATTAGTCATGCTTGTAATTTTTCACAGAATAATTTTGTGCGGAATTTACTTAGTCATGTTTCTGTAATAATTGGTGGCTAAACTGGCCGCTGTTTTTTAATAATATAATAAGAAATTAAATTTATGTCATATACCTATAACGGTGAGCAATTAACAATTGTGCAACCACTACATTCAATTTCAGTTAACAACAACAAAGTTGTGTTTTCTGATCAGTCAGGCCCTAAACATTTAACGTTGGCCAATACCAAAGAAGCAAAACGCTTTTTAAACTGGTTAGTTCAAGAGCGATCTTAACTAACCGGCTGTACGGTATTACTCTCGTTTACTGTTATTAACTCTCACTCATATCCTTCAAAAATTTTCGTTCAAATTAATTCTCAACGGCTTTACTAAACAAGCTGATTGGCTTGCAGTTCATTCCAAATAAATTTCGCGATAATGTGCCTTAAACTTATTCGTTTTAATCGTTGTTTAAATAACGATACGAATAAGTAGGTTACCTTAGTCGTTTTTCAACTTCTTAATTGCAAACTTATCAATCTAGATTAAAAAACTGCACTTTGACTGTTTGTTTATACAGTGATATTTTGTAGCTATGGGCCAGTGAGCATTAAATTTAAACAGACAATATTCTAAATATGAGCATCAACCGAAAAATTATTCATGTCGATATGGATGCGTTTTATGTCAGTGTCGAGATAAGAGATAACCCGGCTTTAGTGGGGTTGCCTGTTGCAGTTGGTGGAAATTCTGATAGGCGAGGTGTCATAGCCACGTGCAACTATGAGGCACGAAAATTCGGTGTACGGTCTGCCATGGCAACTGCAATGGCCCTCAAAAAGTGTCCTAATTTAGTGATAGTTCCGGGCCGGATGGCTGAATATAAAGAAGTTAGCCGTCAAATTAGAGAGATATTCGAGTATTACACCCCACTAATTGAACCTTTATCATTGGATGAAGCGTATTTAGATGTTTCCGATTGTACGGAGTTTCAAGGTTCCGCAACCCTCATTGCCCAGCAAATAAGACGTGATATCTTTTATAAAACGGGTTTAACCGCTTCCGCTGGTATTGCACCGGTCAAGTTTCTTGCAAAGGTCGCGAGCGATGAGAATAAACCAAACGGACAGTTTGTAATTACGCCGGACCAAGTAGTTGAATTTGTTAAAACCATGCCGCTAGAGAAAATATCGGGTGTAGGCAAAGTTACATTAAAAAAATTACACGACGCTGGGCTCTTTGTCGGGGAAGATGTCAGAAACTCTAAAGAAGTGTTTTTATCTCAATTGCTTGGAAGTTACGGCGCCGTTTTATGGGCACGTTGTCAAGGCATTGATAACCGAGGGGTAGAGACTGAACGAGTTCGAAAATCCGTTGGTGTTGAGCGGACTTTCAGTGAAGATATTAAGGATCTATCTGTATTGAAGCAGATAATGCATGAAAAACTCATACCTGAACTTAAAAAGCGTGCCCAAAGCTATTTAGACAAGCGACATATTGGCAAGTTAGGCGTTAAGTTAAAGTTTAATGACTTTGTTGTCACAACTAAAGAGCAAAAACATAATCAATTTGATGTAGCGACGTTTGAATCGCTTTTAGTGGAGGCGTTAAGTCGTGGCGAGGGACGAGCCGTTAGACTATTGGGTGTTCATATTGGACTAGAAGATTCGGTGGTCGACGCTATTGAACAGCTTAGCTTATTTGGCTAATGGCCTTAGCTGCTTAATCCAACGTTGTTCTATACCTGGCAATTGCCACAATTCCAATCAAGACAATAAACCCGATTAACGCGTAAAACTCATTCGCGAGATGGGAAAAATCCGCCGCTTTTAGCATAACTCCCCTGACAATCCGCAAAAAATGCGTTAAAGGTAACATTTCACCGATAAGTTGAGCCCACTGTGGCATTCCTCTAAACGGGAACATAAATCCTGACAACAGCAGTGACGGTAAAAAGAAGAAGAACGTCATCTGCATTGCCTGCATTTGTGTTGTTGCGATTGTTGAAAACGTAAAACCTAAACATAAGTTAGCCAACAGAAAAATAAGGATTGCGGAGTTAAGGATCATAAAACTCCCTAGGAAGGGCACTTCAAATAAGAAACTGGCGGCGGATAAAATGATGGCGGTCTGTATGAGTCCAATGAGGACATAGGGAGCAATTTTTCCAACCATAACCTCAAATGGCTTAACCGGCATAGCTAAAATATTTTCCAAATTGCCTTTTTCCCGTTCTCGTGTCATTGCCATAGAGGTGATCATGACAGAAGTCATAGTTAAAATAACACCGAGCAATCCTGGTACGATGTTGTACTGAGTAATGCCTTGAGGGTTGTATTTTGGGTGAATAATTACATCGACATTTGGTTTAGTAGACTTCAGAAAGTTTAAAGAGCCGACAAAATCATGATTCAATGCTTTGCTAACAATTGCAGACGCTTTGGCAATCGCATTCGATGAAGCTGCAGGATCAGAAGCATCTGCAGATATTAACAATTGAGGCATTTCCTGGCGGACCAGTTTTTTTGTAAAGTCTGCTGGGATCACAAGTAAAAACGTAATTTCACCTTTTAAGAATAAGTCATCAGCTTGTTGGTAGTTACTCACTGCAGTAACAACATCAAAATATTCGGATAATTTAAAGCCCTCAACAATGGTTCTAGAATGTTGGTCTGGTGCTTCTATAAATACCGCTGTTGGCAAACCTTTTGGATCATTGTTGATGGCAAAACCGAACAATATTAATTGCATTATTGGAACACCGACCATCATCGCAAATGTCATTCTGTCGCGGCGCATTTGGATCATCTCTTTAGACAATATCGCCCAAATCCGAAATAAACTGTTCATTGGTAGTCTCGCTTATCATTGCCTACAGATGTCATAAGTGAAATAAACACGTCTTCTAAACTAGGGGTGATTTTTTGCCAATCTAGTGAGTCGAATGGCGCTCGTTTTATAACGTTTTCGATTGCTACTGTATTTGTGCTACTAATATGCAGGGCGGCTCCAAAGTATGAAACGTTTTCAATGTCATCTTCCGCTTTTAGCGCCGAGGCAAATTGCCTAACACCTTTATTGATCGAAACGTACGTTGTTAAGTTAGAGGCCGCAATGACATCTCGAACCGTTCCCTGCGTGATAAGTTTACCGTGGGCAAGATAGGCAATCTGGTCGCATCGTTCAGCTTCGTCCATGTAATGCGTCGAAACTAAAATGGTGATCCCTTGATTTGTCAGCTCATGAATTTGGTCCCAAAATTCTCGACGGGCCTTAGGATCCACGCCCGCTGTTGGTTCATCAAGCAGCAATAATTTAGGATTATGCATGGTCACAGCGGCAAGTGCTAAACGTTGCTTCCACCCGCCAGAAAGATCACCTGCTAGCTGGTGTTGTCTTTGAGTTAAATCTAGCCTTGCTATTACGTCATCAACTTTGGCTTTACGATTTGGCAGGTTGTACATTCGAGATACAAAATCTAGGTTTTCTCGAATTGATAAATCTTCCCAGAACGAAAATTTCTGAGTCATATAACCGGTTTGTAATTTTATCTTTTCAGCTTCGGTTATGATGTCTAGACCTAAACAGGTTCCTGAACCTTGAGTTGGTGTTAATAGCCCACATAACATTCTGATAGTCGTTGTTTTACCTGACCCATTAGGCCCGAGAAAGCCCCACACCTGGCCTTTTGGAATTTGTAATGCGACGTCATCAACCACGCGAGTTTTACCAAACTCTTTGACTAATGATTTAACATCAACCGCAAAGTCATTCATGGAAACTCACATCCACTGGTTGTCCAATATGTAGCTTAGTGGCGGGCGCTAATTGTGCCTCAACCATAAATACCAATGAGCTTCGAGAGCTTTGGTTATACAAAACCGGCGGTGTAAACTCTGGCTCCTGTGCAATAAACTGGACTTTTGCTTTATGGGTTTGAGTATCGTTATCTAGATTGATATCGACATATTGACCTACTTTCACGCGACTCAGTTGGCTTTGTTCGACATAAAACCTGACTTTTTGGGAATCGTTAATTAATACTGAAACAATTGGTTGCCCTTGTTTAACATACTCACCATGTCGCTGAAAAACTTGCTCTACAACACCGCTGTTTTTAGCGCTCAATATTCGTTTTGAATGTAACCATTGGGCCTTTTGGAGCTCAATTTTTGCTACCTCAAGTTGTTGCTCATGACTCGTAATAACAGCGGGTCGTGCTGCCATTTTCATAACGTTTATTGTGTGATTGAGTGACGAAACGTTTGCAGCAAGTTGCAGTTGATAGGACTTAGATGTTTCCAATTCAGTTTCAGAAACTAGGTTTTTACGATGCAAATTTTCTAAACGTAGGTATTCACTTTTCGCTAAATCAAGCGCCAGTTGTTTTTGTTCCAATAAGTTTTGTTGTGCTAATAACTCTTCTTCCCGCGCACCACTTTGTATGTCTTCGAGTTGTGCTGCCGTCGACGCCAGTTGTTTTTCCGCCTGGGCAATTGCAAGACGCTGATATTCATCATCGAGTTGAGCAATGATAGAGTCCGGGCTGACGGTATCGCCTTCTTTTACTGATAAGTTTATTATCCATCCAGGTTCCGGAGCGGAAACGTAAAAGTAATTACCTTCTATATAACCGGTGTACGCTGATACAGGCGGTTGCTTAGAACAAGCGGCGAGAAATAAATAAAGCAGGAAAAATATACACTTAACGCTTTTGTTTGTGTTCATTCTGTTATCCCTAAAGCTTTGTAAATTATCAATTGATGTTGTTTTAATAATACGTCAACGGCCAGTGGCGGAGAGTTTTCAGCTTCGGATAAGACTTTCCAAACGACGGCAAAAATGACAGGTGCAACGATGAGTTTTGCGGTAAGTGCTGCATCGTCAATATTAACTTCACCTCGTTCTTTTCCGGCTTGTAATACTATGGTGATAGTAGACAGAACTTGGTCAATGATATTTTGTTTATAGGTTTTTATCACATCAGGAAAATCAAAGGCGTCACTGATCAAAACTTTAATTAACTTTGGTAATGGAGAATCAATAATAACTTTGGGGATAAACTCAAATAATTGGTCGAGAGCTTCTTTTACACTATTGTGGTTTGTCATTAATGATTGGATTTGTTGCGCCTTATGCATAGCAATATGCTCAACAGCGGATTCAAAAAGCGCTTTTTTTGAACTAAAATAAAGATATAGGGTGCCTTTTGATATTCCGCAGCGAATGGCGATATCTTCCATTTTTGTCGCTTTAAGGCCTTTTAAATAAAACTCGTCCAAAGCAGCAAATACAATTTGCTCTTTTCTTTGTTCTTTTTCGATTTCAGAAATTGCACGTTTCATTTTTATCGCTAGGTTATTCAAAGATGACATTATGCATTCGATTAGGCTACCTAAAGGAGTAATTTCAATCAGCAGGTGATAATGGGTTAGATCAGGATCTTTATTTAGATAATAAATAACTGACCAGTAAGTTATTTAATCTAGTAAACAATATTAAAATTGGCAAACTTGATTTACAACTTCGGTAAGTTCGAAATATATCTAGACCGTCATTGACTTGCAATTCACCTATGTTTATCAATACTCTAGCGATATAAAAAATAATAGAGTAATGCCGTATGTCTTATCCAAAACCTATCTTAATATCAGAATTACAAACTGCACTTAGTGATCCAAGTTGGGATTCAGTTGTAATCATCGCGCCACAATTTGACGCAGAGTTACCTGACAACATCCAAACTGTAATTCAACAACACGCTAAATTTGATCAACGTATAGGCAATAGCGTTGTGACTATTGTGACGCAAGAGATAGCCCCAAAACGCTTAGTTCTTGCGCCTACTGGTCAATTAACACGTTATTTTGATGACGTAAGACGCTATTTTGATGCTGCAAAATTGGCAGCAGTTGAAGTGATTAAGATGGGGTCGGTGAAACCATTACTTGTTGTTTTATCAGATAAAAGTGAGACTTATAAAAATGCCACTACGGTAAGCTATCTTGGGTTTAGTCAGGCCTTATGGCAGCCGTTAGAGGCGAGAGAATATCATGGTGAAAGTATCGAGCCCGTCCAGACCATTGGCTTAGTCGGAGGTGATATAGACGTAAACCTTGCTGCAGCTATCGAAAGTGGCAAGTACATAGCCCGAGATCTTTGTGGAACCGAACCTGAACGCATGGCACCGCCTCAGTTTGCGCAATATTGTGTCGACTCGTTTGCTAACAGCAATGTTAAGGTTAGTGTAGTCGATGATATGGCCGTGATTGAACGCGATTATCCATTAATGTGGGCCGTAGCACGTGCTTCGGTTGAAGTAGAAAGACATCAACCTCGAGTCATCCGATTGGAATATATACCTGAGGGTGAAATCACTAAAACCTTAATGTTGGTGGGTAAAGGGATTGTCTATGACACCGGCGGCGCTGATTTAAAAACCGGCGGACATATGGCGGGTATGAGCCGCGACAAAGGTGGTGCAGCAGCGGTTGCTGGGTTTATGAAGTCAGTTGCAGAACTTGCACCTAAAGGCGTTAAAGTGGTTGCAGAACTTGCTGCGGTGCGCAACAGTATTGGTGCAGAAGCATTTGTATCAGATGAAATTATTACCGGTCATTCTGGTGTTCGAGTTCGTATTGGCAACACTGATGCGGAAGGCCGTTTAGCTATGGCGGATTTATTGTCTAGATTTAAAGATGAAGCGCTTACTGAAGTTAACCCTATTTTATTTACCGTCGCGACTCTCACAGGCCATGCCGCTAGGGCTGTAGGGCCATATACCGCGTTAGTTGAAAACGGTGTGGCATATAAAATGGGATTAGGTGAGAACATGGTTAAACAGGGGGACTTGATTGGTGACCCATGTGAAACCAGTCGGTCTCGCAGAGAAGATTATGATTTTGTTCAGCCTAGAACCAAAGCAGACGATTTGCTGTCATCAAACAATGGACCGTCAGCAGTAACAGCCCGTGGTCATCAATTTCCGATGGCATTTTTAGCACTTGTCGCTGGGTTAGAGCAGCACGATGTGAACTCAACTCAACCTATGCCTTATATTCATATCGATATCGCCGGTAGCGGTGTTGAGAATGGTGATTGGCAACATGGTAAACCTACGGCTGCGCCAGTAGCTGCTTTATTATCTTCGTTTTTGTAATATCTGATGGCCATCTAAGTTAATTTATTTAGATGGCCCTTCTCACTATTTGCTTTCCCTAAGGTGCTGAGAATATAAGATATTTTAAATTGTACTTCACAATTTTATTGTTGAGACTATAGTAGTATTCAATAGCGATTAACGCACTAAAGTGACTACAATGAAAAAAATCATCGCATTATTGGCTGGACTCAATTTAATCTCGTTCGCTGTATGTTCGAATTCTCG
Source organism: Psychrosphaera sp. 1_MG-2023 (assembly GCF_030548245.1). NCBI lineage: Bacteria > Pseudomonadati > Pseudomonadota > Gammaproteobacteria > Alteromonadales > Pseudoalteromonadaceae > Psychrosphaera > Psychrosphaera sp. 1_MG-2023. The sequence goes on from NZ_JAUORW010000002.1 coordinate 245,065, forward strand.
TTTTGACGATGTCGAAGTCACTGCAACTCAAGTTGTTGGTAATGTATTTGTATTGACAGGTACAGGTGGCAATATCGGTATTTTAACGGGCTCAGATGGCATCTTAATGGTGGATGATCAATTTGAACCACTTGCCCATAAGATAGAAAAAGCAATTAAAGTGGCAAGCCCTAATTCCCCCAATAAAGTAACCTACGTTGTAAATACTCACTATCACGGTGATCACACTGGTAGTAACGTCTATTTTTCTAAGTCAGCCAGTATATTAGCTCACGAGAATGTTAGAAAGCGGATGTCGGTAAAGCAAAAAGGGCCGGGATTGCCGGTGATAACTTATTCTGACGGCGTTAAATTATATGTAAATGACGACCGGGTTCATGTTAAACATTTAAGTTCAGGTCATACCGATGGTGACTCCGTAGTTTATTTTGAAAAGCATAATGTCTGGCATTTGGGTGATATGCTGTTTGAATCTCGTTTTCCTTATATCGATCTTAAAAGTGGTGGCTCAGTCCAAGGTTATATTCAAAATCTCGAAACACTTTTGGCGCAAATTGACGACACCGCTAAAGTTATTCCCGGACATGGTAATTTAACTGACAGAGTCGGTGTAAAAAATCTAAAAGACATGATAGTGGCGACTTTCGCAGAAGTGTCGGAAATGAAGTCGAGAGGGATGACATTAGCCCAAGTAATTGAACAAGGGTTAGATCAAAAGTGGCAAGCGTGGAGTTGGTCATTTATTAATGAAGAACGCTGGATAACTACATTATATGAGTAATAAGCTGTTTTTTAATGGCAAGTTTTAAAAGGTGCCTTACACTTGTTGTAATCGGCTAACATTTAAATAAAATTAGGGTGATGGACTTCCTTAAATGCGTTTACAACAAAAATCACTTTTAGTCACGCTACCGCTGATACTGATCCCCACGATTATTTTGGGATGGTTGTCTTTTCATTATACAAAAGACGCACAGGTACAAATTGAAAACGCCAAACTTCAAGCCGACGTAACGTATCGTTCCAACGCGATGCAAAACTACATTAATAACGCCAAGTCAGCTTTACAATTTATCTCGTCGTCTGGCGATATTAAAATGTTGCGGACACGTGTTGTTCGAGATTTACCTTATAGCCTTGCCCAAGAATTTATTGTCGAAAGTTTTGAAACATTTGCAACCGCTTATCCCGATACCGAATCTATAGTGTTATTCACCAAAGATTTAGAGCCCATATTTGGTTACGCGAATCCTGCAATACAATTGAATATTGACGACGTACGACTAACATTGTCGGATCAGGTATGGCGTCTAATATCAAAGCAAAATGAAGCTCCTAAAATTGAAATTCAACTACCTTTGATCGCTACCGGTGAAGATATTGAAGACGGAGATGCACATTGGGGCTATGTTCAATTAATTCTAAAACCAAGTTGGTTGGAGTTATTTGATTTACCAAAAGACAAAACCTCTAGCAGTTTTATCGTTAGTGATTTACAGGGTAAGTTGTTGTTTACATACCCTTATAACAATGTCGGCACGACGTTGCCTCGTCAGTTATTTGAGCGACTCTTAGACTCAGCACGAAAACTGCAATCTTCAGATATAAACGATGGTAGCCAGAAAGTGTTTTTCACTGGCAAAATCATGGATGCGCGCTACCTGCTGCTTTACGGCATGAGTGAATCGAATGTTCGCCACCATGAATCGAATATCACATTATTAACGGTGATGATTGTCCTTATTTCAGTCGTCATCGCCCCAATGCTGTTATTTTATGTTTTTTCGAGGCATGTCATACAACCAATCGAAAAGTTAGCAAATGCGAAACAACAAGTCGCACAGGGGATGTTGGATGTGAAGCTCGAAGTGCCTAATAATGATGAGTTAGGTGAGCTGTTTGCCGCGTTTAATGTCATGGTTAGGCAGTTAGTTGTTTATCGTGAAAACGAACGCGAAAGCCGTCTACGCTTAGAATATAAAGTAAAAGAACGTACCGAAGAGCTAGAGAAAACAAACTATGCTTTAGCAAATTCTAATCGTGATCTAGAGGTTGCTAAGCAAATATCAGAACAGGCCAATGATTTAAAGAGTGCATTTGTTGCTAATATTAGCCATGAGATTCGTACCCCACTGACTGCAATTTTGGGCTTTACCGAACAGGTTATTGCAGACATGCCAAGTTCTAAATACCAAATGGATTTACTCACTAGAGTTTTAAAAAGCGGTAAACATTTGTTGGCTTTGATAAATGACATATTGGATCTGTCTAAAATAGAGTCTGAAAAACTGGAGCTTGAGGTTTCAGAGTTTGACATGTTTGAATTGTTTAACGATGTGATCTCCATTTTGTCGTCACAGGCTGCAGATAAAGACTTAGAGTTTCAATTTAATCAGCACTTCCCGCTCCCGCGCCTTGTTCGAACTGACGCCACAAGGTTACGACAAGTTTTGTTGAACCTAGCAAGCAACGCGATAAAGTTCACAGCCGAAGGTTTCATCCATATCGATGTTCGTTATATTCAACAAACAAAACTAATAGAAGTGACAGTTAGTGATAGTGGAATTGGTATGAGCGCGGACGTTCAGCAACGTATCTTTACACCATTTGTGCAAGCCGATGTGAGCATTTCTCGACGGTTCGGCGGCACTGGTCTTGGCTTAGTTATTTCTAAAAGTTTAACTCATTTACTTGGTGGTGATATTCGGGTCTTTAGCGAAGAAGAAAAAGGCAGTGAGTTTGTTATGAACTTTGCGTTATCTTTGGATAATGACGAGTTTGAAACGCCTCTTATCAATAATCTCGAAGAGCTTGCTGAGGTAACACCGAGTTGTGATTTGCACGAAAATAAACCAAAAGCAAATGCCGGTACGTCTGAGAAAATGGTGGGGCGTGTTCTTGTTGCCGAGGATGTTGAAGACAACCAATACTTGTTTGGATTACTTTTGCAATCGGTTAATGTTGATTTTGTTATGGTTGAAAATGGTGAACAGGCTGTTGAAAAAGCCCTAATCGAAGATTTCGACCTAATCTTAATGGACATGCAAATGCCAATAATGGGAGGCATTGAAGCGACACAACTGTTAAGACAAGCTGGCGTCGACACCCCTGTTTACGCGCTCACAGCAAATGTGATGCGCGAAGATATAGACCGGCACCTGAAAGCGGGTTGTAATGGCACAATTGCGAAACCAGTTGAAAAACAAGAGTTCTTCAAAGTTCTGCAGCGACACTTAGCAGCAGATAGGGAAACCGAGCCAGAGTTTGTGCTCCCAGAAGCACAAATGAAATCATTACGTGAAAACTATTTAACACAACTCGTTAGTCAATGCTCTTTGATTAAGACATTAATCCATGACCAAGATTTGGCCGGTTTAAGGTCTGAATTCCATAAAGTAAAAGGCGCTGCCGGCAGCTACGGTTTTGTGGAGCTAGGTGCAGCAGCCAGTGTTTGCGAAGTCACCGCGAAAGAACATTTAGCTCTAGATATTTGTGATTGGACTATACTAACTAATGAGTTTGGCGACTTTGTCCAATTGGTGGAAGCCGTGTTAGCAAATAATTCGGTGCAGTCTTAAGTTGATTAATATGAAGCAAGTGCAACAAGATATTTGGATTGCAGGGGCAGAGCGTTGTCCATCGCCTAATTTTAGCGAAAGAAAATGTCAGCCAAGTGCAATAAATGGGTATGTTGATCTGTTGGTAATCCACAATATCAGTTTGCCTCCAGCACGCACAGAGTCTGATTTTTATAATCGTTGTGTCGAGGAATTTTTTTGTAATAAACTGGATACGGAAGTTTATCCTACGTTGAAAGAACTTGATGGGATCTGTGTTTCGGCCCATTTATACATTCGTCGTGATGGCAGTATAGTGCAGTTTGTACCGCTTAATAAAAGTGCTTGGCATGCGGGCGTGAGTCAGCATAAAGGACGTGAAGCCTGTAATGACTTTTCGGTGGGGATTGAATTACAGGGAACCGACGTTTTACCATATACTGAACAGCAATATCACACTTTGATCCAAGTGACTCAAACAATCAGGGAAATCTTTACCAAAATTACAGTTGAAAATATTGTTGGTCACGTCCATATTGCACCGGATAGGAAAACAGATCCTGGGGCTAGCTTTGATTGGCAAAAATACAAAACTGAGCTGGTCCAAACTGAAACGAAATCAAATTTATAAATTGGCATTTTGCTAGTAGATACGGGACAAAAGATGACTTTAATATTATTGCTTTTGGTATTGGTAACTGAGCGAGTTGCACTACAAGGAACTAAATGGCATGTAACTCCTTATCTAACTTGGTATTTGGACAAACTATTGCCTAAGTTTTTCAGAAAAGACACAGAGTCACCTGCGATTTTACTTTTTGTTGCGCTCCCCGCTGTATCGATAGGCTTGCTGCTGTATTTTATTGATATTGGCTTAATAGAGTTTGCGGCTAATTTAGTTGTTTTAGCCGTGATCATCGGTAATACAGAAGTACGTGCGTTTTATCGTCAGTATTTGAATGCTGAAAATCGCAATGACGTTGAAGCGATGAATTTATTGCAATCAGAATTGTCTGAACAGGGGTTTGCAACAAATGTTCAGGCCACAACCAATACCTCCGACAGCGCCCCAGAAAATGCTGAACAGGAAGTTGTGCAAACCGAAGCGACTGAAGAGCTCGCCGAAACGGTTACTATCGTCCCTGAACCAAAGCCATTATCAGAAAGCCTCATTTGGTGTAATTTTAAATATTACGCAGCTCCTATTTTTTACTTTGTTATCTTTGGTCTTCCCGGCATCGTTTTTTACGCCACCGCACTTTATTTATTTGAAAGTAAATCACTCAAAAACAGATTGCCTGATAATGTTATATCTACGTTAAAAGCTTGGAATGAGTGGATGTTCTGGCTGCCGGCTCGATTTGTCAGTGTTGGGTTTATGTTTGTTGGCCATTTTTCAAATGGCTTAGAATCCTATCTAAAATTAGCTGCTAATTTTAGCGTACCGGCATATCAAATGATTACGGAAGTCGCCCATGCCGCAGAAGGTGGTCATCCTCAAAGCAATGAAAAAAACATGGTAAAACTTGCGAAACGTAACATGGCACTGTTTGTTGTGGTTGTCGCTTTATTAACCTTGTATGGCTACATTGTCTAAAAGGGATTTTGTAAGTTGTTGAATATATTAATTTAAATTTGGTTGCCATGGCAGTGGTCTAGCCTCATTTGGAAAGGTTTACATTTTTATTCATAATTGATATTATTCTTCGTCTTATAATGGTAAGACCAATTTACCAAGTGGCTTGAATGGTCAATTAATGGAATGTATTTGTGGCTAAAGTAGTGGCAACTAAAGTTTCTGAACAAGTGGCAGCGCAATTAGAAAAGCTGATCATTGACGGAACCTATGGCGCAGGTAGTAAACTCGCATCGGAGCGAGATCTAGCAGCTCAGTACGGTGTATCCCGTCCTTCTGTTAGAGATGCCATTAAAAAGCTAGAAGCTAGGGGTATTGTTACTCGTAAACAAGGCGGTGGCACATTTGTTTGCAACCAACTTGACGCACCTTTAGCTGAACCATTATTTGAATTACTAGCAAATAGCCCAGAATCACATTACGACCTACTCGAATTTCGATGTGCACTTGAAAGTGTCATCGCATATTACGCAGCGCTGCGTGGCACCGATGAAGATAAAAAGCGTATTCAAGCGGTGTATCAAACTGTTGTAAGCCAAGAAAGTAGTGAAGACTTGGAAGCTTTAGCTAAAGCCGTTGTCGATTTTTATCTCGCGATTGCTGAAGCTTCACATAATGTCCTGCTGTTACATTTGTTGCGGGGCATTAGAGAACTAATTTTACATAACGTAAAAGAAAACTTGCTGGTTTTTAGTGGTCACAATGAAATACGTGGTCAGTTAAGTCAGCATAGAGAAAAATTGATGCAAGCTATCTTAGATGGTGAGCCGGAACAAGCAAGGTTGGCCAGTGGTCAACATTTGGCGTTTATTGAACAGTCTTTGTTAAAGCTGGATCATGAACATAACCGAATTCAGGGGTCTGTGAGGCGTCTTTTAAGCAGCAAATAGCATTACAATTATGCATATTGCGACTAAGCTTCATAATCCCAGATATTAACAATGACAAATAACTACAGGAACCTGAAACTATGTCAGAGAACCTAAATTTGAATCAGGATATTGATCCACAAGAAACTCAAGAATGGCTTGAGTCGATTGAAGCAGTTCTGGAGCAAGACGGGGCGGAACGTGCTCACCAAATATTGGAAGCACTTATCGACAAAGCTCGACGCAATGGCGCACATTTACCTTACTCGCCAACTACTGCGTATCTAAATACGATCCCCGCTGGGCAAGAGCCGCAAATGCCAGGTGACCGAACGTTAGAGTCACGTATTCGTTCAGCAATCCGCTGGAACGCATTGGCGATGGTTGTTCGTGGTTCGAAAAAAGATTTAGAGTTAGGTGGGCATATTTCATCTTTTGCATCGTCTGCGATGTTATACGATGTAGGTTTCAACCACTTCTTCAAAGCTGACAAAGACAATAAAGGCGGCGATTTCCTTTACATTCAAGGCCACGTATCTCCGGGTATTTACTCTCGTGCATTTGTTGAAGGTCGTTTAACTGAAGAGCAGCTAGATAATTTCCGTCAAGAAGCTGATTCAGATGGTTTGTCGTCTTACCCACACCCTAAGTTGATGCCTGATTTCTGGCAGTTCCCAACGGTTTCTATGGGCTTAGGTCCAATTGCAGCTATTTATCAAGCTCGTTTCTTAAAATATTTGACAGACCGTGGTATCAAAGATTGTTCAGAGCAACGTGTATATTGCTTTATGGGCGACGGTGAATGTGATGAGCCAGAAGCACTAGGTGCAATTGGCCTGGCAGCTCGTGAAGGGTTAGATAACTTAACTTTTGTTATCAACTGTAACTTACAACGTCTTGACGGACCTGTTCGTGGTAACGGCAGCATTATACAAGAACTTGAAGGCACATTCCGTGGCGCAGGCTGGGAAGTGATTAAAGTTATTTGGGGTTCTTACTGGGATCCACTAATTTCTCGCGATAAAGACGGCAAGTTATTAGAAATAATGGAAAGCACAGTAGATGGTGAATACCAAAATTATAAAGCGAAAGGTGGCAAGTACACTCGTGATAATTTCTTTGGTAAAACACCTGAAACGGCGGCTATGGTTGCAAACATGTCAGACGCTGATATCTGGCGCTTGAATCGTGGTGGCCATGATCCAGTTAAAGTTTACGCTGCTTATGACCGTGCTAAAAATACCAAAGGTCGTCCACAAGTTATCTTAGCCAAAACGGTTAAAGGTTATGGCATGGGTGACGCTGGTGAAGGTAAAAACATCGCTCACGGTGTTAAGAAAATGGACCTCGAAGCATTAAAAGCTTACCGTGACCGCCATCACCTAGACATTTCTGACGAAGATTTACCGAATGTACCTTATGTCACTTTCCCAGAGGGCAGTGAAGAATATAAGTACATGCATGGTCGTCGTGAAGCATTAGGTGGTTACCTACCTGCTCGTCGTCGTAATTCAGACGTCGAAATGAATATGCCTGACTTAAAGGCATTTGAAGCAATTACTAAAGGTTCAAACGGTCGTGAAATTTCAACGACTATGGCGTTTGGCCGAATCTTGTCTGCAGTTATTAAAGACAAACAAATCGGTAAACGTATTGTGCCAATCATTCCTGACGAAGCACGTACATTTGGTCTTGAAGGTTTATTCCGCCAAGTTGGTATTTATGCCCACGAAGGCCAAAAATATACGCCTCAAGATGCTGACCAAGTTGCTTATTATCGTGAAGATAAGAAAGGTCAAGTATTACAAGAAGGGATTAACGAACTTGGTGCTATGTCTGACTGGCTTGCTGCGGCAACGTCATACTCAAACAACAATGAACCAATGATCCCGTTCTATATCTATTACTCAATGTTCGGTTTCCAACGTGTCGGTGACATGGTGTGGGCCGCTGGTGATTCACAGGCTCGTGGTTTCTTGGTCGGTGGTACTGCGGGACGTACAACATTGAATGGTGAAGGTTTACAACACCAAGATGGTCATACTCATTCTCACTTTGGTACAGTGCCTAACTGTATTACTTATGACCCAACATATGGTTATGAGTTAGCGGTTATTGTACAAGACGGTATGCGTCGTATGTACGGTGACAACGAGAATGTGTTCTATTACTTGACTGTCATGAACGAAAACTATGTTCAACCTGCAATGCCTGAAGGCGTTGAAGAGGGCATCATCAAAGGTATTTATAAGCTTGACGATGTTAAACCTAAAAAAGCGAAAGCGAATGTTCGTCTATTAGGTTCAGGTACGATTTTATTACAGGTTCGTAAAGCAGCTGAAATTTTGGCTGAAAAATATGGTGTATCTGCTGAAGTATTCAGTGCGCCATCATTTAATGAACTTGCACGTGAAGGCCAAGATGTTGACCGTTTCAACATGCTAAATCCAGAAGCTCCGGTTCAAAAAGCGTATGTTACTGAATTGTTAGAGCAAGGTACTGGTCCAGTCATTGCTGCTACCGATTACATTAAGAGTTACGCTGATCAAATTCGCGCTTATGTGCCAGCACCTTACCGTGTATTAGGAACAGATGGGTTCGGTCGTTCAGATAGCCGTGAAAACTTACGTCGTCACTTTGAAGTTGACCACAACTATGTCGTTGTCGCAGCACTAAGTGAATTGGCACGTAGCGGTGATATTGAAGCCAAAGTTGTTACTCAAGCGATTGCTGATTTAGGCATTGACGCTGAGAAACTTAACCCACTTTACGCTTAATCACGGCTTAGGAGAAAATTTAGATGGCTAATTTAAAAGACATTCTAGTCCCAGATGTGGGCGGCGATGAAGTTGAAGTAATTGAACTTTGTGTTGCTGTAGGCGATGCAATTGTTGAAGAAGATTCAATTGTTGTTGTCGAAACAGACAAAGCGACAATGGACATCCCGGCACCATTTGCAGGGACGGTTAAAGAAATTAAAGTTGCAGAAGGCGATAAGGTTTCTGAAGGCGGTTTATTAATTACGGTTGAAGTAGGTGCGTCTGCTCCTGCAGAAACTGCAGCGCCAGTTGTTGAAGCGCCAGTGGCTGCGACGGAAGCTGCTCCAACACCCGCTCCGGCGGTTGAAGCGGCACCAGTTGCGACAACAAGTGCAGTAATTGAAGTTGCTGTACCTGATATCGGCACTGACGACGAAGTTGAGATTATTGACTTGTTGGTTGCTGTTGGTGATTCTGTTTCAAAAGAAGATGGATTAATCACTCTTGAAACAGACAAAGCAACAATGGACGTGCCTTGCCCTGAAGACGGTGTTGTTAAAGAAATTAAAGTTGCTGTTGGCGGTAAAGTCACCCAAGGGTCACTTGTGTTGTTACTAGAAACAAGTTCTGCGGCTGCGCCTGTTGCTGCGGCACCTGCACAATCGGCAGCGCCAGTTGCGGCACCTGCTCCGGTTGAAGCAGCTCCTGCACCAGTTGCTCAAGTTGCAGCTGTTGCAGAAGCGAAAGACGTAGAAGTTCCGGATATTGGTACTGACGAAGAAGTTGACGTTATCGACATACTTGTTGCCGTAGGCGACGAAGTTGAAGCTGAGCAAGGGTTAATTACACTTGAGACAGATAAAGCGACAATGGATGTACCTGCACCTTTTGCGGGCATCGTTAAAGAACTAAAAGTCGCCAATGGTGACAAAGTTTCTCAAGGCAAGTTGATTGCCGTTATTGAAACTAAAAGTGCGGCACCTGCTCCAGTAGCAGCGGCAGCGCCAGCAACGAGTGCTCCGGCACCAGCTGCGCCAGCGAAAAAAGCACCACCTGTTGCCCTAGCGCACCCATCACAAGCTGGTGGCTCTGCTTCAGGTAAACAAATTCACGCGACGCCTTCGGTACGTCGTTTAGCAAGTGAATTTGGTGTGGATTTAACGAAAGTTACAGGCTCTGGTCGTAAAGGTCGTATTTTAGCCGACGATGTAAAATCGTATGTTAAATACGAATTGTCACGTCCAAAAGCAACTGCAGCGTCAAGTGTTGCTGCCGGCAACGGTGGATTACAAGTGCTTGCACAGCCTAAAGTTGATTTCTCTAAATTTGGAGAAGTTGAAGAGAAGCCACTAACACGTATCCAAAAGATTTCAGGTCCTAACTTACATCGTAACTGGGTAACTATCCCACACGTTACACAGTTTGACGAAGCTGATATCACCGAAGTCGAAGCGTTCCGTAAAGAACAAAACGCGCTATTACAAAAACAGAAATCTGATCTTAAGATCACGCCACTTGTCTTTATTATGAAAGCATGTGCTTCAGCATTACTAGCGTACCCACAATTTAATTCTTCTTTAAGTTTAGACGGCGAAAGCATCATTCTTAAGAAGTATGTTCATATTGGTATTGCTGTAGATACACCAAACGGCCTAGTTGTTCCGGTTGTTCGTGATGTTGATAAAAAAGGCGTTAACGAAATTTCACGTGAATTAATGGAAATCTCTAATAAAGCACGTAATGGCAAGTTAACGGCGAAAGATATGCAAGGTGGTTGTTTCACTATATCTTCACTAGGTGGCATCGGCGGTACGGCATTTACGCCAATCGTTAATTCACCAGAAGTGGGCATTTTAGGTGTTTCTAAATCTGAAATTAAGCCAAAGTGGAATGGTTCTGATTTTGTACCTAAACTAATGTTGCCTTTATCACTATCTTACGACCACCGTGTTATTGACGGCGCGTTAGCAGCACGCTTTACAGTGCACATCAGTCAAGTAATGACAGATATCCGCAAGTTAGTGTTATAAAACAACAAGAAAGTCCTGCGTGTGCAGGACTTTTTTAAATCGGAGTGCTAAACTCCGAAAAAATTTGATTTGGAGATTGAAAGTTTTCAAGTCGTTTTTCTGTAATTAGAATAATGAATTCGGAAAGGTATGTACCTTTCTTATTACCCTACCAGCAAATAGAGGTTAATAATGAGTAACGATATCAAAACCCAAGTAGTGGTTCTTGGTGCAGGTCCAGGCGGATATTCAGCGGCATTTCGTGCTGCCGATTTAGGTTTAGACGTAACTTTAGTTGAAGCACGCAGCACACTTGGTGGTGTTTGTCTTAACGTAGGTTGTATCCCTTCAAAAGCGTTATTGCACGTGGCTAAAGTCATCGACGATGCAAAAGATATGGCGTCTCATGGTGTTACTTTTGGCGCACCTGAAATTGATCTAGATAAGATCCGCTCATGGAAAGATAGCGTTGTTTCTCAATTAACTGGCGGTTTAGACGGTATGTCTAAAATGCGTAAAGTTAAAGTGGTTAATGGTTACGGTAAATTTACTGGTAGCAACACTTTAGCGGTTAACGGTGCTGACGGCGTGACAAACATTACGTTTGATAATGCAATCATCGCAGCAGGTTCTGAACCTGTTAACTTACCTTTCATCCCAGAAGATGACCGTGTAATCGATTCAACTGGCGCGTTAGAACTTAAAGACGTACCAGGCGAAATGTTAGTTCTTGGTGGTGGTATTATCGGTCTAGAAATGGGTACGGTATACGCGGCATTAGGTTCAAACGTTTCAGTTGTCGAATTTTTAGACCAACTTGTTCCTGCGGCTGATAAAGACGTTGTTCAAGTTTATTCTAAATACAATAAAGACCGCTTTAACATCATGTTATCAACTAAAGTTGTTGGCGTTGAAGCTAAAGATGACGGTTTATACGTAACGTTCGAAGGCAAAAAAGCGCCTGCTGAACCTGTACGTTATGACAAGATTTTGGTTGCTGTTGGCCGTAAACCAAACGGTAACTTATGTGATGCGACGAAAGCTGGTGTTGCTGTAGACGAACGTGGCTTTATTAACGTAGATAAGCAACTTCGCACAAACGTAAATCACATCTTTGCGATTGGTGACGTTGTAGGTCAACCTATGCTTGCTCACAAAGCCGTTCATGAAGCACATGTTGCAGCAGAAGTTATTTCTGGTAAGAAACATTTCTTTGAACCTCAAGCAATTCCTTCTATTGCGTATACCGATCCAGAAATGGCTTGGGTTGGCGTAACTGAAAAAGAAGCGAAAGAGCAAGGTTTGAACTACGAATCAGCTAAATTCCCTTGGGCGGCTTCAGGTCGTGCGATTGCTTCTGCAAGAACAGAAGGTTTCACTAAGCTTATCTTTGATAAAGACTCTCACCGCATCTTAGGTGGCGCGATTGTTGGTATCAATGCGGGTGAAATGCTAGGTGAAATTGGTTTAGCAATTGAAATGGGCGCAGACGCAGAAGACATCGCGTTAACTGTACATGCTCACCCAACGCTAAATGAATCTATCGGCTTAGCTGCTGAGATGTATGAAGGGTCAATTACTGACCTTCCTAATCCTAAAGCGAAAAAGAAAAAGTAGTTCTTTACTAACGCATCAGGATTTTCTAAGTTAGCTTCTGGCTAACCATATTTTAAAGGCCGCATATTGCGGCTTTTTTGTTTTCTAGGAACCTTCATTAATGCAGTTATTTCGACATCTTGTTGTTAGTTGTCTGGTTTTGTTCAGTTTTATCTTTAGTTTTCAAACCAAAGCAAACGAAGCTGAAGCACTCTTTTCAAATTACAGTCCAGCGCTTGTGCAGATTAAATGTATCAATATTGAATCTGGTCAGAAATCATCGATTGGTACTGGCTTTTTTATCTCTGAAAGTGGCCATATCGTGACTAATTACCACGTTATCTCTAATTTTATTCAATCCCCTGAGCAATATCGACTGGAGTTATTGGACAACAACGAGCAGACCCATATTGTTGATGTCGTCGATATCGATGTTATTAATGATCTTGCTATATTAGACGCGAAACAGCCTTGGCCTGTTCATTTTCCGCTTGCTTCTGAGCCGCCAACAAAAGGACAGGAAATCTATTCACTTGGTAATCCGCATGACTTAGGCATGATAGTGGTTCCGGGCACATACAATGGTATTAAATCAAAAAGTTTCTATAAGCGGATCCATTTTACGGGGTCAATAAACTCTGGTATGTCAGGCGGACCTACGGTTGATGAATTTGGTAATGTAGTCGGCATTAACGTTGCGTCAGCAGGTAATCAAATTGGTTTTCTTGTACCAGTGGACAGACTTTTCAATTTAAGAGAGCAGGCATTAGAGACGTTAGACGTCAAAAAGGAAGAGGCGTTTTTTGTCGAACGGATCACCAAGCAGCTTACAGAGAACCAAAGTGCATTATTCCAAGATTTAATTCAATCTGAATGGCCATTGTACAGTTTAGGGCAGGCAAAAGTCCCAAATGAACTCAGCGACTTTATGCCTTGTTGGGGTGACTCAAATCAAGATAAAGAAAAAGAATTGTATACGGCAGCCTCGACAAATTGTGCTTTAAACGAACGGATTTATTTAAGCAGTGATATGACGACGGGTCATGCGCAAATGGGATTCAGTTGGATCCACTCTGATAAGTTAAATGAGTTGCAATTAGCTACTTTATTTACGCAAACATTGAATCGACAATACAGCCGAAATAACGCTGGCCAAGATGATGTGACCGATTTTTATTGCCAAGAAGCACTTATTAATAACACACTTAAAACAACGTCTAAGGGCATTAGCTGTGTTAGGGCTTATCGAAAATACCCAGGCTTGTATGACGTAAGATTCCATTCTTTATTACTCGATAAAAATGACCAAACGTTAGTGGGTCGTTATGTACTGCAGGGTGTTAGTGAAACTACAGCGCAGTCCTTTTTCACTAAATTTGTTGAGAGTATTTCATGGAATTAATGATTGAAGTTGTTACCCGAAACAACAAGGTTCTGGCGTTACATAAAGTCCAAGGTGAAACTATTCGCATTGGTCGAGCATATGACAACGATCTGGTATTGCAAGAAGAGCATGTGTGCCCGTATCACGCGGAACTCAAACTATCCGAAGACGGCAGTTTGCTGTTAGTCGACAGTGGCTCGGTAAATGGCATAAAAGATAAACATAATAAACAACTTAAACCTGTCGAAACGGTAACGTCAGGGGATGTTTTTGTTTTTGGCAAAGTATTTATTCGAGTTTTATTACCATTACATTCTGTTGCGCCCGCTAAAAAGATTAACGTAATAGAAGACATAGCACGAGCAGCTAATCATTGGTATTGGTCTTTGTTAGCCATTGCGATTTACTTTTTGATTTTGTTGGTCGACAAATATTACGAAACCTACCAAGAAGTTATTTGGAGCAAACTCACCGTTACCGCCATTTTTAGCGTACTAGCGTTGTTTATATTTCCCTTGTTGGTATCCATTGCAGCGCGTGTATTTAAAAAGGACGTCAAGTTTTTCACTATTGTGACCTTTTGCTATCTGCTTGCTATTTGCTGGTTGGTTCTCGCTGCTATTGGCTCAGTTCTTTTATTTAACTGGGGTGACAACGTTAGTATTTATATTGGTGCTGAGCTCATCGATTATGCCCTATTAATGATATTTTTAGGCGGCAGTTTTTATCTAGCGAGCAACATGAGCTTGCAACGTATTGCTGGCGTTTCAACTGTACTTGTTCTGGCTATTGCATCGTTGTCTTATATCAATGATAAAGGCGACGATAAGGTTAAATTATTCCCAAAAATGAATAGTAAGGTCTTGCCATCGAAGTGGTTGCTTGCGTCTCCAGAATCGGCGGATAGTATTTTAGTTGAGACACAGAGCTTGTATGAAAAGGCGACATTAGAAGCCAAACGCAGAAACGCGGAAGCCGATAAATAATGTTGAAACCAATGTGTAATGGGGTTGAGCACATTAATTCAGTCCAAGTGTTAAGAACCGCACAATTAAAGTTGTCGACACGCGAATTTAAAGCCCGCGGGGCTTCGTTAAAACGTTGCTCAGCCTGTTTGCTGGGTGAGTCAAAATGCATTTGCGGTAGCGAACCGATTCCGGGTGAAATCGGCGTTTGTATGTTGATGTATCATGCTGAGTATTTTAAACCGTCAAATACAGGGCAACTCATTTGTGATCTGGTCACCGATAACTTCGCGTTTCGTTGGGAGCGTACAGAATGCGATCCTAAGTTAATTGAATTATTAGACGATCCTAAATGGTTTCCCGTGATTATCTTCCCTCACGATAATGTTGAAACAAGCCGACAACTGTCTGAATTGCCGAATCTAGAGGCGAGAAAAGGTCGACGGCCATTATTTGTATTTTTGGATGGCACATGGCGTCAGGCTAAAAAGATGTTTATCAAATCACCTTATTTGCAACATCTGCCTGTTTTACAATTAAATGACGCCTCACGAGGTGATTATCAATTGCGTGAGGCCTACCATGATCATCATCTAAGTACGGTTGAAGTTGCTATTGCACTGTTTAAGGAAAATGAAGAGGTGGAATTGGGTGAGCGATTAGAGGCATTATTTCAACGTTTCAGAAGTGGATATCAACACTTCAAACGCTAAATAGATCGCGTAATTCTATAATTTTCAACTACTTTAATTGTAGGGATTTAGTGTTCTCAGTATCAAATTATTTACATGATGGACTTAATTGGCGGCCTGAGGGCACATAGAAATTTACGTTACCCTTTAATAATCGCTGTAGTTCTACTATTCTAAAATTCAACATTATTGCCCTTTCGAAAAAACTAAAAACTAAAAACTAAAAACTAAAAAATAACAGTTGGAATAAACACTATGAAATTTTTATTGAATATTGGAGTAATGTTTCTACTCCTTTTATCAGGGCAATCTATTGCCAAATCAGATCAGATCCCCGTTGAAGATTTTTTCAAAAACCCAGAATTCTCAGGACTTCAACTATCCCCTAATGGTAAATATGTCGCTGTTTTATCACCAGTGAACACGCGCCGAAATATTGTAATTATGGAAACCAACAATCTTACTAAAGTTAAGCCAATCACTGGTTTCAAAGAGCAAGATGTGGGCAGCTTCTTTTGGGCTAATGATCAAGATATTGTTTTTACGCTAGATAGCGATGGTAATGAAGCGTTTAGTATTTACACAATTAACACGACAAAAAGAAAACCAAAAGTCGTTAAGTTGGTCGGTGCAATCGTTGATTCGTCAGGGATTCGTTCTGCTGCAACTGTGCATACCTTGCCAGACGATCCAGACCACATCATTGTCCAATATAATGGTCGTCGCGTAGTATCCCCAGATTTATACAAAGTTCCACTAGATAGTAAATGGAGCGAACGTGGTGAGCGTAACGGCAAGATGGACATGATTGCTCGAAACCCAGGTGATGTGCAAAGTTGGATCTTAGACCATAATGGTGCAGTTCGCGGTGCGTATTCGATTAAGGGCCTCACAGGAAAGTTCTTATACAAAGAAGCCAACGAAGAAGAGTTTCGAGTAATCAAAGAGTTTAACGTTGATGATGAAAATATCACGCCGCTAGGTTTTGCGTTCGACAATAAGACAATGTACGTTTCGTCTAATGTTGGCCGAGATAAGGGTGCTCTATATACCTACGATCCAGTCAAAGATAAATTAGGTGAACTGATTTTTGCCCACGACGAAGTTGACGTTGCAGGCTTAATGATGTCGCGTAAGCAGAAAAAGCTGTTAGGTGTGAGTTATTTTTACGAGTACCCAGAAGTGGCTTATTTCGATAAAGATTTTGCAACTTTAATGACGTCTTTAGAAGGTGCATTCAAGGGTAAACGTGTTGCAATTACTAGCATGTCTGAAGATGAAAAACTGAATATTGTTTATGTATCCAATGACAACGATCCTGGTGTTTATTATTTGTTTAATAAAGGAAACAACAGCCTAAAACCATTGGTTCCAACTATGCAGTGGTTAGATCCAGAAAAAATGTCATCAATGAAACCGATTAAATTCACGAGTCGTGATGGCTTAACAATTCACGGTTATTTAACAATACCTAAAGGGGCCAAAGGTAAAGTACCACTGATTGTTAATCCACATGGCGGTCCTTATGGTATTCGAGACTTTTGGGGTTTTAATCCTGAGCACCAATTTTTTGCCAGTCGCGGTTATGCAACGGTACAAGTTAATTTCCGTGGTTCAGGCGGTTATGGTTTAGCATTTCAAAAAGCCGGCTATGGCGGTAAGTGGGGGGCAGAAATGCAAAATGACCTTACAGATGCGGTAAATTATCTTGTTAAAGAGGGCATTGCTGATCCAGATAAAGTTTGTATTTATGGTGCCAGTTATGGTGGCTATGCAACGATGGCAGGATTAACCTTCACGCCTGATGTTTATAAATGTGGGATCAACTATGTTGGTGTAACAGACGTAGCGTTATTATTTGAATCAATGCCAAAGCATTGGGAACCACAAAAAGAGCTAATGAAAACTCGAATTGGTGATCCTGATGACGAAGCATTAATGAAACGTATGTCACCACTTGCGCATGTTGATAAAATCAAAGCGCCTTTAATGATTGTCCAAGGGGCGAGAGATCCACGTGTTGTTAAAAAACATGCGACTGACTTGCGTGATGCTCTTGAAGACCGTGGAATCGAGCTTAGTGACGATGAATGGATCATGAAGAAGAATGAAGGTCATGGCTTCAGAAAAGAAGAAAACCGCTTAGAGCTCTATACTAAAATAGAAAAGTTCTTAGAAAAGCACTTAAAGTAACTTTTAGTTAAAAGTCTTTATGAAAAAAGCCTTACTTTTGTAAGGCTTTTTTGTATCTTTTTAACTCTGCTTTCATCCTTAAAGCTCAATGAAGGCTAGGGTGGTTAATAAATGGTCAAATTAGACATTCTTATTTGTAAGGTTTTGTTACATCCATTGACAACACTGTGTTAATCATTAATCTGATTGCGAATATTGAAATTTTGAATTGCGCTATATTCAATCACATAATTCAGTATAAAAATAAAAACAGGTTTTAGCCTACAATTCCGGAACAACACAATGAAAAAACTTAATGTAATCGCTGCGAGCGTTGCACTTGCTGTGGGGGCACTGTCATTGACAGCATGCTCTCCTAAAAGTGAAACAAATAGTCAAGTTCAAGCCGAGCAAGTTGCTGAAAAACAACTCGTTTCGGGCATTGACCTTAAAAATATCGATGACTCTGCATCCCCAACTGAAGATTTTTATATCTACACAAACGGTAAATGGCTTCAAGAAACAAAGATCCCTGCGGATAAGTCAAACTACGGTTCATTTACAAAGCTTTATGATGACGCCCAAGAAAATTTAAAAGCGATTATAGAGAAAGCTTCTAAAGCTAAAAACGCTAAAGTGGGTTCTGATGAGCAGAAACTGGGCGATTTTTATAATTCATATATGGATGAAGCACAGTCAGAGAAGTTAGGAATGCAGCCATTAAATGCATTAATGGCTGAAATTGACGGCTTATCCAACCATACTGATTTAGCCGCTATGATGGGTAAATTATATGGTTTGGGTGTAACTGGCCCTCTTGGTTTTTACGTAAACAACGACGCTAAAAAATCTGATCAATATGCTGTATACCTATTCCAATCAGGCTTAGGTCTTCCTGACCGTGATTATTATTCTAAAGATGATAAAAAATCTGAAGACAATCGTATTGCGTATGTCACTTATTTAACTGACATGTTAAAAATGGCGGGCATAGCCGATCCTAAAGGCGCAGCTAGCCGCATTATGGCATTAGAAACTGATTTAGCCGCTAAACAATGGTCACGTGTTGAATCTCGAGATGCAAACAAACGTTACAATAAATATAGCACTGAAGAATTTGCGTCTTACATGGGGACATTCCCATGGGCGGCCTATGCTAAAGAAACCAAATTGGCTGATGTAAAAGAAGTTATCGCTTCTCAAAATACATACATGAAAGCGTTTGGTGAAATGTTTACTAAGGTTGAAGTTGGAACTTGGAAAGAATATTTCAAGATGAAACTACTTGGCGAATATTCTGACTATTTATCAAAAGACTTCGCAGACCGTAGTTTTGAGTTTTATGGTACAAAACTTAAAGGTATCGAAGAGCAACGTCCACGTTGGAAAAAGGCAGTTTCTGGTGTAGATACTGTACTTGGCGAACTTTTGGGTCGTTTATACGTTAAAGAACACTTTAAACCAGAAGCTAAAAGGCGCATGGAACAATTAGTTCAAAACGTGATTAAAGGCTTTGAAGTTGGCATAAAAGATTTAGAGTGGATGAGTGAAGAAACTAAGGTTTCTGCATTAGAGAAGCTATCTAAATTTACCCCTAAGATTGGTTACCCAGATAAATGGACTGATTACTCTGCATTAGAAATTAAAGCTGGTGATTTGGTCGGCAACTACATGCGTTTCAATCAATGGCAATTAACTCGTAATATTGAAAAGCTAGGTAAGCCTATCGATCGTAGCGAATGGCACATGACGCCACAAACCGTTAATGCCTATTACAACCCTGTAATGAACGAGATTGTCTTCCCTGCGGCCATTTTACAACCACCTTTCTTCAACTTAGATGCTGAAGATGCTGTTAACTATGGCGGTATTGGTGCTGTAATCGGGCATGAAATTGGCCATGGTTTTGATGACCAAGGTGCTAAGTACGATGGCGATGGCAACTTAAGAAACTGGTGGACAGAATCCGACCAAGCGCAATTTAAAAAGCGCGGTGAAAAGTTCTCTGCACAATACAGTGCATTTGAAGTGTTTGAAGGTGAGTTTGTAAATGGCGATTTAACTTTAGGCGAAAACATTGGCGACTTAGGTGGTTTAACTATCGCATATAAAGCGTACCAGTTATCTCTAAATGGCAAAAAATCACCTGTGTTAGACGGCTTTACTGGCGAGCAACGTGTATTCTTAGGTTGGGGTCAAGTATGGCGTCGTCTATACCGCGATGAAGCATTAAGCGAACGTCTAGTAACTGACCCACATTCACCGAGTCGTTATAGAGTAAATGGTATTGTTCAAAACATGCCTGAGTTTTATAAAGCGTTTGACGTTAAAGAAGGTGATGGACATTACCTTACCGAAGAAGAACGTGTAAAAATTTGGTAATTTAAAGCATCTTTATGCATTAAACTGTTAGTGCGTTTTTAGTGCATAACATTATGACTTTAAATACTATATTTAAATTGAAGGCCTCACATTATAGAGGCCTTTTTGTAGCCTGTTTATCAAGTGTTTTGAAACTAAAATGTAAACTTACGAACAAAGGTCGCAAATCGAGGTTTGCCACTATTGGTATATCCAGAGTACCGATAAGTGACTTGAGTCCCTATTTCAGGCGGTTCCGCTCGCTCTTTGTCTGAAAACCCCGAGCCTATCTTAAAAACGTGGCCAGTTTTATTTTTGACAACGATTGCGCCTAACATCCCTGCATACTTGCCCTTACCCTCTACGTGTTTTAATACGGTTGCTTCTTCGTCTAGATACGGCTTTAATTTTAATAGGCGGTCTGTTCGGCCGTGATAGTAATAGCTGTTTGCAACATTAAGCATGACACCTTCACCACCACCAGCGACAATTTGTTTGAATATAGTTTGCACTTCCGTTTCGGTTTCCACTTTTAGTTGTTTAACTTGCCGCACCCAGGGTAAATTAATGTCCGCCAATAAATGAGCTAACTGGTTTTGTCGAAATTCAAAAGGTAGATGTGATTCAGGTACATCAAATACCATAAACCGCACATGTTGCCATTCGGATTCGTCAGCGTGTTTTTTTCTAACAGTGGAAGAAACTTGTTCAAACTGTCCTCTGGATATCCATAATTCGCCGTCTAAGGCTGTTTTTGGCAAGTTCTCGATAAACCATGGTGGGCAATGGATTTGGTTTCCTCTGCGCGTAAGGAGCGTTGTTCCATTCCAATACGCTCTGATCCCGTCGTACTTTTCGCTTAACCAATAACCTTGATGCTGAGCAAATAGATTTTTGATATCAGCAACTTTGGCTAACATTAAGTCTACGGGTTTTGGTTTTGCCCAGATATAAACCGGAAATAAAACTAAAACTGCAAAGCAACATACAAGTATAAAATTTTGCATAACACTGTCCTTAGTGACGTAAAATTTTATTTTAGCGACTTTGTTTGGTTGTGAAGGACAGTTTAAAGATCAGTTTTCGGGGAAAGCTGAGTTACAAGAAGTGAATTACTTCTAAAAAGGAGTAATAAAAATTAACGTCTTTAGAGAGAGCAGCGCATACAAATCAAATCCGACTTTGCTACGCCAATCTTTTAACATGTGGCGGATGTTTACCGCCACAGCATCATACCATCAAAGGTTTTTATCAAAATATCGAACGATAGTTTTGGCTAAATGAAGGCCTGTTTTTTTACCGCGAATGCTATGTTTGCTCCCTGGGTAGGTCATTACATCAAAAGGCTTACCTAAATCTTGTAAATGTTTAAAAAGCTTCGTCGCATGCGTAAACAATACGTTGTCGTCGGCCATTCCATGATAAATCAGTAAATCGCCTTTTAGACCCTCGGCATATTTAAAGACATTACTAACATCATAGTCTTTGCCATTTTTACCGGGATGCCCTGCATAACGTTCTGTGTAATGAGTATCATATAGTGTCCAGTCGGTTACTGGCGCACCTGAAACACCTACTTTAAATACATCACCGGCTTTAAACATGCTCATTATTGTCATATACCCGCCATAACTGTGGCCGTAAACACCAATGCGATTTGGGTCAACATAGTCGAGGGTTTTTAAGTATTCTACACCGGTTAACTGGTCTGTTAATTCAACTTCACCAAGATGTTGGTAGATTGGATCTTCAAATTTTTTGCCTCGGTTATAAGACCCGCGGTTATCCAGTTGAAAAACCACGTACCCTTTTTGCACTAAATGCTGGAGGATATAATTTCGTTTACTCCAACTATCAGTCACCAATTGTGCGTGTGGACCGCCGTACACATAATTAATTACAGGGCGCTTGCCAGTAAAACCTTTAGGCTCAAATATGCGGTAATGAAGTGTTTGCCCATCCTCAGCGGTTATCGTACCAAAACGAGGTTTAATCCAGTCATTCAAATAAGGTGTAAGTGGATGTGAAGCGTCGAGCTTATTTTGTTCCATCCAGGTTAATTGCTTTCCGTTTGCCTGGTGTAGGCTCACTTGAGGCGGTTGTGTCGTGGTTGAAAATGAGTCTAAGTAAACCGAAGCGTCTTCAGAGAATGTTACGTCATGTAAACCACTTCGCTGGGATACTTTTTTTATCTGCTGTGGTTTGTTTAAGTTAACAACATATAAGTGGCGTTCGATAGGAGTATCTTTTCGTCCCGTGAAATAGACATCGCCGTTGGCTTTGTCTACAGCAACTAATTTATCGACGATCCAATCACCCTTAGTTAATTGCGCTTTTACGTTACCTTTTAGATCGACGTGATACAAATGTTGGAATCCGTCACGTTCTGAAGCCCAAACAAAACTGTCATCAAAATAATATAATGATTCGTGAAGGTTAATCCAAGTATCAGAAGTTTCAGTCACTACAGTCTTTTGAGACAATGTTTTAGCGTTAACAAAACGCAACTGTAACTCATGTTGACTGCGGTTTTGCCACTGGTAACTAAATGTAGCTGAGTTAGGTAACCATTTACCGCGAGTGATATAAATATCCTGTTCTTGACCTAAGTCAATCCAGCGGATCTGCGATTCGCTTTGTGTGATCTTCAGTAAACCCAGTTCGATTTTTACATTTGGGGTTCCGGCAAACGGATATCGTTGGTCAAATAATTTAATCGAATCGGCGTAAATCTCGTTACGTGTTGCAACCTTAACCGGTGATGTATCGACTTTAGTTAACGCAATTTCAGATTCATCCGGTGCCCACCAGTAACCTGTCATTCGTTTCATTTCTTCTTGAGCAACAAACTCCGCCATGGCAAATTTAATGGTGTCTTTACCACTTGTGGTGAGTGCTTTGGTTTGTTTGGTTTTCAGGTTAATAATGTAGAGATTTTGGTTTTTAACATAAGATACAAAATTGCCTTTAGGTGAAAACTTTACGTCGGTGACAAATCCATCACCATTCGTAAGCTTCTCTGCTTTAGCTTTACCTAACTGATAATAAAAAACATCGCCATTTAGTGGGAATAGCAAAGCGCTGCCGTCGGCTGACCAGGTATATTCCAAAATCCCCTTACCATAAATACGTTGGCGTTCACGTCGTGCTTTCTCTTCATCAGATAAGGACTCAGGCCCCGAGAACAAAGATTCGGAATCGACCAACATTGAACGCTTGCCTGTTGCGACATTGTATTCCCATAGATCATAACGATTATAGTCATCAGCTCGCGGTTGGATATAGGTGGCACGTTTACCATCAGGGGAGACCGTTAATTTACTTGGTGTTTTGCCAGCTAATGATGGGTCAGAATAAATTCGTTCAAGGGTTAATTCTTGGGCGATAATGTTGAATGTTTGAATAAGGATGAACAGTAATATAATCGTTAATTTTTTCATTTATGGGTTACACCAAATTATGACAAGAAGACAAACGGGTTGCTTTTTGTAATGCGAATAATTTATGAGGTGGATGATGCCAGAAACGACATAAGCACGAAATAACAAGTTGCAATAATGCGATAGATGGATAGAATTCCGCGTGGAAATTTTGTACACACGGAGAATTATAATGACAACATTGACAAAATTAGGTTTGGCCCTGGCATTAGCTGTTTCAGGTGCGTCTTTTACAACTCAAGCTAACAGTGACGACACTGCTACAGAGAAAAAGTTTAATGCAAAACCATTCATGGTATTTGGATATGCGTTTGGCGGCGATGATATGGGAACGTTGGAATATGAAGATGGCTCTTCTTCTGATGTTTCAGCCGGTGGCGGTTTTACAATGGGTGGTGGTGTAGATATCGCCATAGACTCAGAATCGTTTGGTTTTTCTAAGCCTATTGGCGTGAAACTAACTGGTGCATACAAATTTGATTCGGCAACTGCTGATAATGCTGATATCACGTTTGACCGATTTGAATTCACAGTATTGCCATATGTGCAATTAAACGAAAAAGTGACACTTGGTGCTGGTGTGTCTTTCCACACAGGTGTTGAATTTTCATTAGAAATGGACGGTTCAGGTTCAGAATCCTATGAATTTGACGGTGCAACGGCGTTTGTTGCTGAGTTAGGCTTTAAGCAAAACGAACAGCTTAGTTGGGGTTTTAGATTTACATCGGTAGAATATACTCTTGCTAATTATAGTGGTGCTGAAGCAACTTCAGGTAGTAACTTCGGCGGGTTTATGACCTATAGCTTTAAACAATAGTATTTCAAAATATTGTTTAAGTGTTTTAGTAAGGGGCCTTTAGGCCCTTTTTTGTTACCTATAAATAATCGAGTCATTTGTTAGTAAAACTAAAATTTAAGGTAAAAATCGCGACATAAATCTTTGTACGGTTTTGAATAATTGCCATCAAGTTGTCGAATAACGAGTGTTGAATTTAGTGTGTTGATTGTACTCGTTGCCGATTTTCTTAATTCAACTAGTTGCCGGATCACCTTGCCTTGTCCATTATGTTTGATATCGCATTGCCGAGTTAGCCGCCACTGATAAGTCGGAGCTATGTCGAGCAATTCCTGCATTTCTGCAACAGGTAATACTAGGCTCAATTTGCCTTTCTCAGTAGTGAGTTCAGCGCTACGTTTTAACAACTGGTCAAAGGTGAGCGTAATTTGATGACGCGCCTGCGTTCGTTTGTTGTCCTTATTTTGTAGGTCGTGACTAAAATAAGGTGGATTGGAAACAATATGGTCAAATTTTTCCGGTGTCGCCCATAAGCTAAAGTCGCTTTTTAAACAGGTTAGCCGTTCATACCAATCGCTGTGTTCAAAGTTTTGTTGTGCTTGTTGCACCGCGTCGTCGTCCAACTCAATTGCGGTAATTGAAGCCTGAGCGACAACGCTTCGTTGAGCTAACATAAGGGCAATTAAACCGCTACCCGTCCCAACATCGAGAATGCGTTTATCGTCGTCAATATTTGCCCAGGCACCCAGTAAAATGCCGTCGGTATTAACCTTCATTGCACACTTATCGTGCCAAATTGAAAATTGTTTAAACTGAAAGTGTGGTTTTGCCAATTCTAAGGTATCCGCTTGACGATATTTTCCGCTATAATATCAGACCTTAAGATTTGATATAGCTCCAGCCGGAATTTGCATGACATTTGATGAGTTCGATTTAGACCGCCGTTTACTTTTAGGTATTCAGTCCCTTGGTTACGCCAAACCAACACGAGTACAACAAGCCGCAATACCTGAGGCGTTGGATGGTCACGATGTGTTAGCAAGTGCACCGACAGGAACCGGTAAAACTGCCGCGTTTTTGATCCCAGCAATCCAGTATTTATTAGACTCTCCTCGCAGAAACCCTGGTTTTGCCCGTGTTATGGTACTTGCGCCTACCAGAGAACTTGCTTATCAAACCTATGATTTTGCTAAAACGTTAAGCCAACATACTGATTTACGTGTAGGTGTTATTACCGGCGGTATTAATTACGGCAGTCATAAAGACATTTTAGAAAAAAATAACGATATTTTAATTTCAACTCCAGGTCGTCTGCTTGAGTATATGGATGCTGAAACCTTCCACTGTGAAGATGTTGAGGTGTTAATATTAGATGAAGCTGACCGCATGCTCGACATGGGGTTCCGTAGCTTTATGTTACGCATCGCCGATGAATCTCGAAATCGTCGCCAGGCCATGTTGTTTTCTGCCACATTAGAAGGCCGCGGTATAATAGAGTTTGGTAATCATGTTTTGGCCGAAGCGGTATTTGTTGAAGCGGATGCACCAAGAAGTGAAGTCAGTAAAATTGTTGAATGGACCCACTTAGCCGACAGCGATGAACACAAATTTGCCATGCTGGGGCACTATTTAGCGTTAGAAGATGTTAAAAAGTCAATCGTATTTGTTAAAACCAAAGAACGGTTAGAGCTTGTTGTAAATCAGTTGCAAGCTATGGGTATTTACGCAGCGTACTTGCAAGGTGAAATGCCCCAGGACAAACGTCTCAAAGCAATTGAGAAGCTAAAGTCGGGTAAATCCCCTGTATTGGTCGCCACCGATGTTGCAGCGCGTGGTCTTGATATTATCGATGTGACTCACGTCTTTAACTTTGATTTACCGCGAACAGCGGATGTTTATGTTCACCGAATTGGCCGCACAGCTCGCGCTGGCGCAAAAGGCTATGCTGTGAGTTTTATAGCTGCACACGACATGCTGATCATGAAAAAAATTGAACGTTATACAGAACAAACGTTTAAGCATAGAAAAATTGCAGGCATCGAACCTAAAAACAAAGAATCTGCAGTTCCGGCTAAAAAGAAAAAGCCGCATAAGAAAAAAGTCGCCAAAGCGTTAGCTAAGTCGGCTAAGAAGAAAACTAAGAAGAAAAAATAAGCCATGTCGCAACCCGTTAAAATAGGCAAAACGTTTGCATTTATCTTCTGGGGATTGTTTCTCGTCTTAGGTTATCAGTTTTTTGATGGCAAATTATCAGAGCGCGTAAATCCAAATCAAAACCCCGAGAGCTATATTAACGGTCAAATGGCTACTTTAGTTTTGGACCAAAACCGAATGGGTCATTATGTTGTAAATGGCCTGTTAAATAACTATCCAGTGACCTTTTTACTCGATACTGGCGCGACAAATGTCGCAGTACCGAAAGGGGTTGCTGATGCAATTGGCCTTAAATATGGTCAGCCTGTTTCAGTTAATACTGCCAATGGCACAGCTAAGGCGTATATGACTACGATTGATAACTTAACTATCGGCAAGTTGCAGTTTGGCAATATGCGCGCGACGATTGTACCTGGTATGCAGGGCGACGAGTTATTACTTGGCATGAACGCATTAAAACAAGTTGAGTTTACGCAAAGAGAGGGACGATTGACCCTCAAGCAAATACAATAAAAGAGAATTTTCAAACTATGTATCAGCAACACATTCCTGCTCAAGTTACCGCTGCGCTGCAAGAAGACCTAAATGGTCTGTCTGCCGATTTAGATATTACCGCACAATTAATTCCATCGGAACAACTGGCCACAGGTAAAGTGATTACGCGTCAAGATGCGGTTGTTTGCGGGGTTGAATGGGTGAATGAAACCTTTTCCCAAATTGCTAAAAATACGACTGTTGAGTGGCAAGTCAAAGATGGTGACAACGTAGTTGCCAATCAAACCTTATTCACATTCTCAGGCCCAGCCCGTGAAATATTGACAGCAGAACGTACAGCGTTAAATTTTTTACAAATGTTATCTGCGACCGCAACGTCGACCCAACATTACGTTAATGAAATTGCCGCGATGCAAAGCACAACTAAAATTTTGGATACGCGTAAAACCATCCCTGGGTTACGGTTAGCGCAAAAATACGCGGTTACCTGTGGTGGTGGGCAGAATCACCGAATTGGTTTATTTGATGCGTATTTAATTAAAGAAAATCATATTTTTGCCGCTGGATCTATTGATGCTGCTGTGACTACCGCTAAACAACTCAATCCATCAGCTAAAGTGGAAGTGGAAGTGGAGTCATTAGATGAGCTTCAATTGGCAATGGATGCGGGGGCGGACATCGTCATGTTGGATAATTTCACTGTTGAAATGACAGCGCAGGCAAGAAAATTAAGCAATGGAAAAGTTAAACTTGAGGCGTCTGGCAACATGGATGGTGAAAAATTTAAAGCATATGCGCAGTTAAATATTGACTATATCTCAATTGGTGGCTTAACTAAGCATGTGGATGCGATAGATTTGTCGATGCGATTTGATTAAGTCTTGTATTTCTTATGAGTACGCATCTTGTAAATCAAGTTATGGCACTAACAAGCTTTTAACGTTTTTTGTAATTTTGAGAAAATTGCTAATAATTAGATCACACTATTGGACCTTTAGATTGCAGTACGGATGCGTAAAATTTGATATGAAACAAATTCGTAGCTTGTAATTTGAAGTAAAAGAGTCACAATGGCTGTAGGTTAAAGACAATAACTTCATGACAACTTACTAGGAGTAATAAAATGAAAAACCGCCAACAAAAGGGTTTTACTCTAATTGAACTGATGATTGTAATTGCAATTATCGGTATTCTGGCATCGGTTGCGGTTCCGCAATACCAGACTTACGTTTTACGTACGGAAGCCACAACTTCATCTACATCAGCATTGCGTCCAATTAAAAATGCCGTTGAAGAATACGTAGCATTGAATGGCCAAAACCCAAGTTCATTTGCAGAATTAGCAGATATTGGTTTTGTTGACCCATCTGGTGCTGACTATACCGCTACAACTTCTGTATCGGGTTCTGATTTTACGTCAGCCACGCTTACTGGTGGTGGTGAAAATGCACTACAAATCGTAATGCTTTATAACAGCGACACGGCACCTAAAGACTTTCAAGCTGAATCTTTGACATTTGAAGCTACAGTTAGTGCAACAAACGGTGCCGTAACTTGGACAGTATTATCAAGTGACGTAACTAAGTTACCTACACCAAAAGGTTTCACAGTTACAGCATCTGAAGAAGATGATAGTGAAGACTAATTATCATAATAAAT
Source organism: Psychrosphaera sp. 1_MG-2023 (assembly GCF_030548245.1). Taxonomy (NCBI): domain Bacteria; kingdom Pseudomonadati; phylum Pseudomonadota; class Gammaproteobacteria; order Alteromonadales; family Pseudoalteromonadaceae; genus Psychrosphaera; species Psychrosphaera sp. 1_MG-2023. The sequence goes on from NZ_JAUORW010000002.1 coordinate 273,609, forward strand.
AGGTAGGTTACTATTTATTATTAAACGGGGACTTTAAGTCCCCGTTTTTTTTATGGTTTTTTCAAAATTGATTTATATTTTTGTCAAAGTATTTTCGCTATCTTAACTTTCAGCTAAAAAAGTGAATATTTCCTTTCTTTTTTTGTCATAACATTAGTTAAACGTTGCGACAAAGCGATTTCCTCGACATAATTAAATGATACTAATTCAGGAAGAAATCTCAGTTTTATGCAACATTCGTTTAACGGTGCCTTAATTCGACAACTCTTAGCACATCAGTTAATTTCCGATGAAGCCGTCGAGAAACTGAAAACGAGTATATCCGCCTATCAATCAACTGCGGAAGCACTGGTTAAAGAAGGAGTGATCACGCCTGAAAACCTAATGTTATTTGCATCCCAACGCTTTGGTGTGCCACGCATTGATATTGCCTATTACGATGTTTCGCAAATTCCTGATGAGCTCAAAAACGAAAAACTCGTATCCAAACACCAAGTATTACCTTTAGTCAAAAATGGTCGAACCCTCTATTTAGCGACCGCAGACCCGTCTGATATTGCCGCGCAGGAAGACTTTGAATTTAATACCGGACTGCAAACTGAGTTTGTGGTTTGTGATCCAATAGCGTTAAATGAAGTTATTCACCAAGTATTTTCGTCTTTAGAAGAAGGGCTTGGCGTTAATGAATCGGATATGTTGGAGTTGGCTGACTTAGAAACAGAGTCGGTTGAAACTGAACAAGACGATGGCAATGATGGAAAAGACGATGCGCCAATCGTTGTTTATATCAATAAAATATTATTGGACGCCATTCGTAAAGGGGCGTCGGATTTACATTTTGAACCCTATGAAAAAGAATACCGCATCCGCTTTCGTATTGACGGTATTTTGTCTGAAGTTGCCCGGCCACCTTCCGCATTATCCAGTCGTTTATCGGCCCGTATAAAAGTTATTTCTAATTTGGACATTGCTGAAAAACGCAAACCTCAAGACGGTCGAATTAAGCTAAAGGTATCCGCCAAAAAATCCATCGATTTTCGTGTCAGCACACTTCCTACTTTGTGGGGCGAAAAAGTGGTTATGCGTATCCTCGATGCGTCTAGCGCAATGTTAGGTATCGATGTACTTGGTTATGAGGAAGAGCAAAAACAACTCTATTTAGAAGCTTTAGCACAACCACAGGGCATGATTTTAGTTACTGGGCCAACGGGTTCTGGTAAAACCGTATCTTTGTATACCGGACTCAATATTCTCAATACCCCTGAACGAAATATTTCAACAGCGGAAGATCCGGTTGAAATTAATTTGACAGGTGTGAACCAAGTGCAAATGAATCCAAAGGCTGGATTAGATTTTGCGACGGCATTACGAGCCTTTTTACGTCAAGATCCCGATATCGTAATGGTCGGTGAGATTCGAGATTTAGAAACTGCCGAGATTTCAATTAAGGCGGCTCAAACGGGTCACTTGGTCTTATCCACACTGCATACTAATTCTGCTCCCGAAACGCTAACACGTTTGTCTAATATGGGGGTTCCGTCCTATAACATTGCGAGTTCAGTATCACTTATAATTGCCCAGCGATTAGCACGTAAGCTTTGTAATCGTTGTAAAGAGCCGGAAATAGAGCTACCAGAAAGTGAATTGTTAAAAATTGGTTTTGAACCTGAACAAATTAAAGATATGACCTTATTTAAGCCGGTTGGATGTAATGAATGCACCCAAGGCTACAAAGGTCGGGTCGGTATTTACGAAGTAATGAAACTGTCTGAGCAAATGAAAACCATAATTATGTCCGGTGGAAATTCGTTAGATATTGCAAATCAAGCCAAACTTGAAGGTATCAACAATTTGCGGCAATCTGGTTTGTTAAAAGCAGCAAACGGCATTACAAGTTTGGCGGAAGTAAACCGGGTAACTCAACAGTAATTGGTTAAGGCAAGTAAATGGCGACAAATAACAAAGTAATCAGAAAGCAGATCGTTTTTACCTACCAAGGTTTGAACCGCCGAGGTGGTAAAATCAAAGGTGAAATCTATGCTGCTAGCGCCAGTGAAGCCAAGGGGAATCTAAAAAAACAAGGCATAACCCCAACCAAAGTCCGTAAAAAACCACAGCCTTTATTTGGTTCAGGTGGTAAACCAATTGATGCAAAAGACATTGCCGTATTTACTCGACAAGTCGCCACAATGTTAACCGCCGGTGTACCTTTGGTTCAGTCTTTAGATATGATTGCTAAAGGTGCCGATAAACAAAGTATGTCTAAGCTGGTTCAGGATGTACTTGGTCAAGTGCAGGCCGGTTCTAGTGTTGCAGATGCATTGCGGACCCAGCCTAAATATTTTGACGACTTGTATTGTGACTTAGTTGAATCGGGTGAAAAATCCGGGGCATTAGACGGTATATTCGACCGAATTGCTTTATATAAAGAAAAATCAGAAGCCTTAAAATCTAAAATTAAAAAAGCGATGACCTACCCAATCGCAATATTAAGTATCTCGTTTATTGTTGTCGGTATTCTCCTCGTTGTGGTAATTCCAAGTTTTGAAGACATCTTTAAAAGTTTTGGTGCTGACTTGCCTGGCCCAACAATGACCGCGATTGCCGCGTCTGAAGTAGCGCAAGATTATTGGGCTGTCGTGGTTGCGGGGATCATCATTGCGGTATTTTTATTCAAACGGGCGCTACGAACCAATGCAAAATTTGCAGCTTCAATGGATGCCTTGTTATTAAAAGCACCAATAGTTGGCAATATTGTCAACAAAGGGGCGATAGCCCGTTACGCTCGAACCTTATCAACCACCTTTGCTGCCGGTGTCCCATTACATGAAGCATTAAACTCTGCGGCAGGTGCCTCTGGTAATGCTGTTTATAAAAAAGCCATCCAGGAAATTAAAGCCGACGTATCCGCTGGTAACTTGATGCACGTATCGATGCGAGCCACTAATTTGTTTCCCGATATGGTTACGCAAATGGTATCCATTGGTGAAGAATCAGGTGCCCTAGATACTATGCTAGAGCGGGTAGCCAATGTTTATGAGCAAGAAGTCGACGACGCTGTTGACGGTATTACTGCCCTTATCGAGCCCTTTATTATGGTCTTTTTAGGTACCGTAATAGGTGGTCTCATCGTGGTAATGTATTTGCCTATATTCCAAATGGGTAATGCGGTTTAGTCTGGTTGTTTCACTGAGTTAATTGCTTAGACTTTGGCCTTTGTACCGTTACAAAAATAATTGATAAGAAATATATGTTTGATCAAATTTTAGATGCTTTAGAAACTTTTCCGCTGTTTTTATATGGTTTCACTTTTGTCCTCTCTCTTCTCGTTGGCAGCTTTTTAAATGTCGTTATTTATCGACTGCCGGTGATGATGCAAAATGAATGGGACTGTGATTGCCGCGAATTACTCGCCGATGAATTGAAAAAAACGAAAGCAAAGGAAGCGACGCCGTTTAATTTAGCTGTCCCGGAATCCCACTGTCCAAAATGTAAACACAAAGTTAAGCCATGGCAGAATATTCCAGTCATTAGCTATTTATTATTGAAAGGAAAGTGTGGAAACTGCAATACGCCGATTTCCCTAAGGTACCCTGCAATAGAGTTGTTGACTGCAATTGCGTCATTAACTGTGGTCATGGTAGTTGGGTTTTCACCTCAAGCGCCAGTATTAATCCTTTTGACTTGGTTGTTTGTTGCCCTCATTTTTATCGATATTGACCACATGTTATTGCCAGATCAAATTACCCAACCTGCGCTTTGGTTAGTAATTATTAGCTCAATTTGGGGCGTGTTTCTATCTCCTAAAGACGCAATTATTGGCGCGGCCTCTGGGTATATGTTTTTGTGGGTTGTCTTTTGGGGCTTTAAGTTAGTCACAGGAAAAGATGGCATGGGTTATGGCGACTTTAAGCTAATGGCGGTTGTTGGTGGTGTTGTTGGCGTTATTCAGTTGCCAATGGTCATATTACTATCGTCCGCTGTCGGGGCTGTTATCGGTCTTTCTATGATGGCATTTTCAAAAGCTGATCGTACGACCCATATCCCTTTTGGACCATATATCGCGATAGCTGGTTGGATAACCATGTTGTGGGGTGATGGTATCCTTGCATGGTATTTAAGAGTTTTTGTATGAGCCAGCCGAAAAAGCTAATTATAGGAATAACGGGCGGGATCGGCAGCGGCAAAACGGCTGCAACAAACATTTTTCAGCAACTTGGTATTGATGTGGTCGATGCGGACATCGTCGCCAGAGATATTGTTAAAGTAGGCTCTCCAGTATTAGACCTTATTGTTAAGCAGTTTGGGAAAGGTATTATTCTGGCGGATGGCTCACTAAATCGAGCGATGTTACGCCAACAAATTTTTTCTGATAATGCTCAAAAGTTAGCCCTAAATGCAATTATGCACCCAGCTATTAGAGCTGAATTGTTGGCACAATTGGACGCGGCTACCTCAGACTATGTCTTGTTATCTGCGCCCTTGTTGTTTGAAAATGGACTTGAGAAATATGTTGATAAGGTTATTGTTGTTGATGTTGATGAGTCAGTACAAATGCGTCGAGCGAGTGACAGGGATGGCGTTGAACCATCGCAAATAGAAGCCATTATTAACAGCCAGTTGTCACGGCATGAGAGAAAAAATAAAGCTGACTTTATCATCGACAATTCAGGCAGTTTACTCATGTTAAATGAGCAGGTTAAAGCCGCACATATTTGGGCAAAAAATTTAATAATTTAACATCGTAAAATCGGTAAATTTAGATAAAAGTGTATAATTTTTCTGCGATATGTGTTTAAACTACTAGAAAGTACTAGTAAATATAATCAAACAATAATAAGAATAAAATGAACTTTGTTGTATTCGAACACCCATTAAATGAAAAAGTCCGAGTGCTTTTGCGACTCGAACTCTTGTTCCAGCAACTCGATTCATTTCAATCCACCAATAATTATCCCAACCTACTTTCCTTTTTCCGCAATATTTTTGACTGCATTGAGCTACTTGAACGAAATGACGTTCGCAGTACCTTGACTCATTATTTGGATTTATTAGAAAAAAGTATGGTTAAGTGGGCGGCGCATCCTGAGGTTCAAAATGAATCGTTACAGGAAAAGTTAGCAGAGGCGATTCGATTGCAAAATGACGTCGTCAATATGACTAAAGCATGTCAGCAACTCAAAGAAGATAAATTTTTAGCCAGCTTACGCCAACGTTTTTCTATTGCTGGTGGCGCATGTGATTTTGAATTACCGCAACTTCACTATTGGCGTCTACAAACAAAACAAGAACGTGATAATAATGTCCAAGAATGGCTTAATATCTTGTTGCCACTAAAACAAGCGCTGGACTTTTCACTTATGTTTATTCGTGAGTCCTATAGTTTTGAGCAAAAAAGTGCTGTAAATGGATTTTATCAAGATTCCAGCGGCGATAACGTGAGTTTATTGCGTATACGCTACGACTTGTCCCTAGGGGTTTTTCCAACGGTTAGTGGCAGTCATAGACGATTTTCAATCAGTTTTATGCAACCTGATAAAAGTTCGGTTAAAACGGCTGTGAATGATACAATTCATTTCGAATTAGCAAAATGTTAGTTAATAAGAGTGAATTATGACAACCGTAGTTAAATGTCCAACCTGCGTAAAAGACGTTGTGTGGGGGCCCGAATCAGAATTTCGTCCTTTTTGTTGTAAACGATGCCAGCTTATTGATTTAGGTGAGTGGGCCAACGAAGAAAAATCTATTCCAGAATCACCGTTAGCGTCAGCAATGTCAGAAGCCGATCTCGATCGCATTGAAAACATGTTGGCCCAACAAGAAAACGAGTTTTTTAAATAATAAGATGTTAGTCATTTCTAACAATGTCAGTTTGTCCCTTGATGAGATTGAGTTAAATGCGATCCGTGCTCAAGGCGCTGGCGGGCAAAACGTAAATAAAGTTTCCTCGGCAATTCACCTTCGATTTGATGTCGCAGCATCCTCTTTACCAGACTTCTATAAAGAGCGCTTGTTAGCGCTAAAAGACAAACGCTTAACAAAAGAAGGCGTTATTGTCCTAAAAGCGCAGCAATATCGGACTCAAGAGCAAAACCGAGATGACGCGTTAGAACGGTTAGTGGAATTGATTAAGAGTGTGTCCGTTGTTGCAAAGGCGCGCCGAGCAACAAAACCTACCCGCGCATCGCAAAAAAGGCGAATGGATAGTAAGACTAAGCGAAGTGGTCTAAAGCAAATGCGGGGCAAAGTGGATATGGGCTAGATTGTTAGCCCACTGTCGTTACTGAATATTAGTTTTTTCTGACTTTATTATCCCGCCGCCAAAACTTTGCATGATCAATATCTCGTTCCCATAAAGGTCCAGGGTTCCAATACAGTCCGTCTGGAAATTGTTTTTTGAAATAAGCAGGTCCAAAATCTGAGCTGGATCTCGCTGCTTCGTACAGTATATTGTACGCTGGTGTCACTTCTACTTGGGTAATGTCGTCAAATTGTACCTGCCGCTTGGTTAATTGCTTAACTATTGCATTATTGGGCGCTGACGGGTTAAGCGTCGTAACAACTCCGCGTTCTGGCAAATTGGTTTCTTTGGATATGAAATATAGGCCGCAACCTAATGGAAAACGTCCAACCATTTTTTTCAATATATTGGCAACATCTTTACGCACTACTTTTTTGTCAATGGCGCTACTAAGTACGTCGTAGGCTTTAAACATGGTTGGGAAGTCAAATTTAGGTTTGGTCGATAAAATAAAAGACGCATAAATCATTGGCACACGAATGAGATTACCCAACAAGTGCGCAGGGTTTGAATAATTAACCAAAATCTCTTCCATAATTTGATGTCGTTGCAGTGCTTTTTCAAATAAAGAGTCGTCGTCAAATTCGTTGCGATTCGGTTTCCCTAATCCCCATTTAAGGTATGTTAGAGTATTTTCATAAATGGCTTTAGCTTGGCTTTTTCGCGTTTTTTCATCAACCTGCCGGTATCGATTACCTTCATACAATGCCTCAGCTTCTGGGCTGTAACTCCCGATGCTTTGCAATAAACAGGCTTTAACAATAGGCATTAAAACATTGGCTTTATAACCTTCTAGTGCTTCGTCATCATCATCGTCTGATGTTGTTACTTGTTCATTGCTCTGGGACCAGTTAGGTAAATTTAATTGAATAAATTTGTTGTCTAGTAGTTCTTTCTGAGCAAGTTGCGATACAAGTTGTATCGTTAATGCTGACGTATAAAGAGGTCGATTTTTTTCATTGTTTGGGCAACGGCTTGGATCACCAGAGAGTGGTGCGCGGAGCACGATAGTAGTTAAAAACTTACCTGCGTCTCGTTCTTTAACTGCTGCGTCAACTAATGCTCCGGCCAATTTGTCGAGTATTGTTCTACGTTGTTCAAAGCCTTTTTGAATTTTTGGCCACAATTGAGCTATGTTCTCATCGGCTTTTTTCTTGATTTGGTTTAATTCAGATAAGTAGACTTCAACGTCGGCTTGGTCTTTTATCTTTGGGTAATTACCATTTTTTTGTTTGTAGCCCAAAATTGTTTTAAGTTGGTTATTAACCTCCTCAAGCTTTTCTTTTTCACGCAGAAAGAAGCCCTGTAACTCGCTAAATTTAGAGTAAAATGAGGTTGCATCGTCGATGACTTCAACATATTCAGATTTGAGTTGTTGTAACAAATCAGTGATAAAAAGAGGTTGTGACATTAAAATCCCATCAAAAAACCATAAATTTTAGGCGCTTATATTGCTGGATCAGTATAGAAGTCGAAGTCGATTTGAGCCAGCACTAAATTAGTTTGATTAATTTTTGCGCTTTGTGTAACTCACCATATGCTTTTTCAATTTGTTAACGTATAATGCGCGCCCAAAATCGGATACTAGAACCGGTTTAAACGAATTTTATATTTAAAACTTACGGAGTTTAACATGGCTTTAGAACGTACTTTTTCTATCATCAAACCTGACGCAGTTGCAAAAAATGTAATCGGCGCTATTTATAACCGTTTTGAATCTGCAGGTCTACGTATCGTAGCGTCTAAAATGGTTCACCTTTCTCAAGAGCAAGCTGAAGGTTTCTACGCTGAGCATAGCGAACGTCCTTTCTTTGGTGCTTTGGTTTCTTTCATGACTTCTGGTCCAGTTATGGTTCAAGTGTTAGAAGGCGAAAATGCAGTATTGAAAAATCGTGAAATCATGGGTGCTACAAACCCTGCTGAAGCACTAGCTGGTACTTTACGTGCTGACTACGCAGCTTCAATTGATGAAAATGCTTGTCACGGTTCTGATGCGCCTGAATCAGCAGCTCGTGAAATTGCATACTTCTTCTCTGCTGACGAAATTTGTGCACGTACTCGTTAATTTAACTTTTTGCTTAACTTGAAATATGGTTAAGTAAGTACTGCTAAATAAACAATACGTTAAAAGGACTTAGGAATACTAAGTCCTTTTTGTTTTTCTAATCACTCTTAAACATTCCAACTGGAAACGTTTGTGAATGTGGATAACATAGAGTGATTAGAAAAATTAGTACGCGTGTAATAACGCATCCATTTCTTTTAGCAAAGACTGCTAATAAAGAACAACGATATAAGTTACAAAGAGGTTCTTATGACGACAGAAACGACCACTCCGGCTACTCCAAAAATAAATTTGATGGACTTTGATCGCAAAGGCATGCGCAAGTTTTTTGCGGATGAATTTGGTGAAAAAGGCTTTCGTGCTGACCAAGCGGTGAAGTGGATTTATCAAATGGGAAAAACCGATTTTGATGAAATGACTAATTTTTCTAAAGTCTTAAGAACCAAATTAAAAGAAAAGTGTGTAATAAAATCACCTGAAATTAGCGTGCGCCAAGTGTCTAGTGATGGAACAATTAAATACGCATTGGTGCTAGATGATGGCCAAGAAGTCGAAGCGGTTTGGATCCCAGATGGAAATCGCGCTACTTTGTGTGTTTCCTCTCAAGTTGGTTGTGCATTAGAGTGTCCATTTTGTTCGACAGGGGCTCAAGGCTTTAATCGTAATTTGAAGGTCGGAGAAATTATTGGCCAAGTTTGGCGTGTGGTGCAAGACATTGGTTGGGATGGTTTATCAACCAATCGTGCAGTAACAAACGTTGTTATGATGGGCATGGGTGAACCGTTATTAAATGTAAATAACGTTGTTCCAGCGATGGAACTAATGATGGATGATTTCGCTTTTGGTTTATCTAAACGTCGTGTCACGCTTAGCACATCAGGTGTTGTGCCGGCTTTGGACTTATTAAAAGAAAAAATTGATGTGGCTCTCGCCATTTCTTTACATGCACCAAACGACGAACTACGTGACGTCTTAGTTCCGGTAAACAAAAAATATAATATCGAGTCGTTTCTAGCGGCATGCCGTCGTTATATTGATGGTTCTACAGCTAACCAAGATATTACGATTGAATACGTTATGTTAGATGGCATTAACGATTCAATGGATCATGCCCGTGAATTAGCTAAAACATTACGTGGAACACCGTCTAAAATAAACTTAATTCCATGGAATCCATTCCCAGGCGCGCCATACGGAAAATCATCTAATTCTCGAGTGGATAGATTCGCTAAAGTCATGCAGGAAGAAGGTTATACTTGTATCGTCCGTCGTACTCGTGGCGATGATATTGACGCGGCTTGTGGTCAATTAGCAGGTGACGTAGTTGACCGGACTAAGCGAATGTTAAAAAAACAGGTGAAAGGTGAGGCGATATCAGTCAAAATGGCTTAACCCTCAGTTTTCATTAAAAATAAGAATAAGCGGTTATGGGACGAATTGTTATCGTATTGCTCAGCTGTTTTATGCTGATAAGCTGTGTTACGGAACGAACTTTTATCGATTCTAAGAAAAAAGTTCGGAGTTTAGAGTTTAATAAAGACGATGCAGCCAAAACCAGACTTATCCTTGGTTTGAGTTATCTCGAAAACGGCAAATTTGAGCAGGCGAAATTTAACCTTGAAAAAGCGTATCAATTTTCGCCTGACCGAGCCGACATAAATTACAGCCTTGGTTATTATTACCAGTTGGTTGGCGAAATGCTAATCGCGGAAGAATATTACAAAGAAGCTGTGGATTTAGAACCAAACAACCCCGATACGCTAAATAACTACGGTACATTTTTATGTAACACCGGAGATGTTGATAAAGCTGAGAAGTTTTTCAAGCGCGCGATAGATATATCAAAATATACTAGAGCCGCAGAAAGTTATGAAAACATGGCGATCTGTGCTCTAACTAATGACCAATTAGTTAAAGCTGAAAAGTATTACGAAACCTCATATAAACATAACCCTAGCCGGGCCAATAATGTCTTGTCGCTTGCGGGTTTAAAATATGCGTCAGGGGATCTTGTTTCCGCCCTCGATTTTTTTGGTCGTTATATGCGATTAACAGAAGCGAGTTCGCGGGCTTTATTACTCGGATATATATTGGAAACGCGCCGTGGACGAATTTCTCAGGCGAATAAATATTCCAATAAACTAAGAGACGCTTTTCCCAAATCCCGTGAAACCTTATATTTTACGACAGGACAAGTGAAAAATTCAGAATTTGAAGTGCTTCGTCAAAAATATCAAGCGACCGCTGGCAATGGTCAACCGCAAATTAAAATCATTAAAAAGCCTCAAAATCGCACAACTAAAAATCGGTTTGATACACGACTTTCTCAAACCGGACTAATTGGTGCGGGGGCATTGCAGAATACCAATGTTGAGTTAACCTCAAGTGTAGCGCTAGCCGCAGAATTAAAACAAAAGCTGGAAATGTTTTCGAAGCCACTAACGGATACGGAATCGATAACGATGCCGAGTCAAACCCAATCTACCGCTGCGTTTAGAAAAGTCGGCCCACTTCCGAATGAAACCATGTTAGTGGAAGAGGTTGCGCCAGGGGAGGTTGTGAATGACCGCGCCGCAACTGCGAATCAAAAACAATTTTTAAAATTACAAGAACGTACCATTGAGCCACCAATGTACCAGGTTCAAGAAGGTGACAACTTGTATCAACTGTCAGTTAAATTTAACGTTCAAATGCTGAAAATTGTGGCGTGGAATGAATTAAAAAATGAGACACTAGAGTTGGGGCAACGCCTTTATATTGCGGATCCTAATCCATATATCGTTGTGACTGAAGACATGTTATTGTCACAGTTTGCAAGTCAGCACAATATAAAGCTATCAGCCCTAATGAAGTGGAACAACTTACCTAGTGATGGTTGGCTGAAAAAAGGCATGAAACTGTTTAACTTAGACCCTGTAGATTACTTGGCTAAGGTTGAGAACGTATCAAAGTTAGGTGAAAAATCTAATGGGTTATCGGTAATAGAGGTGCAAACACCGAGCATAACGATACCGCAGCATACCGTTGGAAAAAATGAATATCTGTATACGATATCGACAAAATTTAATATCAAAATTGAAGCCTTAAAACGCTGGAATAAGCTAACGTCAGAAAGTAATCTAAAGGCCGGTCAAAAACTCTATTTGGCCAACCCTGACGTGTATTACATAACAAAGGACAAACAATCATTGTCTGAAATCGCTGATCACTTGAACGTTGCGCTTTCTCAATTGTTGGTTTGGAATAATTTGACCCAAGACGGGGTAGTAATGGCAGGGACAAAGCTGCTAAAGGTTGACGCGGAGCGATATAAGAAATGACAGAACAACAAACAAATGAACCAGAAGTACCAGCGACAAACCTTAGTGCAGGAACAATATTAAGTGCAGCGCGAGAAAAGCTAGGCATTGAACTTGCTGATTTGGCAGAGCAAATCCGTGTACCAGTCAACGTATTGGAAGCTATAGAAAAAGATCGAGTTCCAAAGAATTTACCAGAGACATTTATTCGCGGTTATATCCGTTCTTATGCAAAAAAAGTTGGCGTAGCAGAGTCAGAAGTACTCACCGCAATTAAAACAACTGCGGCATTTGAAATGCCAGAAATGTCTAAACAAGAAATGCAGTCTTTTTCTAAAAGAACCAAAAAACAGGCTTTTGAACGCCGTTTAAAATTGGTTAGTTGGATAATATTAAGTGTATTGGTATTCGCGCTAATTCTTTGGTGGTATCAAGACTCAAACAATACCGACATTGCGCCGTTGGCCGGTGGTAATGAAAACAACGCAGTGGTGGTTGCTCAGGAAGTTGAACAAGTCGATAATATTGCGTCATCAATGGACGAGTCAAATGACGCAGATTTAGTCAATTCGTTTAATACTAATGCAGCGCAAACCGATGCTATACAAGATGATGAAATTGAACCTGCAATAGAAGCAACACCAGCTGATGACTTAACAACTGTAGCAGCTAATGAATCATCGCAAGAAAATACAGACGCAGCAGCGCCAATGGAATTAACCGCTGCTCAAACCGCGCTTTTGGCAGATGTTGGCGAAGTTGACGAAGAAGGTTTCATGAAAGTGGAAATGTTGTTCGAAAACGAATGCTGGGTGGAAGTATATGATATTAACGAAGAGCGCATTGCGGTAGGGAATAAACCTGCTGGCTATAGAATGACATTAAATGCACAGGGACCGTTTAGCGTTTTACTTGGTAACCCAGTTGGTGTGACTATTTGGGTCGACGGCAAAAAGTTTGATACCAATCGTTACCCACGTAATCGTGTCGCTCGTTTTGAGTTAGACGCAGCAGAATTAGCAAATAATTAAATTTACAGAATAAGAGATCCCGATGTTTGGCGAAAACCCGATTAAGCGACGTAAATCCACTCAGGTTATGGTTGGTAATGTACCGGTGGGTGGTGATGCACCAATAGCTGTGCAATCAATGACAAATACCAATACTTTGGATGTTGATGCTACGGTTGCTCAAATTGAAGCGATACAAAATGCCGGGGCAGACATTGTCCGTGTATCTGTTCCAACGATGGAAGCTGCAGAAGCATTTAAAGAAATTAAACAACGTGTGACCATCCCTTTGGTTGCAGATATTCATTTTGATTATCGAATTGCACTTAAAGTTGCCGAATACGGTGTCGATTGTTTGCGTATTAATCCAGGTAATATCGGTAATGAAGAGCGTATTAAAGCGGTAATCGACGTTGCCAAAGAAAAGAACATCCCTATACGGATCGGTGTTAATGGCGGATCATTAGAAAAAGATATTCAAGAAAAATACAAAGAGCCAACTCCCGAAGCACTTGTTGAATCGGCAATGCGTCATGTAGAAATATTACAACGTCACGATTTTCACAACTTCAAAGTAAGTGTTAAAGCGTCGGACGTTCATTTGGCCGTTGGTGCTTATCGTTTGCTTGCACAAAAAATAGACCAACCTTTGCATCTTGGTATTACTGAAGCTGGTGGCTTCCGTTCAGGTGCGGTTAAATCAGCGGTTGGACTCGGAATGTTGTTAGCAGAAGGCATTGGCGATACGTTACGGATCTCTCTAGCGGCTGATCCAGTTGAAGAAATCAAAGTGGGTTTCGATATATTAAAGTCATTAGGTATTCGAGCACGTGGCATTAACTTTATAGCGTGCCCGAGTTGCTCTCGCCAAGAGTTTGATGTGGTAACCACCATGAATCAACTTGAAGAGCGACTAGAAGACGTAATTGAACCTGTGACCGTGTCAGTTATCGGTTGTGTTGTAAATGGTCCAGGTGAGGCTCTGGTTTCCGATTTAGGTCTTGCCGGTGCAAACAAACGCAGCGGGTTTTACTTAAATGGTGTTCGCCAGAAAAAACGCTTCAATAATGATAATATCGTTGAAGAGCTTGAATCTGAAATTCGAGAATTTATTGCCAATAAAATTCCAGCGACGAACGTTGAATAGTCGCTTTTAATTACCTCATAATTTCAGAACAGGAAACGTCATCCCTAGCTTGTAAAATTAGTCGAGCTTAAGCGATATTAGGAACCTCCAACCAAGTGCAGAGGAATGTCATAGTTCACACAAAAGAATGCTTGAATGTTGCTAGTAACACCAGTGTATAGCGCATCAAAATATTTTTACTTTCAGAGTCGATTGTTGGAGATTCCAAATATCGCTGGGGCGATTTTGGAATGACGATTCTTTCTATAAAACGTCATCCCTAGCTTGTAAAATTAGTGGAGCCTAAGCGATATTCAGAACCTCCAACCGAGTGCAGAGGAATTTCATAATTCGCTTTGCAGGCTGCGCCTTGCTTTGCCCTGCGGGCGGCTATTTCGCCTAAAGGCGAGTCACTTTTCTCAACAGCTAGAAAAGTAACCAAAAGAGCCGCTTTCGGCCAAATCCCTAATCCTTATTTGATATTTATATTATCGTCGAAGACGGAATGTAAATTCGTCCATGAATACATTCCTTGCAACGGCGTCCCTGCCGTTCACTTCGAGTTATAAATCTCAACTAAGGGGAATTTAGACGAAGGGAAATGCAGCCTGAACTTTAGGTGCAATAACTCATAACTTCAGAACAAAAAAACGTCATCCCCAAGCTTGTAAAATTAGTCGAGCCTAAGCGATATTAGGAACCTCCAACCAAGTGCAGAGGAAGTTCATAATCCGCCTTCAATTAACTCATAACTTCAGAACAAAAAACGTCATTCCAAAAGAGCCTAAGCGATATTAGGAACCTCCAACCGAGTGCAGAGGAATTTCATAATCCGCCTTCAATTGGCTCAAAATAATCAGAACAAAAAACGTCATTCCTAGCTTGTAAAATTAGTCGAGCCTAAGCGATATTAGGAACCTCCAACCAAGTGCAGAGGAATTTCATAATTCGCCCAAAATTAGCTCAAAATAATCAGAACAAAAAACGTCATTCCAAAAGAGCATTAGCGATATTAGGAACCTCCAACCAAGTGCAGAGGAAGTTCATAATTCGCCCAAAATTAGCTCAAAATAATCAGAACAAAAGACGTCATTCCAAAAGAGCCTAAGCGATATTAGGAACCTCCAACCAAGTGCAGAGGAATGTCATAGTTCGCCCTAAATTGACTCATAACTTCAGAACAAAAAAACGTCATTCCAAAAGAGCATTAGCGATATTTGGA
The DNA here is from genome assembly GCF_030548245.1 of Psychrosphaera sp. 1_MG-2023. Lineage (NCBI taxonomy): Bacteria > Pseudomonadati > Pseudomonadota > Gammaproteobacteria > Alteromonadales > Pseudoalteromonadaceae > Psychrosphaera > Psychrosphaera sp. 1_MG-2023. The sequence goes on from NZ_JAUORW010000002.1 coordinate 288,632, forward strand.
ACCTCCAACCGAGTGCAGAGGAATTTCATAATCCGCCTTCAATTAACTCATAATAATCAGAACAAAAAACGTCATTCCCAAGCTTGTAAAATTAGTCGAGCCTAAGCGATATTAGGAACCTCCAACCAAGTGCAGAGGAAGTTCATAATTCGCTTTGCAGGCTGCGCCTTTCTTTGCCCTGCAGGCGGCTATTTCGACTGCGTCGACCTTACTTTTTGCAACAACCCAAAAAGTAGGCAAAAAGGCCGCTTTCGACCAAATCCCTAATCCTTATTTGATATTTATATTATCGTCGAAGACGGAATGTAAATTCGTCCATGAATACATTCCTTGCAACGGCGTCCCTACCGTTCACTTCGAGATATAAATCTCAACTAAGGGGAATTTAGACGAAGGGAAATGCAGCCTGAACTTTAGGTGCAATAACTCATAACTTCAGAACAAAAAAACGTCATTCCCAAGCTTGTAAAATTAGTCGAGCCTAAGCGATATTAGGAACCTCCAACCAAGTGCAGAGGAATGTCATAGTTCACACAAAAGAATGCTTGAATGTTGCTAGTAACACCAGTGTATAGCGCATCAAAATATTTTTACTTTCAGAGTCGATTGTTGGAGATTCCAAATATCGCTGGGGCGATTTTGGAATGACGATTCTTTCTATAAAACGTCATCCCAAGCTTGTAAAATTAGTCGAGCCTAAGCGATATTAGGGATCTCCAACCGAGTGCAGAGGAATTTCATAATCCGCCTTCAATTGGCTCAAAATAATCAGAACAAAAAACGTCATTCCCAAGCTTGTAAAATTAGTAGAGCCTAAGCGATATTCAGAACCTCCAACCAAGTGCAGAGGAAGTTAAGTTGGATTGTTTGCCTTGCAGGCAGAAGATTGAATCGCTACTCTGTTATATTAGTCTTGGTAATCAATAGGTAACTCCATGGATTCAACTACTGAAGTGGTTAAGCAACAATCACAAGAATCACTTGCCGCAGCAGATCTTTTAAAAAACGAAATTGATCAAGTGGCCAAAATTTACGACATCATGATCGAGTTTTTTACAAACTATAGCTTTCAACTCGTTGGCGCATTTATCATTTTTATCATCGGATACATGATTGCCGGTAAAGTTGGCAATATGGTTTTAGCCATTTGTGAACGCAATAAACTAGACATTACGTTGAGTCGATTTTTATCAAACACATCTAAAATGTTGTTTGTTGTTATGGTGCTTATCATTGCATTAGGCAAGTTAGGGATCAGTGTTACCCCGTTTGTTGCTGCGATTGGTGCTGCGTCATTAGGTGCTGGCTTGGCATTGCAGGGATTATTAGCCAACTATGCGGCTGGATTTAATATCATCATGATCCGTCCTTTTGTTGTTGGCGATACCTTGACCGTGCAGGGTGTTACCGGAGTTGTTCAGGAAGTGCTGCTTGCTTACACCATCGTTGTTGATGAGGATGGCGCTGAAATCATAATTCCTAACAAACATATCGTTGGTGAAATTCTGCATAATTCAAAATCAGATACCTTGCTAGAGTTGTCGGTAGGCATTGATTACAGCCATAACCCACTTGAAGTGGTTGAGTTAATCCAAAAAGCATTAGCAGAAATGGATGTTGTAAGCTCAAATAAAGCGCCTGAGGTTGGCATAGACCAATTTGCTGACAGTTCGATAAATATCGGCATCAGACTTTGGACGGCAACGGTAGGATTGCATACAACGCGTTTTGAGACGAACAAAATGATCTATGAGTTGTTGCACCAACACAATATCAAGATCCCATTCCCGCAAAGAGATATACATATTGTCTCGGGCAATGCAGCATAATTAACAATTTTGGGATAGGGCTAGTTGAACTTTCATCGCACCTGTCCCAAGTTACTTTAGTAAACGGAGTTGATTCAATGAATAAGATATTTATCGCAACATTATTGGTTTTTTCTTCGTTTATGGCTATTGCCGCAAGCGTTGAATATATTGGTATTGCCGAAGCAGAAGAGTTTGTTAAACCTATGAAGCGCGGGCAAGCTTTGGATAATGTCTGTTTAGAGGATATCGACCAGAAAACGGTATGTACCGATGATGTATTGTCCAGCAAACCCACGATTCTTATTGTTTATCGCGGGGGTTGGTGCCCTTATTGTAACGCGCAGTTAAATCGTTTGATGAAAATTGAAAAGCAGTTAACAGCACTTGGTTTTCAACTTATTGCGGTATCCCCTGATTCGAACAAAAACATCAAGGACATGAAACAACAAGATGGCATTAGCTACACATTATTAACGGACAACAAACTTGAACTGTCAAAGGCGTTAGGATTAGCGTACTTTTTAGATAAAGAAGTTGAAGCAAAATACCGCAATAAACTTGGTGTGCCGTTTATCGATATTAATGGTGATTCGCGAGTTTCCTTGCCGGTTCCGGCGGTGTATATTTTTGACCAAAAAGGTAAAGTGCATTATCAATATATCAGCCCGAAATATCAGGTTCGAGTAGATGAACAAATACTGCTTAAAAACGCCAAACAGGCAATGCAATCTATAAAGTCTATGAAGTGACCTGCGGTTATATAATTGTATTAACATTTGATAATAAGTAATGACTAATCTCAATTTAAACTTACAAGCCTCAGTTAGGAACGCCAAACTCGTTGAGGCGAGTGTGCTTACAAACATTGCATTGAAGTCAAAAGCCCATTGGGGTTACGACCAACAGTTTATGGCAGACTGCGTTGAAGAGCTGTCACAGTCTAAGGAGAAACTAGCACGCGAGAACTTTGTCTATCGTGTAGCTGAATTAGACGGACAGGTTGTTGGTTTCTCAATTTTGGAAAACACTCATCTTCGAGATATTTCACTCGACGCCTTATTCATTGACCCTGAGTTTATTGGGTTTGGAATTGGTAAGCAGTTGTTCTGCGATGTTGTCGAGCAGGCTAAATCATATCGCGCCGAGTCAATCACTGTGCAAAGTGATCCAAACGCGGAAGGTTTTTATTTGGCAATGGGCATGACGCTGTCTGGTAAATTGGAATCTGGCAGTATTCCTGGACGCATGTTGCCGACGTTAAACTTGCAACTTACCTGAACCTCATTTAGCTTAGACAATTCTTAATATTTAAGGACGAACGTACCAATGAAATTATGTGGAATAATTGCTGTTATCACACTTGGCTTGTCGGGATGCGCGACGACTAATTCAGCGCCAACAACTAGCTCAGTTGCTAATGGCACAATCAAAACTGCATCGCTGTGTGACGCTAATAAAGAGCAAAACCCGAGTATTACTCCAATTATCCGAGTGGAACCTAAATACCCTGTTAAAGCAGCAAAAGCTGGATTAGGCGGATATGTCATTATGGATTTTGATGTCACCAAAAATGGCAAAACGAGCAACATCAGGGTAACTGAATCTTATCCATCAGATTTGTTTGTTTCTGCCGCCAAAGCTTCGTTGTCAAAATGGCTCTATAAGCCCGCAGTGGAAGATGGGAAAACCGTTGCTTCAAAGTGTTTAAACGTTAGGCTTGATTTTAGACTAGGCTAACTAGAAATTAGAAATTAGAAATTAGAAATTAGAAATTAGAAATTAGAAATTAGTTTAAGTCTGAAAGCCCATAAATAAAAATATTTATGGGCTTTTTTTGAGGTTCATACGTATAGCCATTAAATTCCTAAAACTTGGTGTGTTATGAAGTACCTATTAATCAGTTTTCTAACGTTATTATTACAAGCTTGTTCAACCACTTATCAAAATCAGCAAATACTAGGCAAAGCTTTTCCATTGGTCGAAGGGACTAGCCTGTCCGATGAACTCATCGAGATCCCAAAACATTTCAGTGGCAACAACACCCTATTGCTTATCGGCTATAAACAGGCATCACAGTTTGATATCGACCGATGGCTAATCGGCTTGGATATGACAGAAACACTTGTTGACGTATATGAAATTCCAACCATCCAAGGCTTATTTCCTAGAATGTTCAGTCCATTAATTGATGAAGGTATGCGCAAAGGGATCCCAAAAGAACTTTGGAAGGGCGTCATTACGGTTTACAACGATGGAGAAAAGGTTCAGCAGTTTACCGGCAATGAAAACGGTAATAATGCTCGGGTCGTTTTGTTAGATAAGTCGGGCATGATAACTTATTTTTATGACAGAGGTTTTTCAGTACAAGCGTTAAATGCGTTGAGGCAGCAGCTAGTGAAAGACCGACGTTAAATCATTGGTATCAGAATTACAGACATAAAAAAACGCGCAATGTTATCCAGAGCGCGTTTTTTTAGGATTTAGAAACCGTTATTAAACTTCTAACATGTCCAACATGCCTTCAGCAGCTTTGCGGCCTTCAGCTATTGCCGTAACAACTAAATCTGCACCACGGACGATATCGCCGCCAGCAAAGATTTTAGGGTTAGATGTTTGGTACGGGAATGGCGAGTCTTCCTGTGCCTTAATGGTATTCCAAGCCGTAAGCTCAACCCCATATGGCGTTAACCATTCAAGATTAAGTGGTTGGAAACCAAAAGCTTGGACGACGGCATCTGCTTCAACAATGTGCTCAGAACCTTCAATTGCTTCTGGACGGCGACGACCATTAGCATCAGGTTTCCCAAGTTGAGTTTTAACAAATTTAACACCACAAGCGTTGCCATCGGCGTCAATTTCTACTGAAATTGGTTGCACGTTCCACATGAACTCAACACCTTCTTCTTTGGCATTTTGAACTTCACGTGCAGAACCTGGCATGTTCGCTTCATCACGACGATAGGCACAAACAACGTCAGTGGCTTCTTGGCGAATCGCAGTACGGACACAGTCCATTGCAGTATCACCACCACCTAGAACAACGACTTTTTTACCTTCAAAGTCGATGCAATCATCATTTGTTCCCATAACTTTGCGCGTATTTGAAATTAAGTATGGCAATGCGTCAAATACACCAGGTGCGTTTTCATTAGGGAAACCACCTTTTAAGTTTTTGTACGTACCAACACCTAAAAATACTGCATCGTATTCGTCTAATAATGTTTGGAATTCGATGTCTTTACCCACTTCGGTATTTAGAACAAATTCGACACCTAACGATTCAAAGATTTCTCTACGACGTGTGATGACTTCTTTTTCCAATTTGAAAGAAGGAATACCAAAGGTCAGAAGACCACCGATTTCTTCGTATTTATCAAATACTACTGGCGTTACACCGTTACGTATTAATACGTCGGCACAAGAAAGTCCAGCGGGACCTGCGCCAATTACGGCAACACGTTTGTCGGTTTTCTCTACACCTTCAATGCTTGGACGCCAGCCCATCTCAAATGCAGTATCGGTAATGTATTTTTCAATACTTCCGATAGTAACTGCACCAAAATCGTCGTTAAGCGTACAAGCGCCTTCACATAAACGGTCTTGAGGACATACTCGGCCACATACTTCCGGCAAGCTATTGGTTTTGTGCGACAATTCAGCCGCTTCAATAATTTTGCCTTCATTAGCAAGTTTTAACCATTGTGGAATGTAGTTATGTACTGGACATTTCCATTCACAATATGGGTTACCACAATCTAAACAACGGTCGGCTTGGCCTTTAGCTTGAGGCTCGTTAAGAGGTTGATAGATTTCTATAAACTCTTCTTTACGCACCTTAACTGGGTGTTTAGTTGGGTCGATTCGTTTTACGTCGATAAATTGATATACGTTTTGACTCATGTCTAATTCCTCACCCTACATCGCCTGCACACGCAGCTCAGCTGATGAGCGATGGCGGTGGCCTAACAATTGATTGACGTCTGACGTTTTTGGCTTAACAAGTTTAAACTTAGGTAACCATTCTTCAAAATTCGCTAAAATATGTTGTGAACGTTCACTTTGCGTTTCTTCAAAGTGGTCGTTGATTAATCCGCGAAGATTTTCAATATGAATTGGCATATCGATATCTAATGATTCGATTAAATCGCCATTTAAACGTTGTGCTAAGTCATTATCTTCATCAAGTAGATAAGCGAATCCGCCTGTCATACCTGCACCGAAGTTGACGCCTGTTTCACCAAGTACGACAACAACACCGCCTGTCATGTATTCACAAGCGTTGTCGCCTGCGCCTTCAATGACGGCAATCGTTCCTGAATTTCGTACTGCAAAACGTTCACCAGCACAGCCTGCAGCTAATAATTTGCCGCCTGTTGCACCATATAAACAGGTATTACCCATAATGACTGACTTATGGCTGATATAACGAACACCTTTTGGAGGGTGTATTGTTAAAATACCGCCGGTCATACCTTTACCCACGTAATCATTGGCGTCGCCAATGAGACGAAGATAAACGCCACCCGCATTCCAAACACCAAAGCTTTGACCGGCTGTTCCGGTAAAGGTGATTGAAATAGGGTCTGTCGCCATACCTTGATTTCCGTGATGATCTGCAACTTCTCCCGAAAGCGTCGCGCCAACAGAGCGGTCAGTATTTCGAATGTCATAGTGCAGAGAGCCACCTGTCTTATTTGCGACCATATCTTTGGTGTCAGCTACGATAAGTTGATTCAAGGCACCATTATCTAATGGCGTATTTTCTGCCACACAGTAACTTGGGAATTCTGACGTAACACCACTGGACGCTAAAATACCGCGTAATTCCAATTTATTTTGTTTCTTGGTATCACCAGATAAAATCTCTAGTAGGTCAGTACGACCAATTAAGTCTTCAAACTTAGCTATACCTAATGAAGCCATGATTTCACGTACTTCACGTGCCATCGACACAAAATAGTTTTCAACCATTTTTGGCAAGCCAGCAAAATATTCTTTACGCAGTGTTTCGTCTTGAGTTGCAACACCAGTCGCACAGTTATTTAGATGGCATATACGTAGGAATTTACAGCCTAACGCAACCATAGGTCCGGTACCAAAACCAAAGCTTTCCGCGCCTAAAATAGCGCCTTTAACTACGTCTAGACCAGTTTTTAAACCGCCATCGACTTGGACGCGAACTTTATGACGCAGGCCGTTTTCTACTAACGCTTGGTGAGTCTCAGACAAGCCAAGTTCCCAAGGGCTACCAGCATATTTAACCGATGTTAATGGACTTGCAGCGGTTCCGCCGTCAAAACCAGAAATCGTGATTAAATCAGCATTTGCTTTTGCAACACCGGTGGCAATCGTACCAACACCTGGTTCAGATACGAGTTTAACGGACACTAGTGCTTTTGGATTAACCTGTTTCAAATCGAAAATAAGCTGAGCTAAATCTTCAATTGAATAGATATCGTGGTGTGGTGGTGGTGAGATTAACGTAACACCTTGCACCGAGAAACGGAGTTTCGCGATTTCAGCTGTTACTTTATCACCTGGTAATTGTCCGCCTTCACCTGGTTTTGCACCTTGAGCAACTTTGATTTGTAGTACATCAGCATTACGTAAGTAATGAGGTGTTACACCAAAGCGGCCAGACGCGATTTGTTTAATACGTGAGTTTTTGTCGGTTCCAAAACGGCGAGGGTCTTCACCACCTTCACCAGAGTTAGAGAACCCGCCTAATTTATTCATCGCTTGAGCCAGAGCTTCGTGAGCTTCAGGGCTTAATGCCCCTATCGACATGGCGGCAGTATCAAAACGAGGAAATAAATTTTTAGCTGGTACAACATCGTCAATCGAGATTGAGTCTTGCTGTTTCAGTTGCATCAAGTCACGGAAGTGCGCAGGACTACGTCCATTTACCAACTGAGCAAATTTCTGGTAGTCGCCGTAATCGCCAGACTTAACTGCTGTTTGCAGAGTAGTTACAACGTCTGGGTTATAGGCATGGTATTCACCACCATGAACGTATTTTAATAGTCCACCGTGATCAATTGTTTTGCGCTTCAACCAAGCAATTTTACCAAGTTGCATCAAATCTTGATGAACATCGTCAAAGCTTGCACCTTCAATTCTTGAAGTGATGTTAGGGAAACACAACTCCATGATTTCTGTGCTTAAACCAACGGCTTCAAATAGGTTAGAACAACGGTAACTTGCAATCGTTGAGATACCCATTTTCGACATAATCTTGTAAAGGCCTTTATTGATGCCTTTACGGTAGTTTAATACCGCTTGTTTAACAGGAATATCAATGCTGCCGTTTTCGACAAACTGTTCAACGGTTTCATAGGCCATGTAAGGATAGATAGCAGTTGCGCCTAAACCTAATAACACAGCAAAGTGATGTGAATCACGAACTGAAGCTGTTTCGACAACCATATTGGCATCACAGCGTAAGTTGTTTGTGACTAACGCATTTTGTACTGCACCAACAGCCATAGCTGCAGGGATTGGTACGAGGCCTTTTTCAATCGCGCGGTCAGATAAAATTAATATCGCTGCATTTCTATCACGAGCCGCTTCAATGGCTTGAGCACAAACTGCCTCAATTGCCGATTTCAGGTCGGTTTGTTCTGGGTTGAACAATATTGAAATTGTTTCTGTACGGTAGTGTTCTTCATCGTATTCACGTAATTGGTCCAAGTCGGTGTACATCAGCACAGGCGATTGGAATAACACACGGTTGGCATAACCAGACGTTTCGTTAAACACGTTTTGTTCACGACCAATACAGGTTGCCAAAGACATAACATGACTTTCACGTAACGGGTCAATTGGCGGGTTTGTTACCTGCGCAAATAACTGACGGAAGTAGTCATAGAAGTTACGTTTTTTCTTCGACATAACGGCCATAGGGGCGTCGTCACCCATAGAGCCAGTGGCTTCTTGCCCATCTTTGGCAAGAACCTTAATGATTTGGTCAATTTCTTCAAACGAGTAATTAAACAGTTTGTGGTAGACAGCTTGGGTTTCGTCATCAAATAGACGTTGACCAATTTCGTTGCCATCACACTCTTCAAACGGTTTTAAATGATTAATGTTTTTCTTCAACCATTCTTCATATGGTAAACGTTCTTTTAAATCGTTGTCGATTTCATCCGAGTGCCACACTTTACCTACATAAGTATCAACCGCTAACATTTGTCCAGGGCCAACTCGACCTTGTTCAATAACTTCGTCAGGGGTGTAATCCCAAATGCCAGACTCCGACGCTAACGTCAGGATCTTATTTTTGGTAATCGTATAACGAGCTGGACGAAGACCATTACGGTCTAAGTTACAAGCTACGTGGCGACCGTTGGTTAAAACGATACCGGCTGGGCCATCCCACGGTTCCATATGCATGGAATTAAATTCGTAGAATGCTTTAAGCTTGTTATCCATTTTAGGATGATTTTGATATGCAGGTGGCACTAATAGACGCATAGCACGGAACAAGTCCATACCACCGGCTAAAAATAGCTCCAACATATTATCAAGAGATGCTGAGTCTGAACCTGTCTTACTGACAAATGGTGCTGCGTCTTGAAGATCAGGGATCAAAGGCGAACGGAATTTGTACTCGCGAGCTTCAGCCCACTGACGGTTACCTTTGATGGTATTGATTTCACCATTGTGCGCTAAATAACGGAACGGCTGCGCAAGTTTCCATTGCGGAGTGGTGTTCGTTGAGAAACGTTGGTGGAATACACAAATTGCAGTTTCCATTCTAATGTCTGCTAAATCTAAATAGAATTTAGGCAGATCTTTAGGCATCACTAGCCCTTTATAGACTGTAACTAAACAGCTAAGGCTCGGTATGTAGAAATCTGGATCGTCTAACAGTTGTTTTTCAATACGGCGTCTTGCCATATATAAGCGGCGTTCAAAGTCTTTCTTACGCCAGCCTGGTTGTGCATTGATAAACACTTGTTCAATTTGAGGCAATTGATCAGCGGCAATTTGGCCGAGAACTTCCTTATTAGTCGGCATAACGCGCCAACCGACAAGTTCCAACATCTCGTTTTCGATTTCTTGTTGGATGATCTCTTTTGCTTTTGCTGCCCTGATAGGATCTTGGCTTAAAAATATCGTGCCTACGCCGTATTTTTTACCTAGATGCCAATTTTGCTCTTCAGCTATCGCGCGAAAAAACGCGTCAGGTTTTTGGATCAATAATCCACAACCATCACCTGTTTTACCGTCCGCAGAGATGCCTCCACGGTGTTGCATACGGTCTAAGCTCGTAATGGCAGTGCGTACAATTTTGTGACTCGCTTCACCTTCAAGGTGTGCAATTAAACCAAAACCACAGTTCTCGCGAACGTCTTGGCTGTTGTGCATTAGCTGAATCTGTTTAGAACCATTGTTGTTCACTCTGGTATCCTCCTTCCTAACCTTGCAGTAGCCGGTGTATTTCACCTGTTAATGTTGTTGTGTAGCTGCATGATGTGAATTTAAATTCACTTTTATGGTTATAAAATTCAAACGGCCGAACAACATAACCAGATTTACGCATCAGGTCAATATCAAAATAGGATAAATACTCTAAATAAGAAGAAATAAAATTTCATAAGTTAGAGTGATTATGGTGTTGATTTGGTGTTATGTCAGTATTTTCTGTAATTTATTTACAGAAATGTGCATATTTTAATAAAAGTAATCAACCAAATAAGATTTTTTAATATTGAATAGTATTACTCACATTAGCATTGATCTGGTCAGAATAAACCATAATTTTGTGACATACATATTTCTAATTTAATTTTTTTAAATTTACTTAGGTTTTGACGATTTAACTTTGGTGGTTATTTAGATAAAACGGATAGGGTTAAATTAGTGATGAGGTAATAAATCACGTTTTTGTTAAATAATAGGCGGTGGTTATCGACTCTATTAAGCTTGTTGGCCATTAAAATGGAAATTTTCCTAATTTGATAACGCTTAATTTTAGTCTGCTATATATAGAAGGAACTTCTAATTGTGAAGATTTACGTATTGTGGGTTATGAAGTGGTTCGACCGAGCCTAAAAACCAAACACAAAAAAGCCCGAGTGTTTCGGGCTTAATTTAATGAGCTTATTGATGCGTCAGAATAACCAGTTATACAGACATCAACTATCTAGATGAGTAACCACCAGAAATGCCTTTGCTTGCAACCGATACTGCGTCGTGGGCATGAAGCGATTCATAATGATTAACGCGCAACCAAAAGTCACGGTAACCATCTATATGGTTAAGTGCATGTTTAATGCGTCGACTTGCGTCTTCACAAAACATCAAGTTTTGGCCATTTAATCTCGCAAACTCTTGTTCATCTTCGCGTTTAACTGCCGCTTGAACAGGTGTTTGTAACGCATCTTCGATGGCATCAACCAAGTCGACGATTGGAAAGTCATCCACTGACGCGGCTAACTTTACTTTAACTTCAGCAATAGAACGTTGGCTGTGCGGTGTCGCAACAATGCCTTCCGTTGTACCTAACCAATTGCGAACGTCTTCAGCATTAACTTCACCACTGAATTTTTCGTTAAATGCATTTTGAATTAATTGACGGGCTAATGCGGCTGAGCATGGGCACGTTGATGAATATGGAACTTTAACGGCAAGTTCGATATCAAATTCGCCTTCCGTTAAGTTACCCGTAATCACTACTGGGTAAGCTTTCCAGCCTAATTTACCGCTAATCAAAGATTTTCGTCTAAGGTGATAATCAAATTCAAATTTAACATGTGCACTGTTGCTTAAGTCTTCGTGGCTTACAATGAAGTTATTAAGCAATTTAACCAAATTAGATTGGTTTAACGCGCTTTCAACTGAAAGTTCATCCAACATTAAATAAAGGCGTGACATATGAATGCCTTTGGCTTTAGGTTGGTTTAAATTTACAAATGCTTCGACCAGTGCCGATACAGGTCGGCTTTCGCCTTGCATTTCCACCATGATTGGCATTTCAATATTGCTCATTCCTACCCAATCGAGCACGCCTTCAGTTTGTGCTTGTGCTTGGTTTGCAATATCTGGCATTTTGGTTGGCATGGAAACTCCACATTAAAAAGTCAGCAAAAAAGCCCTCGGGTGTCAGAGAGAGGGCTCTTTAAAAAATTAAGTTCAAAATTAAGATGCGTTTATATCATAATTCCAAGCATTCGAATACCCTAGTAAGTTAGTCGGGTATAGATTTTTCGGAATATCTTAGTTTTGGTGCTATAGATGTATGTATATACGTTGAAATGTGTTCGCTGGATCACTATTTCAAGGTTTAAAAATCAGTTGGGTATAATAAACATTTAAATTGTAGCCAATGGATCGTAAAGTAGACGTTAGTTGGGCATAAAACAAACAGAGGAATGTTGTGAGTATGAGATGGTTGACCGGAAGTGTTGTAGGATTGACATTAATGTCATTTGTTATGGCAAGCCCAGCTGCTAACGGGAAGGCTGACTATTCGCTAATGCTTATTGGTGGGGGACTCGAATTTTGCACGAGTCAATCAATACGAGAATGTACTAAACCATTAAAACTTTCCTCAGAAGATCATGTTGATTATGCCTACTTTATCGATGAAAGCCGAATTGCCGAATTACAACGCACCATCTGGTCACCGGCTCGAATCATTGAAAAAAATCAACTTATCGAAGCGGTTAAACAAGCCCATAGCCGAACAAAAGGCGTACTGACTCGTCGTCAATTACTGACTGCATTGCGCGATGCAGAGATTACCGACAAAGGCAAAAAACTACGTGGTTCTGATTTGCTGCAATCTTTGCAAGATGTTGAGTTTCATACCATGCTCGATATCTTACAAATGGGTAATATTGAACATAATATTCTGAGTACAGACGAACATCGGAAAATAAAGGTCGATATTAAAAACAGTAAAAGTCATTTTTCGTTAAAGGTACTAAGGGAGTTTGTTCGCCAGAGCAAAACACTAACCTCTAGCAAACGACCTAAAATTGTCATCGTCACTGCTGCAAACCGTGACCAGTTTGAGCCTGTTGATTTATATACTCAGCTATTTGAAGAGCTCGGCGCTGACGTTACTTGGCTACCTGCTGATTTGGCGTTGTTTGCTGCGATTGAAGCGAATAATCAGAATCAAGATGCTGAAGCCTGTGACAAACTCGAAGACTACCGACAATCGTTATTACAACAATACGCTCGCCAGCGAATATTCCCTAAATTAACGGAGTATCAACGAGATATCTGTAAAAAGCCTGAACGCTTAAATGAAATGTTGGCTGAAGCACAGGGGATTTATTTTGTTGAGGGCGATGCTTTTCATCTAAAAAATGCTTTTATCAACGACTATCCTATGGCTAAAAGTATTCTTAACGAAATCCAGCAAAGAATGTTAAAAGCCGAATTAGTTGTTGCTGCGGATCAAGAATCTGCGATGGCATTTGCAGGAGGCCAGTCATCTATTTCTAAACCCGTAATGATGCTTGATGGGGACAGTCACAAGGCGTTGCTTTACGGTGCTTTTCAAACAAAAACACCGCTAAAGCAATGTGACAAAATTAAAAATTGCCCAAGAAAATTCAAAGATGGACAAGCTACATATATAGCTGACGGTGGCTTGGGGTTATTCCCGTTTGGTGTGGTCGATACCCGATTCTCAGAACGAGGTAGACAAGGTCGCTTAATACAATTGATTAGTCAGTCTAAAAGTATCATGGGTTACGGAATAGACGAACGAACGGCATTGATGATTGGTATAGACGATAGCAGGGAAATTCCATTAAGAATGGAAGTTATTGGTGAAAATGGCGTCAGTATTTTTGACTTATCCGAAGTTGAGAAGGACAAAGGATTCGAGAATTCAATATTGTCAGTGAGAAGTCATTACCTGACAGATGAAGACAAACTCTTTTTTAGAAACAACAAAGTGATCATAAGTTTTGCGGACTGGAAATATAGTGGCAATAGTCGTTCTCGGCCTGTTATCAAAAGTGGCAGCGCGTTTAAAAATGACAATTATAGAAGAACAGTAAACATGTTGTGTGCAACTGGGGCAGATTCGGCAACAATGAAACACTCCGTTTTGGGGACCGGACATACCTTATACGTAACCAAAAGCCGTACGTCGATTTCCTTGGCGGGCAAAAAGAATGTTGCAGGCAAAGACTATAGTTTTTGCTCTTACCGAGATTACTACCTAGACATTAATCCTATCTAGATTTGAACCAGACTTAGTCAACGTTGGTCATAATCGATAGCAATCTTGAATGGATTTCTATATCGGAGTTTTTTAAATTGCTCAGACTTGTATAAAGCGTCGATTTACGACCTTGAACCTCGATACTGACAATCCCACCTTTTTTTAACTGCGATACATCGCCAACAATTGTTAAGGTTGACTGGGATAATGAAACTAGCTTTTGCTCCATGTCTTTAGGTATATCAGCAACATAGAGTATATGGCATTGGCGAGTCCCGAACTTTTCTAAAGACGATTCAGTCGTAACATTAATGGTGTTTTGTAACTCTCGGGATTTTACCATTGCAATTAACAAGTCAGCTAATACCTTGCCCTTTTCGCCGACAAAACAATAGTCCTTAATTGTTGGGGAATTTCTCGAGCGTAAATAAGCGCCGATCTTATAGATTAAAACCGCTTTCAGTTCCAACGGTGTGGTTGTTTTTGCCGTTGCTTGTTTCGAATACGTCAAACTAAAAAGTAGAAAGCTTACTAACAGCAAAATCTGCAAATATTTAACTTTCATATTCAAGAACCTGAACTGCTGGAAATTGAATATCAAATGACGCACCATTGCCAAGTTCGCTAGTTACTTCAATACGACCATTTAGCGCTTGCGTTACCAAGTTATACACAAGGTGCATACCTAGTCCAGAGCCGCCTTCACCGCGTCGCGTGGTTACAAACGGGTCAAATATTTTTTGTTTAATCTTTTCTTCAATACCAGAGCCATTGTCAGAATAATGAATCGTACACGTATTAGCTCTTTGCGTTATCCGAATTGAAATTAGGCCGCGGTCCATTTGGTCAAAACCATGAATAATGGAGTTCATTATCAGATTTATGATTATCTGATTTAGAGGACCTGGTTTAGATTTGATAACTAGGTTTTCGTCACAATCAATATCGATTACATGACTGGTTTGTTTCAATGTTGGGTTAAGAGACAATAAAATATCTTCAAAAAATGACTTTATATTTACTTCTCTGTTTATGTCGGCACTTTGATCTACGGCAACTTGTTTAAAGCTACTGATTAAATCCGCTGCTCGACTCAAATTACGGTAAATAATCTGGGTGTTTTCTTTGCTTTCGACCAAAAAGTTTGAGAGCTTGCGGGCGCTGAGTTTTTGATTCTCCATGGCCTCGCTGATTTCATCAATTTTATCGCTCAGCATTGTGGACGCTGTTACCCCTAAACCAATTGGTGTATTTACTTCGTGGGCAACCCCAGCGACCATTTGGCCTAATGAAGCCATTTTTTCACTTTGAATAACTTGAGATTGGTATTGATGTACTTGCTCTAAGGCGTCAAGCAGCTCTTGGTTTGAATCTCTTAGAGCTTGAGTGCGTGAGATTACTTTCTCTTCTAAGTTTTGGTTCAGCTCGGTGATTTCTTTTTCAGCTTGAGCAGATTGATGTATCTGCCAATTGATTTTAGCCAACATCGCATTCATCGATTCAGCCACCATATTCATTTCAATTAGGTTGGTGGATTTTACCCTAGAATCAAAAGCCTTATTTTGGGTTATTAACTGAATTTCTCTGACAAAGCGGTTGATAGGGGCAACCACTTTATTTAATACATAAAAGGAAACCAAAATACTTAACGCGATTACAACAGCGGCAACGATTGTATTCCAGGTTAACATTTCCTGATTGTATTGGAGGTATTGGGTGAGTTCATATCTTAAATACACATAGCCAATGGGAGGGTTTTGAGTAGAACCCTCAAAGCTATGATCATAAATTGGCTCTGCATATTCGATGTAACGTTCCGTGAATACGGGTTGTTTTAGGGTCTTAACCTTGCTGTATTGAGGTCTTAGTGTCGTTGCTCCCTTTTTTATGTAGCTTGCAAAAAGTGTTAATTCCTCAGAGAAATCATCATATCGATAAATGTGGATATGGCTAACTTCTTTGATGTTATTGATGGTATTTAGAAATCCTTTTTGCTTGTCGTCAAGGTCACCTTGCTGGTTGAAGGCAACGGGGATTATAGAATTATAGGCGACTATCTTTGCAATTTGTTGCACAAAAAATGAAGCTTCACGCGTATATTGCTCGTTACTCTTATAAATAGTAACGGATACAGACAATACCAATGACAAAATACCGACCATTAAAATGGAGGTTAGTATTGTTGTTTTTAAAGATGAAGCGGTTTTTTTACTCACAAGGTCTCTATCTATATATGCTAATTATTGCGCGCTAGCATTAAGCAAATATCTTTATCTGCGAAGCACTATTTTAGTCATTGTTTAATTACTAATTAACTTGAACAATTGCTTTTCAGTGTAGTTATATTTTGCTAATAAATCCCGTAATTCCATTTTATTTAGAATTCTTTGTTCTTCCGAAACATTTTTTGCTGTTAGTTTGACCATGTCAGTTTTACAGAAACAAAATATCTTTGTTTTCCCTGTTTCGGGATCATCGATGCCACGGTAAACCAGGTTAGGGCATGCTTTGACTCTAGATGGTAATTGCACACATTCAAGAGGTACTGCCGCATAGGCGAAGCTTACGTTTAACAGTAAGCTCGCCCAAAGGCCATTAATTGAACATTTGTTTATATATTTCAACATATTGTTCCGCACTTTCTTGCCATGAAAACTTAGTATTCATAGCTCTTGTTTGCACTACTCTAAATTTAGCTGTGTCTTCATGATAAAACAATAGGGCGCGACGTATAGCAGAAACTAATTGCTCACAAGTCGGCTGTTTAAAAACAACACCGGTAGCGTCTTCGTTTGTGATATCGGTAACAGTATCTTTAAGGCCGCCAACTTCTCTTACAATTGGAAGCGTACCATAGGCTAATGCGTACATTTGCGTTAGGCCGCAAGGCTCAAATAACGATGGCACTAGGAAAAAATCTGTAGCAGCCATATATTTATGGGCAATGTCTTCTGAAAAACCATGATAAAAATGCACGTTAGCGCTATGTTTACCGGCTAGGTATTCAAGTTGATCGACGTATAGAGGATCGCCTGTACCAGCAATACAAATTTGAATTTTGTGCTGCACTAGTTCTCGAATTGCCGGCAATAAATAATTTAAGCCTTTTTGATCGGTAAGGCGGCTGACCATAGCAATCATTGGAATATTAGCGTTTTGTTCAAGACCATTTTGTTTTTGTAATGCTAACTTATTGGCGACTTTAGTGTCTAACGAAGTCGCATCGTATTGTTGTTCAATATACGGGTCATTAAGCGGATCCCAATCTTTGTAGTCACAACCATTTAACACGCCAAAAACTTTATCTTTATGTTGGTTGAAAATATCGTATAAATGATGAGAACCTAGCTCTGATTTCAGCTCTTCTGCGTAGTTAGGGCTCACCGCAACAATCGAATCTGCGTTAATAATACCAAGTTTTAAAAAGTTAATGACATCAGCTTCATAATGAGTGTTGTCTGCACCTAAGCGATGCAGCAATGACGGAACTAGATGTTTTCCGCTAATGCCTTGGAACGCACCGTTATGGATGGTTAACATCGTTTTAGTGTTTTGCCCTTGCCAATATTTATCATGTTTAAATAAGGCTGGAAGTAGGGCCGTATGCCAATCATTACATTGAATTACGTCAGGCTTAAATTGTATTTGGTCGCTGAAATATTGAATAAAATCCAGCGCAGCCATTGAGAATACAGAAAAACGTTCGCCGTTATCTTCATAGGCATGATAACTGTCACTGTAAATCCCGTTTCTATCAAATAGCTCGGGGATATCAACACAATAAACAACTAAATTGTCGTGAGTAATTTGGTGAACTTTGACTTGATATTCAATGTGGACACGAATGGAAAACGAGAACGTGCGTTCAGCAACTGGATGAGCTTTAGCGATATCACGATAATAAGGCAAAATCACCCGAGTATCATGACCAGAGTGATTTAACACTATAGGAAGGTACTTAGCCACATCGGCTAATCCCCCCGTTTTTACTAGGCCTTCTATTTCAGAGACCGTAAATAATATATTCATAAAATGATTACTCTAATACATCTGTATTTTGTGGCACAACGGTGACACCGTTGGCCGAAATTGTGAAGCCGCGTTGGCGGTCTAGCTCAGGATCTGCCCCTATAGTAACACCATCCGCGACACGAACAT
The DNA here is from genome assembly GCF_030548245.1 of Psychrosphaera sp. 1_MG-2023. Lineage (NCBI taxonomy): Bacteria > Pseudomonadati > Pseudomonadota > Gammaproteobacteria > Alteromonadales > Pseudoalteromonadaceae > Psychrosphaera > Psychrosphaera sp. 1_MG-2023. The sequence continues at coordinate 306,791 of NZ_JAUORW010000002.1, forward strand.
GTTTGTCTATGACACATTTATTCAAAACAACGTTTTTACCTATGTTGTTGTCGCCCATTAAAACCGATTCGTAAATTTCAGCACCTGAGCGTACTTTACAGTCATAACCCAATACGGAGTGATCTATAGTTGCACCGTATACTTCTGTGCCCGCTGAAATAGCACAATTTCGAATGACACTTTCTTTGCCATTTCGACATGCTCGAATCAGTGCTGGTGGAAGTGATGGGTGGTACGTTCTAAAAGGCCATTGGTTGTTAAATAAATCGAATTCTGGTTCTTTTGCCAATAATTCCATATTGGTTTGCCAATAACTGTCAATCGTACCAACATCGCGCCAATACATTTGATTACCAACGTCGTTAGGGATGACGTTACGGCTAAAGTCATAAACAAAAACTTCACCTTCATCACAAAGGTGCGGGATTATATCTTTTCCGAAATCGTGGTGGCTTTTTTGTTTTGCCGCATCGCGTTCTAATTCTGAATAAAGGGCTTTCGCAGCAAAAACATAATTACCCATACTGACTAATGCGAAATCGGGTTGGCCTGGGATGCACTTTGGTGACTCTGGTTTTTCTTCAAAGCTGACCATGTTCCAGTCTTCATCAATTTCTATTACGCCAAATTCTGAGGCTTCAGCGATGGGGACTTTTATACCTGCAACGGTGCATTTAGCGCCGCGTTTTTTATGCAGATCAACCATTTGCCGGATGTCCATTTTATAGATATGGTCGCTGCCGAAGACACAAACATGGTCTGGATTATGTTCTTGCACAAGTCGTAAATTTTGATAAATCGCATCGGCTGTGCCTTCATACCAACGTTTACCCATACGCATCTGCGCAGGAATAGGGTCAATAAAGCGGTCTGTAATCCCAGATACGTGCCAGGCTTGGCGTAAATGTATGTTCAGTGATTGGGATTTAAATTGGGTAAGAATAAATATTTTAAGAAAATCAGAGTTTACGAAATTGTTAAGCGCAAAGTCTATTAGCCGGTATTGTCCGGCAAAAGGTACTGCGGGTTTGCTGCGACTTCTAGTCAGCGGATATAGCCGAGTACCTTCACCACCAGCTAAAATCATAGATATAACACCTGGCATAATCTCTCCGTAAAATGCTTAAGTTATATTAACCGTGCGACTACTTTCTGCCGATCAATGAGTTCAGGAATGAACCTGCGTAAACGTAATCAACCAAGACGTGAGTGGTATAATTACTCTAATTAATACTAGTGCCTGCGTGATAAATATTAAAGCGCTTATTATTACTTTTTACATCAACAGGTTTTAAGTAATGCTTAAAAACATCTGGGTAAGGTAAAAAGGCATTGGCGACCATCCAAAAATCGTACTTAGGTTGTAAAACTTTTTTACTATGCTGAATGAATTGCTCGGTAATATTGTAGTCGGTGTCTATACCCGTATGAAAGGGAGGATTGGTCACTATAAAGTCAAACTTATCGGCTTTCGCGATAAGCTGTGAAAGTCCATTTGAGGCTAATGCCTTTGCTTTTATGTTATTGTATTCAAAGGTTTTGTTGCTACTTGCGATGGCGAGTGCGTCTACGTCTACTGCCGTCATTGGCGTACCAAATCGTTTGCCTACAGCTGCACTAATCACGCCGCATCCACAGCCAAAATCTAAACCCTTGCCAGTTACAGAAGTGATTGTTTTGAGTAGCAGTTCAGTGCCATCATCTAGTCGATTAGCGCTAAAAGTGCCCGGAAGGGAGAATAAAGTAAGTGAAATAGTTTCACCTGTAACCTCGATATCAAGGGTTGTAGATGAATACCATTGTTCCATAGTTTTTGGACAAACGACGCCATTGGATGCTCCGATATACAACATACAGTGACGAGCAGAGTCAATTTTATTGGCTTTTATGACAAATGGTTTTAGCCCTTTATCACAGCTTTTAATGCCGCCTTTTTTCTCGCCAACGACGTAAATTAAACCGTTATCATTGAGCAATTTACTCGCCATTGAAAGGTAGTAGTCAAAACGATGCTTAGCTTTAGGGTAATAAATAACAATGGCGTCGAATCGCTGCTCGGTGTCGAACCAAGCAGAAAAGGAAACATCAAATTTGTGGAATTTTTTGGTTTGAAAAAACTGGTGGGTATCGAAAAATGGTGTAAAACCGTGCCATGTGATGTCTTGACGGACAGACGCAAAGTTTAATGGTGCATCGTCGGGCATTACATCGAGCAGTAAAATGTCACCCGCAGGAAACTGATCAATATTGCGTTCTAAAACTTGGTTCTCAGGTGACAAATTGGACATGTTAGCTCACACGCTTATACATAATATCCCAAACGCCATGCCCTAAACGGTGGCCACGTTGTTCAAATTTGGTAAGGGGTCTATGTTCCGGGCGTTCAACAAAAATGCTATGGGCATTTTCATCAGAGTTGATATCGCTGGCAATATTGATAAACCCTTCTTCTTGGTCCATCACCTCAATCATATGTTCTGCGTAGTTTTCCCAATCAGTTGCCATATGGAAAACACCACCTATTTTAAGCTTAGAACGTAAAGATTGCACAAATGCTGATTGCACAATTCGGCGTTTATGATGGCGAGTTTTGTGCCACGGATCTGGAAAAAACAGCTGAATTGTATCGATAGACTGATCAGCAATGCAGTCGCGTAAAATTTCCACCGCGTCGTGTTCGTATACTTTTAAGTTATCGACACCTGCTTCGTTTGCTGATGACAAACACGCACCGACACCAGGTAAATGAACCTCAATACCAACAAAGTTTTTATCCGGAGCGTTTTTAGCCATTTCAACGAGTGAAGCACCCATGCCAAAACCAATTTCTAATACAACAGGGTTGTTGTTGCCAAATACCTGCTCAAAGTTGACTAAACCTTGTGCGTGCTCCAAACCCATTGTAGACCAGTGTTGATCTAGTGCAGCTTGTTGCCCCTTAGTTAAACGACCTTCTCGCTTCACAAAGCTTTTAATGGTACGTATGTATTTACCTTCGGCTTTTGCTTGCTCAATGGTTTTGTGATCTTGCTCGGTCATTTGGACTAATCTCGTTTTTTGCCGTCGGAAAGGCCGTTATTATCGTATAGCAGCGATTTTCTCTCAAGGTTTTTTACTGGTTTGTCAGGTTACGTAGCTAAAGAACCTAAAAAGTCGACTTCCTATTGGCGCAATTTGATACCATTGGCAAAATATTCTTTTAAAATTGAATTATGAACGAAACAAATAAGCAACACGCCGCTTGGTTTGCAAAGCGAGCATTGTCATGGTTTGACCAACATGGCCGAAAACACTTACCTTGGCAGCAAGACGTTACGCCGTACAAAGTTTGGTTGTCAGAAGTTATGTTGCAACAAACCCAAGTCACTACGGTAATCCCATATTTTGAGCGATTTATTGCGCAGTTTCCAACGGTGGCTGATTTAGCCGCCGCGCCACAAGATGAGGTTTTGCATCTTTGGACTGGACTCGGTTATTACGCCAGAGCACGTAATTTACATAAGTCAGCTCAGATCATTACGGAGCAATATAACGGTCAGTTTCCTACTCAGTTTGACCAAGTACTTGCTTTGCCTGGCATTGGTAAGTCTACCGCCGGGGCAATTTTATCTCTGTCTCTTAACCAACATCACGCGATATTAGATGGCAACGTCAAGCGCGTCTTATCTCGTTTTATGGGCGTTACGCAGTGGCCTGGGACTAAATCCGTTGAAGATCAGCTATGGCTAGTGGCTGAGCAGTTTTCGCCAAAACAACGCATCGCGAATTATAATCAAGTGATGATGGATTTAGGGGCAACGTTATGTGTTCGAAGTAAACCTAAATGCAGTGAATGTCCAGTGAGTAAACATTGCGAAGCGTTCAACCAGAATATTGTCAGCGAGTGCCCGGGTAAAAAGCCTAAAAAAGACAAACCCATAAAATTTGCTCACCTGCTCATTTTAAAACATGAACAATCTGTATATTTATATCAACGACCAATGTCAGGGATTTGGGGGGGCTTATATAGTTTTCCCGAATTTGATTCCCTAGCGGAAATAGAAGCGCAACTACAAGACTGGCAAATAAACCCCGCTAAATACGATTTGTTAGCCGAAGAGCAGAACCTATTTCGCCATACATTTAGTCATTACCATTTGGATGTGCAACCCGTTCTTATTTCATTGTCGAGTAAACCTTTGATTGTTGCTGAGTCTGCGGATATTTGGTTTTCTTTGGATGATACAGACCAAGTTAATCAGAAGGTTGGATTGTCAGCGGTAGCCCAAAAGTTGCTGTTACTAGCGACTCAAAATAACTAATGTTTATTAATTTTCTAATCAGAGGTTCACTTGATTTGCGGTTTTGACAGTTGAGGCACTTTGCTCCAGCTTTTTATTCAGAACCGAATTTTAAAGCAGGAATAGGCTTCCAAAGAGCGAGTATAAAAGTGAAGGTTATTTGGTAATGACTGTGAAAAGGAATTGTTTCTCGTTTCAAAGGCTCAGTAGTTAAAGTCTACTTTGGAAAGCTATTCTTTCGCGATTAGTGAACTATTCAATATGGGAATTGGTATTACAATATAGGCTCAGTTACAATACCGAAATAAACTCTTTTATTTTAACCATGAGTGAGAATTTACATGGCCAGAACAGTATTTTGTGAATATCTAAAAAAAGATGCACCAGGATTAGACTTCCAATTGTACCCGGGTGAAGTCGGTACGCGAATTTTTAATAACATATCCAAAGAAGCTTGGGCCGAGTGGCAGAAGAAACAAGTAATGTTAATTAACGAACATAAGTTATCGATGATTAACCCAGAACATAGAGAGTTTTTAGAAACTTCAATGATTGGATTTTTGTTTGAAGGTAAAGATGTGACTGTTGAAGGTTACGTCCCTAAAAGCTAATGGTCATCAGGTTGCTAACATCATAAACAAAAGGGCAATGTAAATAACATCGCCCTTTTTTGTTGAGACCTATTTATCGCGGTTTAAAGTTAAATCGCTATATTGTAGTTATCTCTTACAAATACGATAACGTCATTAAACTGCTGTAAAATAAGCGTAAACAATTCTTCAATTTCCGCCATGTCAGCTGATTGGGCAATACTTTCTAATTTTAGTGTCGATTCATGCAATGTCATCGCACCGACACTTTTTGCCATCGATTTAAATTGGTGAGCAAAGTTTTTAACATTTTCACGTTCTTGTTGTTTTACAAATTCACTTATTTGGTCGATAAGCTCATTGCCTCTTACTTGGAACATGTTTAAATACTTTTTGTGGCGCTCAATATCATTACCTAAATAACTGATCAAAACAGCTTGTTGAATTGGCACAACCTCTTTTGGGTGATGCTCCGCAGAACGGGCGACCGATGTTTGTATTTCAATGGGAGCTTCGGGGTGAAGGTCTAGCCATTTTTTCATCACTACTTCTAAATCTGCTAGCTCAAGCGGTTTAGTTAAGTAACCATCCATACCTAGGTTGATACATTTTTGCTCTTCGCCTTTTAGGGCGTTAGCCGTAATAGCAACAACTCGGGTTATGCCATTTTCTTTAGGTTGATCAATGCCTTCTTTACGAATGGTTTTGATAACGTCGTACCCGCTCTTAATTGGCATGTGTAAGTCGGTCAACACCAGTGGATAATGATTTCTTCGCCACAGATTAATCGCTTCTTCACCGTCATTTGCTACTTCTACGGCATAACCGAGCATATTTAACTGCTCGGTGATGACCTGTTGGTTCATCGCATTGTCTTCGGCAAGTAACACCAATTTCCTATTTTTACGAGCTTCTTCTATCGACATCACATATTTAGCGACACGAGGGGTGTTTCTATTTTTTGGCATGCCAATGTTTTTGATCTTTTTGTTTTCCATGACTTCACCAATAGCCTCTAATAGGGCGGCTCGGCAAAGTGGCACGGCATGTAATACCCACACTCGATCTCTTGTTTTTTCCTGGAAGTTAATGGAGTTAGTTAGCATTAAGAATCGAACCTGCTGACACTTTTCAAATGTCATTAGCTGGTCAATGGTTTTTAATGCTTCATCATGAAATTCTGTTGCGTCGATGATCCAGATAGGCTGTTTGTCTAAGTCATAGCGATAATGATTTGCAACATGGATAAGGCTTTCGACGCTATTAACTAAGGTGTTTTTACTGCCAAAATATTTGCTGTATTCGTCAATTGCCGCCGTATGGAATCCATCAGGTGAATAACACACTAAATCAACTTTGGAAAAGTCGAGTTCAATTTCGGTTGTAGAACTTGGATTAGTGCGTAGTGGCAAACTAACCGTAAACTCTGAGCCTACGTCAATTTCAGATTTAACGTGAATTTGTCCATACATTAAGTCAGCCAAGCGCTGACAAATTGTCAAGCCAAGTCCGGTGCCACCAAATTGACGTGTTACAGCGCCTTCAGCTTGATTAAATGGTTGAAATACATAATGAACCTGGCGCTCGGACATACCGCGGCCATTATCTATTACTCTTAATTTGACGTTGGTGAACTCTAAATTAGACTCTAAAATTTCCGCTCTAATTTGCACAATGCCGGTGTGCTCGCGGGTCGTTTGAGTAAACTTGATTGCGTTGCCAGCTAAGTTAAACAAGATCTGACGTATGCGTATTGGGTCGCCCATTAGGTCTTCATTGATTCGAGGGTCAACAAAGAGTCGTAACTCTACATTTTTCTGCTCAGCAACGGACATCAATGTTCTGCCAACCGCTTCTACAATACTATTAATCGACATTGGAATGTTTTCTACTTCGAGTTTTCCAGCTTCGATTTTTGAAAAGTCGAGGATGTCGTCAATTATTCTCAGCAATGAAAAGGCAGACTCTCGGATCGTATCTGATAATCGATACTGATTTTGATCCAAAGTGCTATTTCGTAATAAGTCGATGGAACCAATAATGCCGTTCATCGGGGTTCGAATTTCATGGCTCATGGTTGCTAAAAACGTCGATTTAGATTCATTCGCGGCTTCAGCTTCTTCCATCGCAATTCTTAATGCATGGGTTCGTTCAGCTATTTTACTTTCCATATCTTGGGCGAGTTGCTGATTCGATTTTTCCAATTCTTTATTAGCTTGCTCGGTGCGGGCGACATATTTAAACAACTTGTTTAAAGAGCCTGCGAGTTCAGAGAAGGCACCAAATTTTTTGACGGCTAAACGTTTTTCAAAGCTGTTTTTATTTACAATTAAATTGGTGTCTTTTAATAGAGGAACCGCATATTTAGAAACCGAAAGGTTTAGCATTGAGGCAATTATTCGGGTCAATATTATGGACGCGATTAGAGCGACCAACAAAACAATAAACCAAGACCGCACATCGGCTTTCTTCTTTTGCATTGCTGCGATTATAAGTCCCGCGTCTTGATTATCGACTTTAATAATGCGTCTTATCTCAACCCAGTTGTTTAAATCGGTTTCGTGATTTGCCAATATTGGTGTTGGCATATAACCATCAAATGCACCAGTTTTAGCATGTAAAACGAGCTTGCCGGCGGACATTCTATATAAGAAAAAAGCTTTATTTTTAGCCCCACCGTGTACCGCATTAATGTAGTTTTGAGCCGCTGCAGCTTTATTTGAGCTTAGATAGTCAAGAGGCAAGCCTTTAACTGCGGATGCAAGATGACTCTGTAACTCAGATTTATAGTTTTGAGGCTCGTGCCATTGTTGAAGGGTTTTGAGTCCTCCTAATGCGGCAAGTACGACAAAACATACAAAAATCGTAATCCAAATTGTAAAAAGCTGCGCGGGCTTTAAAAATGGCACTTTCTTAGCTTCGATATCCATAAATTCGCTTTAGTCTATTATTTTTAAGATTATTTGACGTTGATGTAATACAGTATCGTTTGCTTATTTCGACAATTCAATCTAAAACTTAAACTAGTATGTGTGGTTTGGTACAGGATGTATGGAAAATTTAGAATTATTAAATAATATTACCGCAGTTGACGACGACCCATTCTTTTTACAATTTATCGAAGACAAGTTCGGTGAAATTGGAATTGAGTCAATTGGACAGTACGCTTGTCCGCAACAAGGACTAGATTATCTTTGCCGGGGTTCTAGTATAAATGACATCGTTTTGGTTGATTTACAGATGCCAAAAATTGATGGAATCGCATTTTTAAAATTTTTGGGTGACATGCGGTACCAAGGTCAAGTGATTGTGATTTCGGGATTTGAGTCAAAAGTTCTGCAAATGGCTGAATCTATAGCAAAACAGCATGATCTCGCGATACTGGGTCAACTCACCAAGCCATTCTCCACGACACAATTGGTTGGTCTTGTCGATAAGGCTACCGCGAGGATCATGTCTAATAAGGCGGTTGGCAATCCATTAGCCGAAGCCGTTTTTGATGCCGAGACATTTGAAATATCAAAAGAAACTTTTTATCCGGTTATTCAACCCAAGGTCGAAATGGGCAATGAGCATATAGTCGGGTACGAAATATTGTCTCGCTTAAAATCCTTTGACGGCACTATTATTTACCCAAATCAGTTTATTCATTTGTTTGAGAATAACGGTAGGATCACCGAATTTAACAAAGTTCTTTTTGATTGCTCATTTGAGAAAATGGCGGATTATAAAGACGTTAATTTTTCAATTAATTTGTCGATGAAAGATTTAACGTCTCACGAGTTTGTCAACGAGATAGACGGGTTACTAAAAAAATATGGCCTAGAACCTAATAGGTTGACCATAGAATTAACGGAATCGTGCATTGTCGATAATTTGCTGATTGCACAGGAAATCACCACGCGATTACGTTTACTAGGGTGCTCTGTTTCTATCGATGACTACGGTACGGGTTATTCAACGATGAAGCAACTGACCGAATTTCCATTTCAAGAGTTAAAAGTCGATAGACAATATATTGCTGATTGCCATATAAATACCGAAAACCAAGCTATTATAAAGAGCGTTGTTGAAATGGCTCACGCTTTAGGTATGACAGTTATTGCTGAGGGCGTCGAAACCAAACAAGAATTAGCTTTTGTTAAAGAAGCGGGAATTGAAGTTGTACAAGGATATTATTACTCAAAACCGTATGTTTGGGCTTAAAACTGCTCGAATAGGCTAAAAACTACACATTTGGTAAAACTATTGCAAAAAATAGTTGACTTAAAAAGCCAAAATCCGTTTAATACACGCCCGCAACAAGGACAGCCTTGTTACGGGAAAAAAGCACAGTATGTGCCTCGATAGCTCAGTCGGTAGAGCAGGGGATTGAAAATCCCCGTGTCCCTGGTTCGATTCCGGGTCGAGGCACCATCTTTCACCAAAAAGATGGTCATTCATACAGTCTCTTTTAGAGAGTACTCTTTGAGTATCCAGTGTGCCGACTTAGCTCAGTTGGTAGAGCAACTGACTTGTAATCAGTAGGTCGCCAGTTCGACTCCGGCAGTCGGCACCATTTCTCTAAAATTGCACCTCCTAAGTGCCTCGATAGCTCAGTCGGTAGAGCAGGGGATTGAAAATCCCCGTGTCCCTGGTTCGATTCCGGGTCGAGGCACC